>NZ_JBEOYU010000003.1:0-263532 GCF_040297265.1 Streptomyces sp. NPDC001832
TGGTGGGTTCCGGCGTGATGACAGCCGTGGTGGTTCCGGTGGTGGGTTCCGGCGGGATGACCGGGACCGGGATCGTGACCGTGGGCCGCGGCGTGATGATGACCGTGGGGGCTACCGTGGGCCGCGGCGTGGTGACGACCGTGGTGGGCGTCCTGTGGGTGGGTTCGAGCGGCGTGATGACCGGCCGCGTGGCCCCCGCCGGGACGACGACAGCCGTGGTGGTGGCGACCGGCGTGACGACAGCCGTGGTGGCGGCTCCGGCGGCGGGTTCCGGCGGGACGACAGCCGCGGCGGTGGTTACCGCGGGCAGCGGGACGATCGTGGTGGCCGGGGTGGTTACCGCGGGCGCGACGACCGTGGTGGGTACGAGCGGCGGGACGACCGGGACCGTGAGCCCATCAAGCGGCTTCCGATTCCTGACGACGTCACCGGTGATGAGATCGACAAGGACGTACGGCAGGAGCTGATGAGCCTGCCGAAGACCCTGGCCGAGGATGTCGCCAGGAACCTCGTCATGGTGGCCCGGCTGATCGACGAGGACCCCGAGCAGGCGTACGCGTACTCGAGGATCGCGTTGCGGCTGGCCTCGCGGGTTGCTGCCGTGCGTGAGGCGGCCGGTTTTGCCGCGTACGCGACGCAAAAGTACTCGGAGGCGCTGGCCGAGTTCCGGGCGGCCAAGCGGATGACCGGTTCCGTGGAGCTGTGGCCCGTCATGGCTGACTGCGAGCGCGGACTCGGGCGGCCCGAGCGGGCGATGGCCATGGCCGGCGAGCCCGAGGTGCAGAAGCTGGACAAGGCCGGTCAGGTCGAGATGCGTCTGGTGGCTGCCGGGGCCCGTAGGGACATGGGGCAGATCGATGCCGCCATCGTCACGCTGCAGAGCTCCGAGCTTGCCTCGAACGCCGTGCACCCGTGGACCTCGCGACTGCGCTATGCGTACGCGGACGCGCTGCTGGCGGCGGGGCGAGAGGACGAGGCGCGTGAGTGGTTCGGGAAGGCGCTGGAGGCCGACAAGGACGGTGCCACCGATGCCTCGGACCGGCTCGCCGAGCTGGACGGTGTCGAGTTCGTCGACGCCCTTGGTGAGGACCAGGACGAGGACGATGCCGCTCAGGAGCCGGCCGCTGCTGCGGATGACGACACGAGCGACGGCAAGGACAGCGACGGCAAGGACAAGGACGAGGACGGTACGTCCGAGTCCTGAGGCATGAGAAGGGGCGGCACTCCGGAAGGGGTGCCGCCCCTTCTTGTTGCCGTGCGGGTCAGTCCAGGGTGAGGCTTCGCAGGACCAGGCCGGTGGCCGGCTTCGGGCCGAAGGAAGTCGACTTGCGGGGCATGGTGACGCCCTGTCGGGCGAGATCCCGGACGACTTCCTCGCGTACCGGATGCATCAGGACCGCCGTGGCGTTGTGACGTTCGGCCTGTTCGACGACGGCCGCGGTGTCGTGTATGTACGCGATGTGTTCCGGGGCGTCGGGGATCTGCCAGACATGGTCGAGCAGAGCCGCGTGCAGGACCGTCGCGTCGAGGGTTTGCCAGGCGGCCGGACGGTCGGCCGGAATCGTACGGGACAGCAGGTCGGCGTCGGGACGGTCGATGAGGTGGAAGCCCCCGTCGCCCGCGAGCAGGAATGCGTTGCCTTCGGCGGCCGCCTCGGCGAGTGCGTCCAGGGCCAGGGGGAGCGGGCCCTCGATGCCACGGACGCGGAAGAGGCCGTTCAGCGCGGCGAGTGCGTCGGCGACCGGGAGGCGGTGCAGCAGCCGGTGGATGGCGCGGACCCGCAGCGGATAGCGGGCCGTGTCGACGAGGAGGACCAGGCCGAAGTCCCAGGGGCCAGGAGCGGTGTGCTCCTGCTGGAGGCGGAGGTAGGTGGCCCAGCGGTGGTGGCCGTCGGCGATCAGGGCCTGGTGGCGGGCGAGATCGGCCACGATCTCGGCCCGGTCGGCCGGGTGAGTGACCGCCCAGAGCCGGTGGCTGTAGCCGTCCTCGGTGGTGGTGGCGAGGAGCGGCGGCCGGTGGATGGTCTGTTCGATGACGGCGGTCGCGCCGGTCGGGTCGCCTGCGCTGCGGTAGGTCAGCAGCAGCGGTTCGAGATGGGCCGCGGTGGTGCGCATCAGGTTGGCCCGGTCCTCGACGACGTGGGCCATCACGTCCTCGTGCGGCAGCACGATGCCGTCGGCGGGGGCGGAGAGCGCCAGCGCCCCGACGATGCCGCGTTGCAGGATCTCGGCGTTGCGCTGCTCGTAGACGTACAGCGCGGGCTCGGGGTCGGGAGCGAGTATGCCTTCGGCCAGCCAGCGGTTCAGGGTGTCGGCGGCCTGTGTGTGGCGGGCCGCGGCCGTGTCGGCCTGCGGCAGGATCAGCCGGACGATGTTGTGCGGATCCGCCGACTCCAGGTGGTGCAGCCCGTCGGGGCGCACGACGACGTCGTACGGCGGTGAGGTCACCGCGGCAAGACTGCCGACCCGCTCGGGGACGTATCGCAGTCCACGAAACGGGATCAGACGCAGTCCCTGGCCGGGGCCAGCCGGACCTGATGTGTTCATTTCTGCATGGTATGTGTGCGGCCGGGATGCGCGATGATCGGAACAGAAGCAGGCATCGAGGAGCGCAAAGAATGAGTCAGGCGAGCAGGACCAGGCCGCGCGGCAGCAGCACCGCGTTGAACGAGGCCTACGACACGGCGCTGCTCGATCTCGATGGGGTGGTGTACGCGGGCGGTCATGCGATCGTCCACGCCGTCGACTCGCTGGGAGCGGCGCGGGACGGCGGGATGCACCTGGCGTATGTGACCAACAATGCCCTGCGGACGCCGGCCGCGGTGGCCGCGCACCTGACCGAGCTCGGGGTTCCGGCCGAGCCCGTCGATGTGATCACCTCGGCGCAGGCGGTGGCCAGGCTGATGGCCGATCAGCTGCCGGCCGGGGCGCGGGTGCTGGTGGTGGGCGGCGAGGGGCTGCGCGTCGCGTTGCGGGAGCGCGGTCTGGTGCCGGTGGAATCGGCGGACGACGAGCCGGTCGCGGTGGCGCAGGGGTACGGCGGGCCTGACATGACGTGGGGGCGGTTCATCGAGGCCTCGTGCGCGATTGCGCGGGGGGTGCCGTGGTTCGCGTCCAACACGGATCTGACGATTCCGAGTGCCAGGGGCATCGCGCCGGGGAACGGTGCGGCGGTGGAGGTCGTACGGATCGCGACCGGGGCCGAGCCGCAGGTCGCCGGGAAGCCGTTGCTGCCGATGCACCGGGAGACTGTGCTGCGGACCGGGGCCGAGCGCCCGCTGGTGGTCGGGGACCGGCTGGACACGGACATCGAGGGCGCGTTCAACGGCGGTGTGGACTCGCTGCTGGTGCTCACCGGGGTGACGGACGCGGCGCAATTGGTGGCCGCCGAGCCGAAGCACCGGCCGGCGTATGTGGACGCGGATCTGCGGGGGCTGCTGACCGGGCAGCCCGAGGTGACGCGGACGGGCGACGGGTTCGGCTGCGGTGGCTGGACGGCGTCGGTGCGCGGTGACGACCTGGTGCTCGAAGGGGAGGGAGACGTACTCGACGGGCTGCGGGCGCTCTGCGGGGCGGCGTGGTCGTACGCCGGAGACGGCTCGTGCGGGCTGGACGCGGGGAAGGTGGTCGCCAGGCTGGGGCTGTGAAACACGACCCCGGCGATTCGAGCTCGAAGCGGGTTGGGCTGACCTGACTTCGTTCTGCTCTGTGTGCCGCCGTCCGGATGGCCGAGCCGCGGGGCGGGTGGGACCCGCCCCGCGGCTACAGCAGCGCCCTGAGTCTCAGCAGATCGCGGAAGCCGGCCTCCAGGCGGACCCGGCCCGCACCCCATGCCCTGGCGAAGTTCAGCTCGCCGTTCACCATGGCCACCAGGTCGTCGCCGGTCATCGCGAGCCGGATCTCCGCCTTCTCCCCGGGCGGGCCGTCGACGGTGTCCAGGACCTGGATCCGGCCATTGGCCAGTCGGCCGGTGAAGGTGATGTCGAGGTCTTTGATGTAGCAGCTCAGCGAGCGGTCGAGGGCAGCCGCGCTGCGCACGTCGCCGTCGGCCCCCGCGAGGTTGTCGGAAAGTTTGTCGAGTGCGCTGCGGCACTCCGCCATGGTCGCCATTGTGACCGACGGTACCGCAGCCCTTCGAGGTAGCGTTTCCCGCATGAGCGACTCGATGCCGGGTCCCGGGACGGCAGCCGGAACAGCACCCGGAGTGAAACCCGTGGACGCGGCGGAAGATCCGTCTGGCAAGGGCGGGGTTCCGGCCGCCGCAACCTCTCATGGTCCCGCCGCACCCGCGCCCCTCGGCGTCGAGCGTACCCCCACCGGCAACGCCGAGGTCGACACGCTGCTGGAGCGTCTCGCCGATGCGGACCACCTCCCGGCGGACGGGCATATCGAGGTGTACGAGGATGTACACGGCGGGCTGTGCGATGCGCTGACCGCGCTGGACGCCAGGCCCGCACCCGGACCTATGCCCTCGTACAACAACAGGAGCTGAACCGAACGTGGCAGGAGTGGCACGTCGCCGCCTCGACGCCGAGCTGGTACGCCGTAAGCTCGCCCGCTCACGCGAGCATGCGAGCCAGCTGATCGCCGCAGGGCGGGTGACCGTCGGCGGAAACACCGCGACCAAACCCGCCACCCAGGTCGAGACCAGCGCCGCGGTCGTCGTGATCAAGGACGACAGCGACCCCGAGTACGTCTCGCGCGGCGGGCACAAGCTCGCCGGCGCCCTTGCCGCCTTCGTACCCCTCGGGCTGAAGGTCGAGGGGCGGCGGGCGCTGGACGCCGGGGCATCGACCGGTGGCTTCACCGACGTACTGCTGCGGGCCGGCGCCGGTCATGTCGTCGCCGTCGACGTCGGCTACGGGCAGCTCGCCTGGTCGCTCCGGTCCGATGAGCGCGTCACCGTCAAGGACCGCACCAACGTACGCGAGCTGACGCTGGAAGCCATTGACGGGAAGCGGGCGGACCTGGTCGTCGGCGATCTGTCGTTCATCCCGCTGGGGTTGGTCCTGCCCGCCCTGGCGCGCTGCGCCGCCCCGGACGCGGACCTGGTCCTCATGGTCAAGCCGCAGTTCGAGGTCGGCAAGGAGCGGCTCGGCAGCGGCGGCGTGGTGCGTAGCCCCGAGCTGCGGGCCGAAGCGGTACGGGAGGTGGCGCGCCGGGCCTGGGCGCTGGGCCTCGGAGTGCAGGGGGTGACGGCGAGTCCGCTACCGGGGCCCTCGGGAAATGTCGAGTACTTTCTGTGGCTGCGGGCCGGAGCACCTGAGCCGGATCCCGCAGATGTCGACCGTGCAGTGGCGGAGGGGCCTCGTTGACGACGAATGCGGCACGAACTGTCTTTCTTTTGGCACACACCGGCCGCCCGGCCGCGATCCGCAGCGCCGAGCTGGTCGTACAGGGACTGCTGCGCAGCGGCCTGGGGGTACGGGTGCTGGCCACCGAGGCGGCCGATCTGCCGCTGCCGCCGTCCGTCGAGACGTTCACGGACACCACGCCCAAGGCCGTGGACGGCTGTGAGCTGCTGATCGTGCTCGGCGGCGACGGGACGCTGCTGCGCGGCGCCGAACTCTCCCGCGCCTCCGGGGTGCCGATGCTCGGTGTCAACCTCGGCCGGGTCGGCTTCCTCGCCGAGGCCGAGCGGGACGACCTGGACAAGGTCGTCGACCGGGTCGTCACGCGGGCGTACCAGGTCGAGGAACGGATGACGCTCGACGTCGTCGTGCACAGCAACGGCGACATCGTCCACACCGACTGGGCGCTCAACGAAGCGGCAGTGCAGAAGGTGTCGCCCGAGCGCATGCTGGAGGTCGTCCTGGAGATCGACGGCCGGCCGGTGACCGGGTTCGGCTGCGACGGGATCGTCTGCGCGACGCCGACCGGATCGACCGCCTACGCCTTCTCGGCGGGCGGACCCGTAGTCTGGCCCGAGGTCGAGGCGCTGCTGATGGTGCCGATCAGCGCCCATGCGCTGTTCGCCAAACCGCTGGTGACCTCGCCGACCTCGGTGCTGGCCGTCGAGGTCCAGCAGCACACCCCGCACGGGGTGCTGTGGTGCGACGGGCGCAGGACCGTGGAGCTGCCCGCGGGTGCGCGGGTCGAGGTGCGGCGTGGTGCGGTGCCCGTACGGCTTGCGCGGCTGCACCACGCCTCGTTCACGGACCGGCTGGTGGCGAAGTTCGCGCTGCCCGTCTCGGGCTGGCGGGGCGCGCCGCACTGACCGGCGGACGTCGCCCCGGAGACGCTGCGAATGCTCCAGGAGCACACGGGAGAGTGAACCCCGGGCGGCGGGGCCCGTCGCACACCCGGGCCCGGACCTCGTAAGGTCATGTCCGTGTTGGAGGAGATGCGGATACGGTCGCTCGGAGTCATCGATGACGCGGTGGTCGAGCTGTCACCCGGTTTCACCGCGGTGACGGGTGAGACCGGCGCGGGCAAGACCATGGTCGTCACCAGCCTGGGGCTGTTGCTCGGCGGGCGTGCCGACCCCGCCCTGGTACGGATCGGCGCCAAGGCCGCGGTCGTCGAGGGGCGGATCACGGTGTCCGACGGCGACTTTGTGGCCCTGCGGGCCGAGGAGGCCGGGGCCGAATTCGACGACGGCGCGCTGTTGATCAGCCGTACCGTCTCCGCCGAGGGGCGTTCCCGGGCGCATCTCGGCGGCAGATCCGTGCCGGTGGGGGTGCTCGCCGAACTCGCCGACGAACTCGTCGCCGTGCACGGCCAGACCGACCAGCAGGGGCTGCTCAAGCCCGCGCGGCAGCGGCAGGCCCTCGACCGTTACGCGGGCGACGGTGTCGCCGTGCCGCACGCCGAGTACGCGGCGGCCTACCGGCGGCTGCGGGCCGTCGTCACGGAGCTCGACGAGCTGACGACGCGCGCTCGCGAACGCGCTCAGGAAGCGGATCTGCTGCGCTTCGGGCTGGGCGAGATCGCCGGGGTCGAACCCCTGGCGGGTGAGGACGGCGACCTGGCCGCAGAGGCCGAGCGGCTCGGCCACGCCGAAGCGCTCGCTTCCGCGGCGGCCCTCGCGCACACCGCGCTCGCGGGCAACCCTGAGGACCCGGAGGGCGTCGACGCGACGACCGTGGTCGCGGCCGCCGGACGGTCCCTGGACGCGGTACGGGCCCATGATCCGGCGCTGGCAGTGCTCGCCGACCGGATCGGTGAGATCTCGATCCTGCTCGCCGATGTGGCGGGCGAGCTGGCCGGGTACGCCGACCAGCTGGACGCCGATCCACTGCGGCTTGCCGCGGTGGAGGAGCGGCGGGCCGCGCTCACCGGACTCACCCGTAAGTACGGCGAGGACATCACCGCCGTGCTTGCCTGGGCCGAGGAAGGGGCCGCCCGGCTGACCGAGCTGGAGGGCGACGACGACCGCATCGGCGAGCTGACCGCGGAGCGCGACGCGCTGCGTGCCGAACTCTCCGTCCTCGGGCAGGCGTTGACCGATGCACGTACGGGAGCGGCGGAGCGCTTCGCCGAGGCGGTGACCGCGGAGCTGGCATCCCTCGCCATGCCGCATGCCCGGGTCTCCTTCGACATCCGGCAGACCGAGGCGGCCGACGAAGCATCCGGCATCGAGATCGGCGGGCGGAGCGTGGTATACGGGCCGTCCGGCGCCGACGAGGTCGAGCTTCTGCTGGCCCCGCACCCGGGCGCCCAGCCGCGGCCGATCGCCAAGGGTGCGTCGGGCGGTGAGCTGTCCCGGGTGATGCTCGCCGTCGAGGTGGTGTTCGCCGGCTCCGATCCGGTACCCACGTACCTCTTCGACGAGGTGGACGCGGGCGTTGGCGGCAAGGCGGCCGTCGAGGTCGGGCGGCGGCTCGCGAAGCTCGCCAGGTCCGCGCAGGTGGTCGTCGTCACGCACCTGCCGCAGGTGGCGGCCTTCGCCGACCGGCAGTTGCTGGTCGAGAAGACGGTCGACGGGTCGGTGACCAGCAGCGGGGTCACGGTCCTGGAGGGCGAGGACCGGGTACGGGAGCTGTCCAGGATGCTCGCGGGACAGGAGGATTCGCAGACGGCGCGGGCTCATGCGGAGGAGTTGCTGGCCGCGGCGCGGGTGGATGCGTAGCCGGGGCTGGGCGGCCGCCGGGCGCGTGTTCCCGCTCAGTTTCCGGACGGGTTCGTCATTCAAGTCCGCCCGGCGATTCGCGGACGCAGTGGCCGCCGGACGGTCCCGGCGGAGCGCTGCGTAGCCTGGCCCGCATGGGAGCAATGTTCAGCAAAGCCGCAGTGTCCGGTGCTGTCGCCGCCGCCGTCGCGGGGGGTGTGTACCGGGCGCTGCGGACCCGGCCGCGCAGGCGCTGGCAGCGCACCAACTACGCGGGCCGTACGGTCGATCTGTACGCGGGACCGGCCGTCGCCCTCGGCGCCGCAGCCGGAACCGCCGTCCTCCCACTGCCTGCGCGTACCCGGTACGCCGCCGTGCTCGCCGTACTCGCGGCCGGCGGCTGCGGTGCGTACGACGACCTCGTCGGTGCGGACGATCCGCGTCGCGGGTTCCGTGCCCACCTGGGTGCGCTGCGGGACGGCGAGGTGACCAGTGGCGCGGTGAAGCTCTTCGGGATCGGGGCTGCCGGGCTGGCGGCCGGTGCGCTGCTCAGGGAGCTGCCCGTCGACCGGGTTCTCGCCGGCGTCGTGATCGCCGGAAGCGCGCACCTCGTCAATCTCATGGATGTACGGCCCGTCGTGGCCGCCGCCACCGTGCTCGCCCTCGGGGCCCCGGGCCTGTCGGCGGGCGCACTCACCGCCGCGCCGATGGGAGCCGTGGCAGCCCTCGTCGCCGACGACCTGGGGGAGCGCACCATGATCGGGGACACCGGGGCCCACGCCCTGGGCGCCGCACTCGGTGTCGCCATCGTCGCGGGCCGCGGCCGGGCCGGGCTCGTCGCCCATGCGGCGGGGCTTGTCGCGGCGACGGTGTACGGGGACCGGGTCAGCCGACTCGCCCACATGCTGTCGGACCGCTGACAGGGTGCACGGGTGCGGCAACATCGCGCCGCCTTCTCACCCGTGCGAGTGGTACGCCATGGCCGGTTGCTGTCGTACGCGGCGGGACAGTGGCTCGACTGTGCCGGAACGTGCGTACGGACTGGCATCCTTGACGGTGCCATCACCGCCCACTCGGGAGCCCCGGGAGCCATTCAACGTGTCACAGCTGCGTACGGTCCAAGTCCTGGGCGGCGGCAGCGCGGGCAGCAGCGCCCACGTCAGCTCACTGACTGCAGGGCTGGTGGCGAGAGGCGTGCACGTCACCGTCTGTGCCCCGGCCGAACTGGACCGGGCCTACGACTTCTCCGGTGCGGGTGCCCGGTTCGCCCCCGTACCGCGGCGCAGTGATCCTGCCGCCGTCGCCGCGCTGCGTACCGCCTGCCTGACGGCGGACGTGGTCCACGCGCACGGTCTGCACGCCGCCGTGCGCGCCGCTCTTGCGCTCGGCGGCCGGCGTATCCCGCTGGTCGTCACCTGGCATGCTCACGCCCACGCCAAGGGCGCCCGTAGCAGGCTGCTTCATCTGATGGAGAGAAGGGCCGCCCGTGCGGCGGCAGTTGTGCTCGGTACGACATCGGACCTGGTCGACCGGGCGCGGCGCCGAGGAGCGCGCGATGCCCGGCTCTCGCCGGTCTCCGCCCCCGTACCGCGCGTGCCCGCCGACATTCACGAAGGCAAGGCGCGGGCCGAACTCGGTGTGGTGGAACGCCCGTTAATCGTCTCGTACGGAAGCCTCGTGCCGCATCACGGGTACGACATGCTGCTCGACGCCGCACGGGTATGGCGCGAACTCGACCCCGTACCTCTGCTGATCATCGTGGGGGAGGGGCGGGAGCGGGCCGCTCTGCAGCGCCGGATCAGGGACGAGGAGCTGCCCGTCCGGCTCATCGGCAGCCGCGACGACATCGCGGAACTGCTCGCCGCCGCCGATCTGGCCGTGCTGTCCAGCCGGTGGGAGGCACGCTCGGTGCTGGCCCAGGGGGCGCTGCGGCTCGGTGTTCCGCTGGTCGCCACCGCGGTCGGAGGGGTGCCCGAACTCGTGGGGGACGGGGCGGAGCTCGTACCGTACGGGAACGCGGAGGCACTCGCGCGGGTGGTGTGCAGGCTGCTCGGCAATCCGGAACGGCGCGCGGAGCTGGTGGCCGCGGGGCATGCACAGGCCGCGAGTTGGCCGACGGAGGACGACACGATCGCTCAAGTTCTCAGCATCTACGACGAGTTGACGAAACCCTTGGCGGTGGCGCGGACGCGGTGAGCGCCGCTCCTCGTCGACCGGCACTGGTGCCGGTCGCGGCACTAGGACGTGTGGCGGCGGGCCCGGAGGGCCAGGCTCAGGGCCAGGACCGCCTGGGGGTCGTCCAGGTCGGTGCCGAGCAGTTCGCCGATGCGGGCCAGCCGATTGTACAGCGTCTGACGGTTCAGATGCAGTTCGCGTGCCGTCTCCGCCTTGCGGCCCGCGTGGGCCAGATACGTCTCCAGCGTCGGCAGCAGCGGAGGGCGCGAGGTGCGGTCGTGATCGCGCAGCGGACCGATCGCCCGGTCCACGAACGCCGCAAGATCCGGATGGTCCCGCAGCCGCCACAGCAGCAGGTCGATGTCCAGGCGCCGGGCGTCGTACCAGGGCCGGTCGCTGAGACCGTGCGCGGCCGTCGCCGTCTCCGCGGCGTGCCGCAGCCCCGCCCCGGCCGCCGCCCAGCCGCCCGCCACGCCCACCACCACGACCGGGGGATGCGATCCGGCACGCTCCAGACCGGCCCGCTCCACACCCGCCCGCAGCGCCGCCGCGACCCGGTCCGCGACCGCTGTGCGCTCCGTCTCGGACCGCAGCCCCAGCAGCACCGGAACCCGGCCCTCCACGGGCCGCACACCGAGCAGCACCGGCACACCAACCGACGAGAGCTCCTCCAGCACCGCCCGTGCCAGCAGCGCCCAGTTCCCCGACCCGGACAGCTCGGGGGCCAGCCGCATGACCACCGGCAGCAGCGGTATCCCACCCGGCTTGAAGCCCAGTACGCGGGCCTGCGTCGGCGCGTTCTCCGGCGAGATCCGGCCCTCGGCGAGATCCGTCAGGAAGTCGCCCCGGCCGCGCGCGGCGAGCTCCTCCTCCTGGCGGGCCTGCATCAGCACGACGGCGAGAATGTCCGCCGCCCGTTCCGCCGCCATCCGGTGCACCGTCATCAGCGGCCCGGCCACGGCCAGCAGCACCAGCCTGGCCCGTACCGAACCGGTTCCAGGTCCGCCACCCGGCACATCCACCAGCACCGAACCGGTGGGTGGAGTCTCACGGGCCGCGCGGTCGCCGCGCATCCCGTCCCACACCTGGAGCGGATCGACGGACACCTGGCCGGACCCGGGGCCCGCCGCGTACAGCAGCTGGCCGTCCGCCGTCTCCAGGAAGACCGGGTTGGCCGTGAAGTCCGCCAGGATGCCCAGCACCTGCGGCACACCACCGCCGCCGAGCAGCGCCTCCGTACACCGCCGGAGCACATCCTCGGCCTGCCGCAGCAGCGCGTAGTGACCGTTGACGATCTCGGTGTGGATCTCCTCGGTCACCGTCACGAACGGCACCTCGCGGTGCAGTTGCACCAGCGGCAGGCCGGCCGCTCGGGCGGCGTCCACGATCGACGCGGGCAGCCTGCTGAAGCGCGGTCCGAGCTCCACCACCAGGGCGGCGATCTGACGGTCGGCGAGCTTGCGGACGAAGGCGCGCTGCTCGGCGGGGCGGGTGCCCAGCCCCAGACCCGTGGTGAGCAGCAGCTCACCACCCTTGAGCAGCGAAGCGATGTTCGGGACCTCGCCCGCGTGCACCCAGCGCACCGTACGGTTCAGCCGGTCCGCGCCGGCCACCACCTCCGGGAGCCCGCTGCGCAGCCCCGGCAGCTCAAGGGCTCGCTGCACGGTGATTCCGCCTTGGCTCTCCACTGGCTCTGGCCTCGCGCTTCCACTCGGGTCGGGCGGCAGTCGCCCTGATCAGGAAGGTACCGGCCCCGGGCGCCGGAGGCTTCGTCGGGGAGCCGTCGGGGAGCCGTCGGGGGAGTCCGCCGACCGGGGCCGTGGCGTTGATCAGCCACTTATCACGTGGCCGGGGTGATGGAGCCGCTGTTGACACCGGTCGAGCGCCGCTGCGATCTTGTGACCGCCGCGCGGTTCGGGCCGAGTGGTACTCATACCCGGATCTGGACCTGGAGCAGACATGGGCGACGACGCATCGGCGTACGCAAGCCGGGAAAACCTTGCAGGCCCCCTTCCCGGCCCGCTGGTCGGGGCCGACTGGCTCGCGGCGCGGCTGGGCGAGCGCGGGCTGGTGGTCCTCGACGCCTCGGTGGGGGCGCACCGGGGCTCCGAGCAACGGATTCCGGGAGCGCGGTCCTTCGACATCGACGGGGCACTGTCCGACCACTCCGGACCACTGCCCCACACGCTGCCCGACGCCGACCGGTTCACCGAGGAGCTGCGCTCCCTCGGCATCGACGACACCGACACCGTCGTCGTCTATGACGGCGCGGGCATCTACTCCAGCGCGCGCGCCTGGTGGATGCTGCGCGCGATGGGCTTCGACCGGGCCGCGGTGCTCGACGGTGGCCTGCCCGCCTGGACCGGCGCCGGACTGCCGCTGGAGAATGCCGGGCCCGCGCCCGTCGTGGCGCGCGGCGACTTCACGGCTCGGCCGAGAGCGGGACTGGTCGTCGGCAGCGACGAGGTGGTGGCGGCCCTGGCCGACCCCGCCGCGGTCGTATTCGACGCCCGATCCAGGGAACGGTTCTCCGGCGCGGTCGCCGAGCCACGACCAGGGCTGCGCCCCGGCCATATGCCGGGTGCGGTCAATCTGCCCTTCGGTGAGATCCAGCGTGACGGCCGGATGCTCCCGGCGGTGGAGCTGCGCGCCGTATTCGCCGCCCTCGCCGGGGAGCGGGAGCGGCTGTTCTTCAGCTGCGGATCGGGCGTCACCGCCTGCGTGCTGACGCTGGGGGCCGAGCTGGCTGGGTACCGCGAGCTGGCCGTGTACGACGGGTCCTGGAGCGAGTGGGGGCTGCCTTCAAAGCTGCCCGTCGTGACCGGAGCGGACAGCGGGGGGCCACTGCGATGACACCTCTTGCCGCACTCGCCGGTCAGGGCCTGTCCGGCGGAGGAGCGGGCCCCGCATAGTCAGTGCGGCTTACCCAGGCGAAGAGCCCGCATACGCCACGCCCGCCCCTCCCCGAGGTCAGCCGACGTACGCCCCGCTCGCCGTCAGGCGTAGTGCCGTGTCGATCAGCGGCACATGGCTGAACGCCTGGGGGAAGTTCCCCACCTGGCGCTGCAGCCGGGGGTCCCACTCCTCCGCGAGCAGGCCCAGATCGTTGCGCAGGGACAGCAGCCGCTCGAAGAGCTGGCGTGCCTCGTCGACCCGGCCGATCATCGCCAGGTCGTCCGCCAGCCAGAACGAGCAGGCCAGGAATGCGCCCTCGTCGCCCTCCAGACCGTCGATGCCCGCGTCCTCACCCCTGGTGGGGTAGCGCAGCACGAAACCGTCCTCCGTGGACAGCTCGCGCTGGATCGCCTCGATCGTGCCGATCACGCGCTTGTCGTCGGGCGGCAGGAATCCCATCTGGGGGATCAGCAGGAGGGAGGCGTCCAGCTCCTTCGATCCGTAGGACTGGGTGAAGGTGTTGCGTTCCTTGTCGTAGCCCCGTTCGCAGACATCGTGATGGATGTCGTCACGCAGTTCCCGCAGCCGCTCCAGCGGCCCTTCCGCGTCCCCGGATTCGATCAGCTTGATGGTGCGGTCGACGGCGACCCAGGCCATCACCTTCGAGTGGACGAAGTGGCGGCGTGGGCCGCGCACCTCCCAGATGCCCTCGTCCGGCTCGTCCCAGTGCTTCTCCAGGTAACCGATCAGCTTGAGCTGGAGGCCTGTCGCGTAGTCGTTGCGGGTCAGGCCCGTCATGTGGGCGAGGTGCAGTGCCTCAATGACCTCGCCGTACACATCCAGCTGGAGCTGGCCCGCCGCGCCGTTGCCGACCCGGACCGGGCCCGAGTTCTCGTAACCGGGCAGCCAGTCCAGCTCGGCCTCGCCCAGCTCGCGCTCGCCCGCGATGCCGTACATGATCTGCAGGTTCTCCGGGTCGCCGGCAACGGCCCGCAGCAGCCACTCGCGCCAGGCGCGGGCCTCCTCGCGGTAGCCGGTACGCAGCAGGGAGGAGAGGGTGATCGCGGCGTCGCGGAGCCAGGTGTAGCGGTAGTCCCAGTTCCGGGAACCGCCGATGTCCTCGGGCAGGGACGTCGTCGGGGCGGCGACGATGCCGCCGGTCGGCGCGTACGTCAGTGCCTTGAGGGTGATCAGGGAGCGGACCACGGCCTCGCGGTAGGGCCCGTGGTACGTGCACTGCTCGACCCATTCACGCCAGAAGTCCGCGGTCGCGTCCAGCGAACTCTCCGGGTCCGGAAGACCGGGCGGCTCGTGGTGCGAAGGCTGCCAGCTGATCGTGAACGCGATCCGGTCCCCGGGCGCGACCGTGAAATCGGAGTACGTCGTCAGGTTCTCGCCGAAGGTGTCGGCGGGGGTGTCCAGCCAGACGGAGTCCGGGCCGGCGACGGCGACCGTACGGCCGTCGACCTTGTGCACCCATGGTGTGACCCGCCCGTAGCTGAACCGCATCCGCAGCTCGGAGCGCATCGCCACCCGCCCGCTGATCCCCTCCACGATCCGGATCACTTGCGGCGCACCGTCACGCGGCGGCATGAAATCGGTCACTCTGACCGTTCCGCGCGGTGTGTCCCATTCCGATTCCAGGATGAGGGAATCCCCGCGGTAGCGGCGGCGGTCCGCGGACGGCGGCTTGGCCCCGTCCTCCCGTGCCGGTGCCAGGCGCCAGAAGCCGTGCTCCTCGGTACCCAGCAGTCCCGCAAAAATAGCGTGTGAATCGAAGCGGGGAAGGCACAGCCAGTCCACTGTGCCGTCCCGGCAGACCAGGGCAGCGGTCTGCATGTCTCCGATGAGTGCGTAATCCTCGATGCGCCCGGCCACGTGCATCTCCAGTCGAACGGCCATGTCACCCCGTAGGGCATTACTGCGGGTCAAGAGGTCGTCGCAAGGGGTCGTTGTGGGGGACCTGCGAGCTCGGTACCTCGCCCGGAGCGAGTGTCCGAGCAGGATACGACGCACCCGCATGATGTGCGCGACTGTCTCAGCAACGCACCTGCGCCGAACGGGTGGGCGGGAGGGGCTCGCGGTGATCAGGCGCGATGAGCGAGCGGGGTGTGGCCGGAGCAGGCTCTCTTAGGCGCTGATACCCTGGTAGCCCGTGGACCGGTGGTCGTCCGCAACAGCAGACGAGGCCCCCGAACCGCAGCGACGGCACCTCCGGAATCTCCGGATGGCAACGCCGGTACGCACCTCACGATCGCGACCACGGGAGCCCCCTTTGGCTATGCAGCCCACGTCCACGACGACCAAGCACATCTTCGTCACCGGGGGTGTCGCCTCTTCCCTCGGCAAGGGTCTGACTGCCTCCAGCCTCGGTGCCCTGCTCAAGGCGCGCGGCCTTCGTGTCACCATGCAGAAGCTCGACCCGTATCTGAACGTCGACCCGGGCACGATGAACCCCTTCCAGCACGGTGAGGTGTTCGTCACCAACGACGGCGCCGAGACCGACCTGGACATCGGCCACTACGAGCGTTTCCTCGACGTCGACCTCGACGGCTCCGCCAACGTCACCACCGGCCAGGTCTACTCGCAGGTGATCGCCAAGGAGCGGCGCGGCGAGTACCTCGGTGACACCGTGCAGGTCATCCCGCACATCACCAACGAGATCAAGCACCGCATCCGCCGCATGGCGACCGACGACGTCGACGTCGTCATCACCGAGGTCGGCGGCACGGTCGGTGACATCGAGTCGCTGCCGTTCCTGGAGACCGTCCGCCAGGTACGCCACGAGGTCGGCCGGGACAACGTCTTCGTCGTGCACATCTCGCTGCTGCCCTACATCGGCCCGTCCGGCGAGCTGAAGACCAAGCCGACCCAGCACTCCGTCGCCGCGCTGCGCAACATCGGCATCCAGCCCGACGCCATCGTGCTGCGCGCCGACCGTGACGTACCGACCGCGATCAAGCGCAAGATCTCGCTGATGTGCGACGTCGACGAGGCCGCTGTGGTGGCCTGCGTGGACGCCAAGTCGATCTACGACATCCCGAAGGTGCTGCACGGCGAGGGCCTGGACGCCTATGTCGTGCGCAAGCTCGACCTGCCGTTCCGCGACGTCGACTGGACCACGTGGGACGACCTGCTGGACCGCGTCCACAACCCCGACCACGAGGTCGTCGTCGCGCTTGTCGGCAAGTACATCGACCTGCCCGACGCCTATCTCTCGGTCACCGAGGCCATCCGGGCCGGCGGCTTCGCGAACAAGGCCCGGGTCAAGGTCAAGTGGGTCGCCTCCGACGACTGCAAGACCCCGGTCGGCGCCGCCAAGCAGCTCTCCGACGTCGACGCGATCTGCGTCCCCGGCGGCTTCGGCGACCGCGGTGTCAACGGCAAGATCGGCGCCATCCAGTACGCCCGCGAGAACAAGGTGCCACTGCTCGGCCTCTGCCTCGGCCTGCAGTGCATCGTGATCGAGGCGGCGCGCAACCTGGCCGAGATCCCCGACGCCAACTCCACCGAGTTCGACGCCGCCACCTCGCACCCCGTCATCTCGACGATGGAGGAGCAGCTGGCGTACGTCGAGGGCGCGGGCGACCTGGGCGGCACCATGCGGCTCGGCCTGTACCCGGCGAAGCTGGCCGAGGGCTCGCTGGTCCGTGAGGCGTACGACGACCAGCCGTACGTGGAGGAGCGTCACCGCCACCGCTACGAGGTCAACAACGCCTACCGTGCCGAGTTGGAGAAGAAGGCCGGTCTGGTGTTCTCCGGCACCTCCCCGGACAACAAGCTCGTCGAGTACGTCGAGTACCCGCGCGAGATCCACCCCTATCTGGTCGCCACCCAGGCGCACCCGGAACTCCGCTCCCGCCCGACCCGCCCGCACCCGCTCTTCGCGGGCCTGGTGAAGGCGGCCGTGGAGCGCAGGACGGGCGCGGGTGCCGGTGGCAAGCAGGGTGCCAAGTCGGGCAAGTAGTCCCGCACTACGCAGACGACGACGCGGGAGGCGGAGGCCCCAGGCGCCGCGACCTGCTGCCCATCGTGGGTGAGGCCGTAACGTTGACCGGGGTACGGATCCAGCGAGGATGCGTGCCCCGGCTTCTGTTCTTTTGTGGGAGGACGTAGATGGGTTTCCAGGACACGCCCGAGGAGTGGCAGGTCACCGCGACCGAGACGCCCTTCACCGGCAACAAGACCAGCGTCCGCACCGACGAAGTGGTGATGCCCGACGGCAGGGTCGTGCGTCGTGACTACCAGGTCCATCCGGGCTCGGTCGCGGTGCTCGCGCTCGACGATGAGGGCCGGGTCCTCGTGCTGCGGCAGTACCGCCACCCGGTGCGCCACAAGCTCTGGGAGATCCCGGCCGGACTGCTCGACATCCCCGGCGAGAACCCGCTGCACGCGGCCCAGCGCGAGCTCTACGAGGAGGCGCACGCCAAGGCCGAGGACTGGCGGGTGCTGACCGACGTCTACACCACACCGGGCGGCTGCGACGAAGCCGTACGGATCTTCCTGGCCCGCGACCTCTCCGAGGCTGATGGGGAGCGCTTCGAGGTTTCCGAGGAGGAGGCCGACATGGAGCTGGCCCGGGTGCCGCTCCAGGAGCTGGTACGAGGCGTGCTGGCCGGGGATCTGCACAACAACTGCCTTGTGGTGGGCGTCCTTTCGCTCGCGACGGTGCTCGCCGGTGACGGGATCGAGTCGCTGCGTCCGGCCGAGGCGCCTTGGCCGGCCCGCCCGTTCAAGGACTGACGATTCGTGGCCTGACGGTTGGTAAGGACCGTCCGAGCACCGACTCTCTGCGAGGCCGCTGAACGGTTCACTGCCGTCCTCCGATCGAAAAACATGCTGATCCGATCGTGGGACCTCCACGCCGTGCTCCACAAGAATCGTCCATACGCTTGAACTACGCTCGGAATGCCCGGGCCGGAGTCCCGGCGGGCAATGCGTGCAGCGAAGTGGAGCGTGGCCCGTGACGGATCAGGCGGTGGACACCAGCGGCCCGGCCAAGGCAGCGGGAACCGAGGAGCCGTCCGGCGCCGCCCCACCCCAATTCTTCGGCCGCGACCGCGAGTTGAAGGCACTGCGGTCCGACATCGAACGAGCCGGGCTGGACACCCTGGCCGGTCGCAAGGCCGCCCGCGCCCGGGTCCTGCTGATTGCCGGACGCCCCGGCTCCGGACGCACCGCACTCGCCGGCGAGCTCACCCGCCTACTGCTCGCCACCGGCGACCACCCGGACGGTCTTCTCCGGGCCAGGCTCACCGAACCCGGCGGTGCGCCCGTCCCCACCGAGCGCACCGCCCGCGAGCTGCTCGAGCAGCTGGGCATGACGGGTCCGCCCGGCGCGGACGGGGACGAGCTCTCCGAGATGGTCCGCGAGGAGCTCGCCGGGCGCCGCGCCCTGCTGCTCCTCGATGACGCCGCGGACGCGGAACAGGTCGACCCGCTGCTGCCGGACAACCCCGACTGCCTGGTCGTCGCCACCTCCGAGGGCCCGCTGACCGGTATCCCTGGTGTCCGCCCCTGCACCATCGGCGGCCTGGACGCGGGCTCCGCCGTCCGGCTGCTGTCCCGCATCATCGGCCAGGTCAGGATCACCGTCGACCCGCGGACCGCCGAGACCCTCGCCGAGGAGTGCGCCGGCCTGCCGGCCGCCCTGGTCATGGTCGGCGGCTGGCTCGCCGCTCACCCCATGGCGTCGGTCGCCGATGTCACCAAACGGCTGCGCGAGCTGCCGGACGACACGGAGCAGTCCACCGGCGCCCGCCCGCTGGCCCGCGCCTTCCGGCTGGTCCATGACTCCCTGCCGCCGACCGCCGCCCGGATACTGCGACTGCTCGCCCTCGCCCCCGCCGGGCTCGCCGACGCCCACACCGCATCCGCACTGGCCGGCTGCTCCGTCTCCGCTGCCCGGACGACCCTCGACGACTTCATGGCCCTGGGACTGCTGCGTACCGATGGGGCGGACGAGCCGCAGTACGAGGTGCCCGGCTGTCTCGCCCCGCTGCTGCGGGCGCTGCTGGAGAAGGACCGGCCGGCGGAGATCCAGCTCGCCAGGGCCCGGATGCTGGAGCGGACCGTACGGCTGCTGCAGTCCTGCCGGGCGGTCACCGACCCCGAGGGTTCCGCGGCCCGCCGCAAGCTTGCCGGGCTGCCGCGCTCGCTGCGCTTCCCCACTCCCGATGCGGCAGCCGTTTGGCTGCGGATCCGTCGTCCCGCCCTGCTGGCTTCGGCCAGGCTCGCCGTCGAGGACGGTGAACTCGACACTCTGGCAAGGCGGTTGGTGGCAGCGCTGGTGCGGGCGCTGGCCGTGCACCAGGGCACCGAGGCGGCCGCGCCCGAGCTGTACGGGCTGCACGGTCTGGTTCTGGCCGTTGCCGAGCGGCGCGAGCTGCCGCGCGAACAGGCCGCCGCGCTGCTCAACCTCGCCGACCTCGATGCCAGGACCGGCCGTACGCGGGAGGCGCTGACCCGCTACCGGGCCGCGCTGGACGCCGGACGGGCCGCGAAGGATCCCTACGCCACCGGCCGCGCGATGGAATCCGTAGGCGGCGCCTACGCCGAGCTGGGGGACTTCCAGCGGGCCTCCGACTGGTACGGCCGGGCGCTGGCGCAGCGGCTCACCCAGGGCGAGCGGGCCGACGAGGCGCGGTTGTACGGGCGGCTGGGTGCCGTCCACACCTATGCCGGGCGGTACGGCGAGGCGCTGCGGAACTGGCGGGCCGCCGCGGCCGGGTACCGCAGGCTCGGCGATGTGCCGGCCCAGGCGCGGGCGCTGAGCGAAGCGGCCCGGGTGCAGGAGTACGCGGGCCGGCCGCGCGAGGCGCTGCACACCTGCCAGGAGGCCGTTCAGTGGGCCATGCGGGCCGGGGACGTACGGCTGCACGCGGCGCTGGAGCTCCGGCTGGCCGACACGCTCGAGAGGCTCGGAGACCCGGCTGCGGCCCGGCTGCACCGCGGCCTGGCCGACAGATTGCTGGGAAAGGAGGGTGCGACCTGCGAAATCCGTAGTGCAGTGACTGAAAATTAATGCTTTGTAAGGCTAGACAGCGCGAATCCCTTCATTAGACTGGCTTTGCCGCGTGCGTTCGCGGTGTCTCCATTTACGCAGTGTCTATCCGGGTATGTGTAGCTATGTCCGGGTAACCCTCTGAACCAAGGACCGTGATCGACGTGAAGGTCGGTATCCCCCGCGAAGTCAAGAACAACGAGTTCCGCGTGGCGATCACGCCCGCCGGTGTGAACGAGCTCGTACGCCACGGCCACCAGGTCGTCGTCGAGGAGAACGCCGGGGCCGGCTCCTCCATCACGGACGAGGAGTACGTCGCCGCCGGGGCGCAGATCCTCTCCACCGCCGACGAGGTCTGGGCCACCGCCGACCTGCTGCTCAAGGTCAAGGAGCCGGTCGCCGAGGAGTACCACCGCCTCCGCAAGGACCAGACGCTCTTCACCTACCTGCACCTCGCCGCCTCCCGCGAGTGCACGGACGCGCTGCTGGAGTCGGGCACCACCTCCATCGCGTACGAGACGGTCGAGACCGCGAACCGCGCGCTGCCCCTGCTCGCCCCGATGTCCGAGGTCGCGGGCCGGCTGGCCCCGCAGGTCGGCGCCTATCACCTGATGCGCTCGGTCGGCGGCCGCGGCGTGCTGCCGGGCGGCGTCCCGGGTACCGCGCCCGCCGAGGCCGTCGTCATCGGTGGCGGCGTCTCCGGCTGGAACGCCACGCAGATCGCCGTCGGTCTGGGCTTCCATGTCACGCTGCTCGACAAGGACATCAACAAGCTGCGCGAGGCCGACAAGGTCTTCGGCACCAAGGTGAAGACGGTCGTCTCCAACGCCTTCGAGCTGGAGAAGGCCGTCCTCGAGGCCGACCTCGTCGTCGGCGCCGTGCTCATCCCGGGCGCGAAGGCCCCGAAGCTGGTCACCAATGAGCTCGTCGCCAAGATGAAGCCCGGAAGTGTACTTGTCGACATTGCAATCGATCAGGGTGGTTGCTTCGAGGACTCGCACCCGACGACGCACGCCGAGCCGACCTTCAAGGTCCACAACTCGGTCTTCTACTGCGTCGCCAACATGCCGGGCGCAGTGCCGAACACCTCCACGTACGCCCTCACCAACGCCACGCTGCCGTACATCCTGGAGCTCGCCAACCGTGGCTGGGTCGAGGCGCTGCGCCGTGACGCCGCACTCGCCAAGGGCCTCAACACCCATGACGGGCAGGTCGTTTACCGCCAGGTGGCCGAGGCCCACGGCCTGGAGCACGTCGAGCTGAGCTCGCTTCTCGGCTGACGGTTCCCCCACAACCAAAGGGTGTGGGAGGCGCCCCTTCATCTCCCGTCAACCCCGTGCGTCCGGCCGGGCCTTGCTCAGCAGGGTCCGGCCGGACGCATGCCGGGCCCTGTGAGGTCCCCGTTCAACTCGTCTCGAACGTAACCCTTCAACCGATTCGTGCCCCGTTAAAAGTGTTCCCTGGTGGCCGCGTGCCCTTGACAGGGAGGTGTTCGATTGCCGACACATCGGGCCGGGTCCGGCGGATTGTGTTGCTGCGGAGCGGTGACACGCCATAGAGTCGCCAATCGTCGGCATGGTGCCACGCTGACCTATCGATAAGTTTCCTGGTCACGTCCAAGGAGGTAAGACGACTTGTGAATGAGTCGACATTTACTCCCGGGGGTTTTCAACCAGGGATGCCTGCACGGGGCCAGAGCCCGAACGGGCTGGAGACTGTCGGCTCCGTCGCTGTCCGCACCTTCGCCACCCACCAGCACATGACGACAGCCCCCCAGATGATGGACGGCCTACACGTGAACGCCATGGCCGGCAACGAGAGTGGCCGAGAGACCGCCCACTTCGCCGACTTCGACGAGGTGCCCCAGGGGCACTTCTACGACCCCGACGCCGAGTACGAGCCCGATCCGGAGTACGCGGCCACCCTCGCGCCCGACGCTGCCCGCCAGCGCCGCGAGCGGATCGGCCCGACCGGTCGGCCCCTGCCCTACTTCCCGATCCCGGGCCCGCTGACCGATCACGGTCCCGCGAAGATCATCGCGATGTGCAACCAGAAGGGCGGCGTCGGCAAGACCACGTCGACCATCAACCTGGGTGCCGCACTTGCGGAGTACGGGCGCCGCGTCCTGCTCGTCGACTTCGACCCGCAGGGAGCCCTGTCGGTCGGACTCGGCGTCAACCCGATGGAGCTCGACCTCACGGTCTACAACCTGCTCATGGAGCGGGGCATGTCGGCCGACGAGGTCCTGCTGAAGACCGCGGTCCCGAACATGGACCTGCTGCCCAGCAACATCGACCTGTCGGCTGCCGAGGTGCAGCTGGTGAGCGAGGTGGCCCGGGAGTCCACGCTGCAGCGCGCCCTGAAGCCGCTGATGGCCGACTACGACTACATCGTGATCGACTGTCAGCCCTCGCTGGGCTTGCTCACCGTGAACGCCCTGACGGCGGCTCACAAGGTGATAGTGCCGCTCGAGTGCGAATTCTTCGCGCTGCGAGGTGTGGCGTTGCTCACCGAGACCATCGAGAAGGTCCAGGAGCGGCTCAACCCGGATCTGGAGCTCGACGGCATCCTCGCCACCATGTACGACTCCCGTACGGTGCACAGCCGCGAGGTCCTCGCGCGCGTCGTCGAGGCCTTCGACGATCACGTCTACCACACGGTCATCGGACGCACGGTGCGCTTCCCCGAGACCACGGTCGCCGGTGAGCCCATCACCACGTACGCCTCCAACTCGGTCGGTGCCGCCGCCTATCGCCAGCTCGCCAGGGAGGTGCTCGCCCGGTGTCACGCCGAGTGAGTCTGCCCGGGGCCGACGAACTGTTCCGTACCACCGGGGGGATGGGACTGCAGGCCTCGTCCCCCGCGGACCGGCGACGCAAGGCGAACGGCGAGGCCCAGGTGCCCGGTCCGGCAGGGGAGAGCGATCCCACGGCCGACGGGTCCGGGGCGGGCGCGGCGGCTGCGGCCCCTTCGCGGGAGGAGCACTCCGCTGCGGACGCCGACGCGGGGGAATCGCGCAGCCGCGGCGGTGACGGTGGCCGGGTCGCGGGGGCAGCGCAGTCGGGACGCAGGCCTCAGCGGCCCTCGTCGTCCGCGCAGGAGGCGGTTCCCGCCCCTGCTCCCGCCCCTGCCGTTCAGCAGCAGCGCGGGCGCGGAGGCGGACGCGGAGCGAACCGGCGGCCCAGCGGCCGTGAGCGCCACGACGAGAAGATCACCGTCTATGTCTCGGCCGAGGAACTGATGGACCTCGAACACGCCCGTCTCGTGCTCCGCGGGGAGCACGGGCTCGCGGTCGACCGCGGGCGGATCGTCCGCGAGGCGGTCGCGGTGGTTCTCGCGGACCTGGAGTCGCGGGGCGACGCGAGCATCCTCGTGCGGCGGCTGCGCGGCCGCTGACCGGTGGGGCGCCGGTAGCCTGCCCGGAGTGCCGCCGCGCAGTCCGGACCTTCCCGTACGGACCACTGCCCGCCGCCCGTATCCCGCAGCCCCTGGACCTTCATGCCGATGACCGACGAGCCCGCCCGTACCCCTCGCCGCCCCTTGGGGCGCGGCCCGGGCGGTCGGTCTGCGCCGGGGCCTGCGGGGGACGAGGGCATCGACGGTGAATCCGTCACTCCGCCTCTTCCCGAAGCCGCGGAAGCGTCCCCGGACCTGTCGGTGGCCGATGCGACAGCGTCCGCCGGGCCCGCCGCCCTCGAGGTGCCCGCAACGCCCCCCGAGTCCGCCGTACCGACAACACCCGGCCCGCCCCCCGAGCCCGCCGACGACGGGCGGTTCACTGTTCGGCTGGCGAACTTCGAGGGACCGTTCGATCTGCTTCTGCAGCTCATCTCCAAGCACAAGCTGGATGTGACCGAGGTCGCGCTGTCCAAGGTCACCGACGAGTTCATGGCGCACATCCGCGCCATGGGGCCGGACTGGGATCTGGATCAGACCACCGAGTTCCTCGTCGTCGCCGCGACCCTGCTCGATCTGAAGGCCGCCCGGCTGCTGCCCGCCGCCGAGGTGGAGGACGAGGCGGATCTGGCACTGCTCGAAGCGCGGGACCTGCTCTTCGCCCGGCTGCTCCAGTACCGCGCGTACAAACGCATCGCGGAGATCTTCAGCGACCGGCTGGAGTCGGAGAGCAGGCGTCTTCCGCGGACCGTGGGGCTGGAGCCGCACCATGCCGAGCTGCTGCCCGAGGTCGTCATCAGCATCGGGGCCGAGGGGTTCGCCAAGCTGGCAGTGAAGGCGATGCAGCCGAAGCCCGAGCCGCAGGTGTACGTCGACCATATCCACGCGCCGCTGGTCAGCGTGCGGGAACAGGCGGAGATCGTGGTGGCGCGGCTGCGGGAGGCGGGGGAGATCAGTTTCCGGATGCTCACCGAGGATGCCCAGGACACCCTCACCGTTGTCGCCAGGTTCCTCGCGCTGCTGGAACTGTACCGGGAGAAGGCCGTCGCGCTCGACCAGGACGAGGCGCTCGGGGAGCTCCTGGTGCACTGGGCCGGGGGAGACGGGGCCGAGCCCGTCGTGACGGACGAGTTCGACACCGAGACGCAGGACGTCGCCGAGGATGTGAAGGCATGAGTCAGCAGTCCCCCACCGGATCCACCGTCGCAGATCTTGATCTCAAGCCCGCCCTGGAGGCGGTCCTGATGGTCGTCGACGAGCCTGCCACCGAGGAGCACCTCGCCAAGGTGCTGGAGCGGCCCCGCAGAGCCGTCGCCGACGCGCTGCGCGAGCTGGCCGACGAGTACACCGTGCAGCGCCGCGGCTTCGACCTGAGGCTGGTGGCCGGCGGCTGGCGCTTCTACACCCGCCCGCAGTACGCGGCGGCCGTCGAGCGCTTCGTCCTGGACGGCCAGCAGGCCCGTCTCACACAGGCCGCCCTGGAGACCCTGGCGGTGGTCGCGTACCGCCAGCCCGTCAGCCGGTCGAGGGTCTCCGCGGTCCGCGGAGTGAACTGTGACGGGGTCATGCGGACCCTGCTGCAGAGGGGCCTCGTCGAGGAAGCGGGCGCGGAACCCGAAACAGGTGCGATCCTGTACAGGACGACGAACTACTTTCTGGAGCGGATGGGCCTGCGTGGCCTGGATGAGCTCCCGGAGCTCGCGCCCTTCCTTCCCGAGGCGGACGCGATCGAGGCTGAGACGCTAGAGGGTGTGCCGTCGTTCGATCCGGACGCACCGGACACCCCGGATACTCACGCAGACGACAAGACGGAATTTTGATGCGAAGCAGTGGCAGGAACAGCGGAAGCGGCAGCGGCAAGAGCGGCGGCAACCGGAACCCCCGGGGTGCCGGCGCCGGGCGCGACGGCAAGCAGGAGCAGCGTCCCCGCCGGCCCCGGCCCGAGGAGCGCCGCTACGAAGTGGGCTCCACCGGAGAGAAGAGCGGCGAGGGCCCCCGCAAGGGCCGCGGCACGGCGGCCCGCGGCGGCGCCAAGGGCGGCCCGAGGCCCGCGCAGGCAGGCAGCAGCAGGAGCGGTGGCCCGCGCCGTCAGGGCGCCCCGTCCCGTCCGCGTGAGCTCGACGCCAAGATCGAGCAGCGCAACCGGGACAGGTACGCCGACAAGCCCGTCATCAGGACACCCAGGACCCACCCGGGCGCCGAGCAGGAGGGCGAGCGGCTGCAGAAGGTCCTCGCCCGGGCCGGCATGGGCTCGCGCCGGGCGTGCGAGGAGCTGATCGAGCAGGCCCGCGTCGAGGTCAACGGCAAGATCGTCGTCGAGCAGGGCATGCGCGTCGATGTGCACAAGGACGAGATCAAGGTCGACGGTCTCACCGTCGCCGCCCAGTCGTACCTCTTCTTCGCACTGAACAAGCCCGCCGGTGTCGTCTCCTCCATGGAGGATCCGGACGGCCGCCAGTGTCTCGGCGACTACGTCACCAACCGTGAGACGCGGCTCTTCCACGTCGGCCGGCTGGACACCGAGACCGAGGGCATCATCATGCTCACCAACCACGGTGAGCTGGCCCACCGCCTGACCCACCCCAAGTACGGGGTGAAGAAGACCTACCTGGCTGCCATCCAGGGGCCGCTCCCGCGCGACCTGGGCAAGCGGCTCAAGGACGGTATCCAGCTGGAGGACGGGTACGCCCGCGCCGACCACTTCCGGGTCGTCGAGAACACCGGCAAGAACTACCTGGTCGAGGTGACCCTCCATGAGGGCCGCAAGCACATCGTCCGCCGGATGCTGGCCGAGGCCGGCTTCCCGGTCGAGCGGCTCGTCCGGACGTCCTTCGGGCCGATCCCGCTGGGCGACCAGAAGTCCGGCTGGCTGCGCCGCCTCACCAACAGCGAGGTGGGGATGCTGATGCGCGAGGTCGGTCTGTAACCCGCCTCCGTCCACTCCACGGCCCGCGGTCGGTTCCTGTCTTCGAATTTCGAACAGGAATCGGCCGCGGGCCTTTTGCTGTGGCCGTTCCGCCTTTATAGTCAGTGTGACTATTAAGGAGGCGGGAGTGAGTCTCGCGGATTTCCTCGATCCACTGCAGCAACCCCTGGTGACCGTCCTCGGTACCCCGGTCAGCTGGACCGAGGTGCTCGGCTTCGGCAGCGGGGCGCTGTGTGTCTGGCTCGTGGCCCGCCAGCACCTCGCCAACTGGCCGATCGGCATCGCCAACAACCTCTTCTTCATCCTGCTGTTCACCCAGTCCGGTCTGTACGCCGACGCCGGCCTCCAGATCGTCTTCATCGCCCTTGCCGCGTACGGCTGGTGGACCTGGACCCACGGGGGTGGACCAGGATCACCGGACCTGCCGGTGCGGCGCACCACGCGCACCGAATGGGCCTGCCTGCTCGCGGCAGGGGCGATGGGGACCTTTGCCCTCACCGTCCTGCTCGACCGCGCCACCGACTCGACCGTGCCCTTCTGGGACGCCCTGACGACCGCGCTGTCCCTGACGGCGACGTACGGACAGTGCAGGAAGCTCGTCGAGTCGTGGTGGCTCTGGATCGCCGCCGATGTGGTGTACATCCCGCTGTACGCGTACAAGGAGCTCTATCTGACCTCCCTGCTCTACGTCGGTTTCCTGACGCTGTGCCTGATCGGCCTGCGTAACTGGAAGCGCGATCTCGACGCGCGGCCGCTTCGGCCCGTGGAGGTGGCGGCACCCGGGTACGGGGCCGGCGTGGGCCGGGGGCGTGGGGGGTCGCTGTGAGCGGTTGGTTTCCACGAGCCGACGGCATGAAGCGCTTCGCGCACGGACTCGTCCTCGGCAAGTTCTACCCGCCGCACGCCGGCCACCACCACCTCGTCCGCACCGCGCGGGACCGCTGCGAGCGGCTGACCGTCCTGGTCTGCGCCGCCTCCGTCGAGTCCGTACCGCTCGCCGACCGGGTGGCCTGGATGCGGGAGGTGCACCCGGACGTACGGGTTGTGGGCGCCGTCGACGACATCCGCATGGATCTCCACGACCCGGTGATCTGGGACGCGCACATGGCCGTCTTCACCGCGGCTGTGCCCGAGCCGGTGGACGCCGTCTTCACCTCGGAGTCGTACGGGGAGGAACTGGCTCGCCGGTTCGGTGCCGAATCCGTCTGCGTCGACCCCGACCGCACGGTCTTCCCGGTCTCCGGTACTGCCGTCCGCAAGGACCCGGTGGGCTGCTGGGACTTCCTCGAACCACCCGTACGGGCCGCGCTCACCCGCCGGATCGTCGTCCTCGGCGCGGAATCCACCGGTACCACGACGATGGCCCTCGCCCTCACCGACCACTACCGGCGGCGCGGCGGCGTCTGGGCACAGACCCGTTACGTCGCCGAGTACGGGCGGGAGTTCAGCGAACAGAAGCTGGCCGCGCTGCGCGCCCGGTGGCCCGGGGCCCAGTGGGAGGACGTCGCCTTCACCAGCGACGACTTCCCGCAGATCGCCCAGGCGCAGAACGCCAAGGAGGAGGCGGCCGCGCGCACCGGGTCGCCGGTGCTCTTCTGTGACACCGACTCCTTCGCGACCACCGTCTGGCACGAGCGGTACGTCGGCGGACGCAATCCGCTCGTCGAGGAGACCGCCGACCGCATCGCCCACCATCTGTGGCTGCTCACCGACCACGAGGGCGTCGCCTTCGAGGACGACGGGCTGCGCGACGGCGAGGAGCTCCGGCCCTGGATGACCGACCGCTTCCGGGCCGAACTCACCCGTACCGGAAGGAAGTTCATCGAGCTCACCGGAACCCACCAGGAACGCCTGGCCACCGCGGTCGCCGCCGTCGACACCCTGCTCGCCGCCGGCTGGAACTTCGCCGCACCCCTCCCGGAGCACCGATGAGCGCCGGTGTCCCCGCAGGCTACGACCCGTACGCCTTCGAACCCTTCGCGGTCACCGTCGACCTCGCCGTCTTCACGGTCCGCGACACCCGGCTGCACGTCCTGCTCGTCGAACGGGGCGAGGACCCCTACAAGGGCCAGTGGGCGCTGCCCGGCGGCTTCGTACTGCCCCGTGAGTCCGCCGAGGACGCCGCCCGCCGGGAGCTCGCCGAGGAGACCGGGCTCACCGAGGACACCGTCTGCGCCCTCCACCTGGAACAGCTGCGCACCTACAGCGATCCCGACCGCGACCCGAGGATGCGGGTCGTCTCCGTCGCCTATGCCGCACTCGTACCCGACCTGCCCGAACCGCGCGGCGGCGGCGACGCGGCCAACGCCCAGTGGTGGGACGCCGGACCCCCCGGCCTCCTCGCCTTCGACCACGACCGCATCCTCGCCGACGCACATGACCGGATCGGCGCCAAACTCGAATACAGCTGTCTGGCCACTGCCTTCTGCCCGCCCGAGTTCACCCTGGGGGAACTCCAGCAGGTGTACGAGACGGTCTGGGGCGTCGAGTTGGACCGCCCCAACTTCCGGCGCAAGGTCCTCACCACGCCCGGCTTCGTCCAGGCCGTCGAGGGATCACCGCGCCGCACCGGCGGACGGGGGAAACCGGCCGCGCTCTACCGGGCGGGTGCTGCCACCGCCCTGCACCCTCCACTCCTGAGACCGGAAGGAAGAACCACGTGATCGTGACCAGGACCATCACCAAACAGGCCGCCACCGGCGCACTGACCGGGCTCGCGCTCGGCGATGCACTGGGCTTCCCGACCGAGTTCAACAACGTGCCGTCGATCCTCGCCAAGTGCGGGCCCTGGCACCAGATGCGGCTGCCGAAGCCGGCGATCGTCACCGATGACACCCAGATGACGCTGGCCCTGGGGCGGGGCATCCGTACCGCCATGGACCGCGGGCTGCTCACCCCGCTGCGGCTGGTCCGCCCGGTGCGCGAGGAGTTCGTCGACTGGTACCACTCGCCCGACAACAACCGTGCCCCCGGCCGCACCTGCATGACCGCCTGCCGCCTGCTCGACAGCGACCGCCTCTGGCAGGAGGCCAGCCAGACCGGCTCCAAGGGCTGCGGCGCCAACATGCGGGTCGCGCCGGTCGGACTCGTGCCCGGACTGAGCGACGAACAGCGCTCCGGCGCCGCCCAGTTGCAGGCGGCGCTCACCCACGGCCACCCGACCGCGCTCGCCGCGTCGGACCTGACGGCCCGCACGGTGTACCTGCTGGCGCAGGGAGCGGAGCCGATGGCCCTGATCGGACAGTTGCGCAGCTACGCGTACGAGAACAGCAGCCGCTACCTCACGCGCTGGCTCGGCGACCTCTGGCGGTACGCGGGCGACTCCTCCCCGGAGCAGTACATCCAGCGCGGCTGGGACGAATGCCTCACCGCCCTGGCCCGCGTCCAGGACGCCCTGCGCGACCCGTCCCCGGAGACCGACCCCTGCGAAACCACCGGCGACGGCTGGATCGCGGAGGAGGCCCTCGCCACTGCCCTGCACTGCTTTCTGCTCTTTCCCGAAGAACCCGTCACCGCCCTGCGCCGCGCCGCCTGCACCCGGGGCGATTCGGACTCCCTCGGCTGCCTGACCGGCGCGCTCGCCGGGGCGCACCTGGGGGCGGGGGCCTGGCCCAAGGAGTGGTCGGAGCGGATCGAGTACCGGAGCGATCTGCTGTCGCTGGGGGCGCTCTGGGACGCTTGATCCATGAGTACGGAGACGATGCGCGCAGCGCCCCGTACGGCCGGACGTCCGCCTCCAAGGGCCGGCGCGCAGGGCCGTGGGCCCATCACGTGTGGTCGCGCACGCGAGCCTCGGGGTCAGGGGTGATCACGCGGGTGAGGCTGCGTGAGCGAGAATGTGCTGCACCGGAGGCTGATCGCGCAGAAAGATCACGCAGGCGGACAGCAGGCGCGACACGTACGAAAGAGCGAGGAGCACGACGTGGCGGTACGAGCGGTCCGTGGAGCCGTCCAGCTGGACCAGGACGAGGCCGGACACATGGGCGAGCGGGTCAGCGCCCTGCTCACCGCAGTCCTGGAGCGCAACAGCCTCGTCACGGACGACCTGATCAGCATCTGGTTCACGGCCACCCCCGATCTGCACAGTGACTTCCCGGCCGCCGCAGCGCGCGGGATCGGTATCGTCGACGTACCGCTGATCTGTGCCCAGGAACTGGACGTCGTGGGGGCCATGCCCCGTGTGGTGCGCATCCTCGCGCACGTCGAGACGTACCTGCCCAAGTCCGAGATCGCGCACGTGTACCTCGGCGCCACCGCCGCCCTTCGCAAGGACATCGCCCAGTGAGAACCGCCCTCGTCATCGGAACGGGCCTCGTCGGCACTTCCGCAGCCCTCGCTCTGACCGGGCGCGGCATCCATGTCCACCTCGTCGACCGCGACCCCGAATCGGCCCGCACCGCGGCCGCGCTCGGTGCCGGCACGGACGAGGCACCCGAGGACCGCGTCGACCTGGCGGTCATCGCCGTGCCGCCCGCACATGTGGCCTCGGTGCTGGCCACCGCCATGCGGGACGGCGTGGCCCGCGGCTACCTGGACGTCGCCAGCGTGAAGGGCGGCCCGCGCCGCGAACTGGAGGCCCGCGGCGTCGACCTCGCGCCCTACATCGGTACGCACCCCATGGCCGGCAAGGAGCGTTCGGGCCCCCTCGCCGCCACCGCGGACCTCTTCGAGGGCCGCCCGTGGGTCCTCACCCCGACCCGTGACACCGACACCGAGGTCCTCAACCTTGCCCTGGAACTGGTCGCGCTCTGCCGCGCCGTACCGGTCGTCATGGACGCCGACGCGCACGACCGGGCCGTTGCCCTGGTCTCCCACACCCCGCAGCTGATCTCGTCGATGGTCGCCGCCCGCCTGGAGGAGGCCGACGAGTCCGCTGTGCGCCTCTGCGGTCAGGGCATCAGGGACGTCACCCGGATCGCCGCCTCCGACCCCCGGATGTGGGTGGAGATCCTCTCCGCCAACCCAGGCCCGGTCGCCGACGTCCTGGCCGGGGTCGCCGCCGATCTGGACGAGACGGTACGGGCGCTGCGTGGTCTGCAGTCCGGTGACGACGACAGGCGCCGCGAAGGCACCGAAGGCATCGAGGACGTGTTGCGCCGCGGCAACGCGGGCCGGGTCCGGGTCCCCGGCAAGCACGGGACGGCCCCCGCCTCGTACGAGATCGTGTCCGTGCTCATCAGCGACCGGCCGGGCGAACTGGCTGGGATCTTCGCCGACGCCAACCGGGCCGGGGTCAACGTCGAGGACGTCCGGATCGAGCATGCCACCGGGCAGCAGGCGGGCCTGGTCCAGCTGATGGTCGAGCCGAGCGCGGCCCCCGAACTGAGCGCGGCACTGCGCGACCGGGGCTGGTCGCTACGCCAGTAGGCGCGGGGCGTCGGGGCCGGGAGGCGGTTGTCCACAGGGGTGCAGAGGCCCGCTCCGACACTCGGTAACCTTGTGCGGGGCGGGTTCGCGCGCCCCCGTCCCGCCCACCCGTGTACCAGGAAGGTGTCCACCACCGTGGAAACCGCAAGCGCCGCCGCCCGAATGGCCAGGGCCGCAGTGATCGTCGCCATCGACGGGCCCTCCGGCACCGGAAAGTCGAGCACGTCCAAGGCCGTCGCCGCGCAGCTCGGCCTGAGCTACCTGGACACCGGCGCCCAGTACCGGGCGATCACCTGGTGGATGCTGAACAACGGCATCGACGTGCAGGACGCGATGAAGGTGGCGACCGCTGCCGCCAAGCCGGTCATCGTCTCCGGTACGGACCCGGCCGCCCCGACGATCACTGTCGACGGCGAGGACGCCTCGGGCCCGATCCGTACCCAGGAGGTCACCTCCAAGGTCAGCGCCGTCAGCGCGGTCCCCGAGGTCCGCGCCCGGATCACCGAGCTGCAGCGCACCATCGCCGCCGCGGCCGAGCGGGGCATAGTGGTCGAGGGCCGTGACATCGGCACCACGGTGCTGCCCGATGCCGACCTGAAGATCTTCCTCACCGCATCGCCGGAGGCGCGCGCCGCCCGCCGTAGCGGAGAGGTCAAGGGCTCCGATATCGCAGCCACCAAGGAAGCACTGATCAAGCGTGACGCGGCCGATTCCGGCCGCAAGACCTCCCCGCTGGCCAAGGCGGACGACGCCGTCGAGGTGGACACCACCGAGCTGACCCTCCAGCAGGTCATCGAGTGCGTCGTCACCCTCGTCGAGGAGAAGTGGGCCGCGCAGTGACCCAAGCCACGGGCTCGCCCACGCTGCGCGGCGCAGCGGTCGGGCGCGGGATCGGCATCGGGCTGATGTATGGGCTGTGGAAGCCCCGCGTCCTCGGTGCGTGGCGGGTTCCCGCCCGCGGACCCGTCATACTCGCGGTGAACCACTCCCACAACATCGACGGTCCGATGCTGATGGGCACCGCGCCCCGGCCCGTCCACTTCCTGATCAAGAAAGAGGCGTTCGTCGGCCCCCTCGACCCGTTCCTGCGCGGAATCGGTCAGCTGAAGGTGGACCGTACGACCGCCGACCGCACCGCCGTCACCCACGCCCTCGGCGTGCTGGAGAACGGCGGGGTGCTCGGGATCTTCCCCGAGGGCACCAGGGGTGACGGAGACTTCGCCGCCCTGCGTGCCGGGCTCGCATACTTCGCGGTACGCAGCGGGGCGCCGATCGTGCCCGTGGCCGTACTGGGAAGCACCGAGCGCCGCGGACGGTTGATATCGGCACTGCCGCCGTTGCGCAGCCGGGTCGATGTCGTGTTCGGCGATGCTTTTGACGCGGGCGACGGAAGTGGCCGGCGCACGCGCAAGGCGCTGGACGAGGCGACGGTACGGATCCAGGGGCGGCTGACCGCCCACCTGGAGGAGGCCAGGCGTTTCACCGGGCGCCAGGTAAGACTTGAGTAGTGGGCCGCGTGGTTGTGGCCCATCGATGATGATGCAAAGAGGAACGGACTTCATGAACGACCAGATTCACTCCGACGGCTCGGACCACGAGCACGGAGCGCTTGGCGACGCCGAGTACGCGGAGTTCATGGAGCTCGCCGCGGAGGAGGGTTTCGACGCCGAAGTGGTCGAGGGCGCGATCGATGAGGCAGGTCACGGACCGCTTCCCGTGCTCGCCGTCGTCGGCCGCCCCAATGTCGGCAAGTCGACGCTGGTGAACCGGATCATCGGTCGCCGTGAGGCGGTCGTCGAGGACAAGCCCGGCGTCACCCGCGACCGCGTCACCTACGAGGCCGAGTGGGCGGGCCGCCGCTTCAAGGTCGTCGACACCGGCGGCTGGGAGCAGGATGTGCTCGGCATCGACGCCTCCGTCGCCGCCCAGGCCGAGTACGCGATCGAGGCCGCCGACGCGGTGGTCTTCGTCGTCGACTCGACCGTCGGCGCGACCGACACCGACGAAGCCGTCGTCAAGCTGCTGCGCCGGGCCGACAAGCCCGTCGTGCTGTGCGCCAACAAGGTCGACGGGCAGAGCGGCGAGGCGGACGCCACCGCGCTCTGGTCGCTGGGTCTCGGCGAGCCGCACCCGGTCTCCTCGCTGCACGGCCGCGGCACCGGCGACCTGCTCGACGCCGTGCTCGACGCACTTCCCGAGGCCCCGGCGCAGCGCTTCGGCACCGCGATCGGCGGCCCGCGCCGGATCGCGCTCATCGGCCGTCCGAACGTCGGCAAGTCCTCGCTGCTCAACAAGGTGGCGAACGAGGAGCGCGTCGTCGTCAACGAGCTCGCGGGCACCACCCGTGACCCGGTGGACGAGCTGATCGAGCTCGGCGGCATCACCTGGAAGTTCATCGACACGGCCGGCATCCGCCGCCGCGTCCACCTCCAGGAGGGTGCGGACTACTATGCCTCGCTGCGTACCGCCGCCGCCGTGGAGAAGGCCGAGGTCGCCGTCGTCCTGATCGACGCCAGCGAGTCGATCAGCGTCCAGGACCAGCGCATCATCACCATGGCTGTGGAGGCCGGGCGCGCCCTGGTGATCGCGTACAACAAGTGGGACACGCTCGACGAGGAGCGCCGCTACTACCTGGAGCGCGAGATCGAGACGGAGCTCGCGCAGATCGCGTGGGCCCCGCGGGTCAACGTCTCCGCCGTCACCGGCAGGCACATGGAGAAGCTGGTCCCGGCGATCGAGACCGCCCTCGCCGGTTGGGAGACCCGCGTCCCCACTGGCCGGCTGAACGCCTTCCTCGGTGAGATCGTCGCATCCCACCCGCACCCCGTCCGCGGCGGCAAGCAGCCCCGCATCCTCTTCGGCACCCAGGCGGGCACCAAGCCGCCGCGCTTCGTGCTGTTCTCCTCGGGCTTCCTGGAGCACGGCTACCGACGTTTCGTCGAGCGTCGGCTGCGTGAGGAGTTCGGCTTCGAGGGCACCCCGATCCACATCTCGGTGCGGGTCCGTGAGAAGCGTGGCCGCAACAAGTAGTACGCAAGGCCCCATGACGGAGCCCCGGACCATTTCGGATACGAAACGGACCGGGGCTCCCTCATGAGGCGAGGCCCCTCACGATTCCGATCCCGGGGGCAGTGCCGCAGGCTGGGCCCGCCCGGAGTGCCGGCCCACCCGCTGCCAGGAGCTGAGGCTGCCGGTGTGTGTGCTTGGGGCGCTGCCGTGTCCGGTGGCCCCGTTGTCTACGGACAGCCCCGTGGCGAGACCGGAGAGACCTGAGAGACCGGAGAAGCCGGAGTGGCTGCTGAGCGGTACGCGGCTGCCGAGGCGTCCGGTTCCGAAGGCCACGAAGCCGAGATTCTCCTCGCCGCTACGATCACCCGGCAGCGCCCGGAACGAACGGCGGTACTCGGAGTACAGCGCGTCGTAGATCGGGGTGGGGGACTGGCTGCCCGAAGGATCCTGCGGGGGACGCATGGCAGGGATCGGGCGGCGCTGGTGGGAGGAGTCGTATGTGTGCACGTATGTGCCAACGACCCTGCTGTCCGTCGGATGCGGGCCCGGCGGAGAAATAGCTGTTCGCCGCAGGTGCGAGGAGCCGACGGCCATGATCAGGTCCCGGCCAGCGGCATTGCCGCGGCGACCAGGAGCCCGCCGGCGGCGGCCCTGTCCAGAGCGTCGCGCAGCAGGTCCTCGCGGGGCTGCTGGCCGATCGCCCCCACCGGGGCGGCGTAGACGAGTACGGTCTGCGACTTGTTGGCCGCGGTCCGCCAGCCCTCGGTGACCTGGAGCGGTGCATGCGCCTGCCACCAGGCGACCGGGGCACCGCCGCCGGTGCCCGGCTGGAGCACGGCGTGCAACTGGCCCATGGCGAGCAGGATCGACCAGCCGTGCAGCACCGCGGGCATCTGGTCCATCCGGTGTACCGGGTGGAAGCCCTGCTCCAGCAGCAGCTGGAGGAATTCGTCGCCCCGGCTGCCGTCCGTGCCCGGGCGGGCGATCGCGCCGGTCGGCTCGACGACGAGGGCCGGGTGGAGCTCGTCGTCGATCAGGACGAGGCCGCTGGTGATCCCGAGGACGGCCTGTTCGGGGCTGAGGCCCTCAGGGCGCTCAGGGTGCTCCGTGTCGCTGCCGGTGATGCTGCGTACGGCGCCCTGCAACTGCTCCTCGGCGACCTGGACGACCTGCGAGGGGATGCAGGTCGCGTGGGCGAAGGCGAGGACAGCGGTTTCGTCGCCGACGAAGAGCACCGTGCTGGTGCGTTCCTGTTCCAAGTCGCCGGGGGTGCGGCAGGAGGTGCAGTCGTAACTGCCTGGGGTGTTGTCGCCGATGAGCAGCCGGTCGGCTTCGGCGTCGCCGATCTCGGCGCGTACGTCCTCGCTGACGTCGAGCATGCGCGGCACGGGTGGCTCCTCGAACTCGGTGCGTGCGCCGGGCGGTTCCCGGCTCATGCAGAAGACAACGGGCGAGCTGCGGCCGGGGTCACGCGAGAAAGGGAACGTAATCGAACCGTCCGACGCAGAGGGTGAATCTCAGGACCCGAGGGGCCGATTGCGATGCGTTTCTCCTGATCGGCCGTACGGCATGTGGTCGACTCAGCCATGGACCGGTTCGCCGATACGTCGATAAATCGGGAAAACAGGTAAGCGTGAGGATGGCTGAATCTGGCCCATGCCCGGAGGAACCGCCAACCGGTCTGTGTCGTCATGGCAAATGGTGTTCGCCACTGATCAGCCGAACCGGGAGATATGGCGTTTCATGCACATTTCTTTCCTGCTCCACAACGCCTATGGAGTCGGGGGCACGATCCGTACGACCTTCAATCTCGCCGGGGCGCTGGCCGGGCACCATGACGTCGAGATCGTGTCGGTCTTCCGGCACCGTGACGTCCCCGCGCTGGGTGCCCCCGAGGGTGTGCGCCTGAGCCACCTCGTCGACCTGCGGAAGAAGAGCCCGGACTACGACGGCGACGCGGCCGAACACGCCCGTCCCGCAGCCGTGTTCCCGCGCGGCGACAGCAGGTACCGCCAGTACAGCAGGCTGACCGACACGCGAGTGGCGAGCCATCTGCGTTCCCTGGAAGCGGATGTCGTGGTCGGCACCCGACCCGGGCTCAATGTGCAGATCAGCAGGCAGGCCCGGCGCGGTCCGGTCCGGATCGGGCAGGAACACCTCACCCTCGACAGCCACAGCTACCGGCTGCGCCGCGAGTTGGGGCATCGCTACGCTCTGCTCGACGCGATCACCACCGTCACCGAGGCCGACGCCCGCGCCTACCGGACCGGGCTCAAGCTGCCCGGCGTACGGATCGAGTCCATTCCCAACAGTGTGCCCGCGCCGAAAATCGCGCCCGCCGACGGTGACAGCAAGTGGGTGATTGCCGCAGGCCGGTTGCACAAGGTCAAGCGGTACGACCTGCTCGTCCGGGCGTTCGCCGACGTGGTCGCCGTCCGCCCGGACTGGCGGCTGCGCATCTACGGTGGCGGCGACGCGACCGGGAACGAACGCCAGGCACTTCTCGCGCTCATCGGTGAACTCGGCCTGCACAACCATGTGTTCCTGATGGGTCCGGTCAACCCGTTGGAGGCCGAGTGGCCCAAGGGGGCGATCGCCGCAGTCACTTCGGACCGCGAGTCCTTCGGGATGACCATCGTCGAGGCGATGCGCTGCGGCCTGCCGGTCGTCGCCACCGACTGTCCGCACGGCCCCCGCGAGATCATCGAGGACGGCACCGACGGACGGCTGGTGCCGGTCGGTGACCCGGCGGCGGTGGCGGGGGCCCTGCTCGGTCTGATCGATGACGACGAAGCACGGCACCGCTCGGGCCGCGCCGCTCTGGTCGCGTCGCAGCGGTTCGACCCCTCACGGATCGCCGAACGCCATGAGCGGCTCTTCACCGAACTCGCCGCCCGGGCCCCGCGCGACCGCTCGCATGGCGCTCTGCGCACCACACTGCACCTCGCCCGCGGCGCCGTGCTGGACGGGGCGTACGCCCTGCGCTACAAGGCCGCCGACGTCATCCGCAAGGGAAAGTCCGCATGACCGTGTCCACAGAGCGACAGACACCACGAGCCGACTGCACCGCAGGCCGCGACGGCGGGATCACCTTCGACCTCGACCTCCCTCGCCGAGAGACCGCAAAGACGCCCGAACTGCTTCTGAGGCTGCGTGGAGCCAAAGGCACGGGCAGCGACGGCGACACCCTGCGACTGCCCCTGAGCCCGCTCGGCGGGGGACGGCTGCGCGCGGTGCTGCCGGGCACCGCGGCGCCCGCCGAAGGCCGCTGGGACGTCTATGTGCGTGAGCCGGGCGCGGATGACGACGGGGCGGTGGCCGTCGAGCCCGGAATCAGGGATGTGCGCCTCCTCATGGACCGCACCCCGGAGACCGGGCGGATCGCGGTCCGTATCCCGTATCCGACCGCCGACGGCCGGCTCGCCGTGCGCTGCTGGATCCGCTCACCGCACGCCGAAGCCGGGCCGGTCACCTTCGACCGGGGCGGGCTGACCGTCGAGGGCACGCTGTACGGGACCCACCTCGGCGACGACGCCCGCGTCGAGGCGCGACTGGTCGCCGCCCCGGACCGGGTCTGCCGGGTGCCGGTCACCGGAAAGGACGACACGTTCTCCTTCACGCTTCCGCTCGACCGACTGGGCACCGGCCCGGTCACCGGGCAGCATCTGTGGACACTCTGGCTGGTCCCCGGGACGGGCACCGGGGGACCAGCCGACGGCGTACGGGTCTCCCGCATCCTCGACGACGTCTGGGACCGCAAGAACAGCTTCGTCTACCCCGGCCGCAACGCTGGAGAGGGCGCCCGCGCCACCCCCTGTTACTCGGCCGACAATGACCTCTGCGTGCGGATCGAACCGGATCCGGCGCAGGCCCGGTAGACCGCCGGTACCCGGTTACGGACGCAGGTTGTCCGCAACCGCTGGCAGACTCGCCCCATGTTGGAGACCTCCGCACGACTGCTGCGCCTTCTCTCACTGCTCCAGGCGCACCGGGACTGGTCGGGCGCAGACCTCGCCGAACGGCTCGGAGTCACCCCGCGGACCGTCCGCCGTGACGTCGGCAAGCTGCGCGAACTGGGCTACCCGGTCAACGCCAGCTCCGGCACCGGCGGCGGATACCAGCTCGGCGCCGGCGCCCAGCTGCCGCCGCTCCTCCTCGACGACGAGGAGGCCGTCGCTGTCGCCGTCGGGTTGCGCACCGCGGCGGGCAACGGCGTCCAGGGCATCGGCGAGGCCTCCGTACGCGCCCTTGCCAAGCTCGAACAGGTGCTGCCGACCCGGCTCCGGCGCCGGGTGAACGCGCTGAACACCTTCACCGTGCCGCTGCTCCGCGGACCCGTCGCGTCCACCGCCGATCCGGGTGTCCTCACCGAACTGGCCGGAGCCTGCCGGGACAGCGAGCGGCTGCGCTTCGAGTACCGGGACCACTCCGGCTCCGTATCGCGCCGTACCGTCGAACCGCACCGGCTGGTGTGCACCGAGCGCCGCTGGTACCTCGTGGCCTGGGACCTGGACCGCGCGGACTGGCGCACGTTCCGCGCGGACCGCATCACCCCCACGCCGCCGCACGGCCCGAGATGCCCCCCCCGCGACGCACCGGCCGAGGATCTGGCCGCCTATGTCTCGAAGGGGATCTCGACCACTGTGTACGCGACGCACGCGCTGATCCGGCTGAAGACCGGGATCGAGCGCGCGGCCGAACGGATCTTGCCGACCTCCGGGGTGCTGGAGGCGGACGGCGCCGACAGCTGTCTGCTGCGCACCGGGGCGGCGAGTCTCGATGTGCTGGTCATACACGTCATGTTGCTGGGGATCGACTTCGAGGTCGTCGAACCGCCAGAGCTCAAGGACGCGATCACGGCGGCCAGGGACCGGCTGTCCCGGGCCCTGGACTGAGCGCTTCCACCGGTGTCCCGATACAGGGACGGTTCGGGTTGTCCGCTATACGGGCGCAGTGGGTGGCCGCGTGGTAAGGATTTTGTGACCAAAAGATAAGGCTGCCATAAGGGAGCGTGAATTCTCGGTGGCATGTCCATTTATGCGGGCTATTCAACGCCGAAATTCCGGTGTTCTATACGGGGTATTCCGTTTTGCTTTCGGTCCTTCCGCATGATCGTTTCTTGGCCTGTGTGATTACTGTGCGTCCGGTCGGGGGACCGCGTGCTCGGGTGGCGTGATTCGAGCGGCCCGCGTGTCGTGATCCTGTGACACAAGTGTGACCGCCGAGGGACGTGAGGATGCCGTGCGGCGGCCGGCGCCCCGGCTTCCGTTGTGGTCCGGGCCCGCCTACGGTGAGAGACATGGCACCCATACCGACTCCTCCCGCCCAGCCCGACGACACACCCGGTGCGTACGTCGGCCTCGCCGTCGACGCGGCTGAACAGCGGGCCCGCCGGCATGGCTGGAACACCGTCAGATCCCTGCCGCCGGGCGCGATCATCACGATGGAGTTCCGGAGCGGACGGATCAACTTCGAGGTGGCCGATGCCGTGGTCACCCGCTGCTGGGTGGGCTGAGGATCCTGCGCCCCGGGCCCCGGGCATGAGTGCAGGCCCCGACCGAAGTCGGGGCCTGCACTGTGCGGGGGATCGGCTGTGCGTACCGGCCCGCTGCTCCAGAGGTGTTCAGCCGCCGGTCATCGGGCGGGCGGTGGTGCCGCCGCGGGGCGTGCGGTCCGCGTGCGGCGGGCGGCGGCTGCCGGCCGGGGTGACCGGGGTCCGCTCCGAGCGCACCAGATGCGACGGATGCGACGGGGGCGCCGGGTGTGCACGCGAGCGGGCGCCCGTGACCGTGCCGGTTGTGGCCGCCGTGTGTCCTCCCGCGGCGACCGGCGTCGGCACGGGGCTCTCCGTCACGGCGTCGCCGCCGTCCAGTTGCGGGCGCGGTACGGTCCGGGGTCCTCCGGCCGCGACGGGCAAGGAGGGAACGGGACGGCTGCGGCCCCGCAGGTTCTCGCGCTGGGCGAAGATCCAGGCCTCGGTCCGGGCGATCAGTGGCTCGACCCAGGGCAGGCCCAGCAGGATCAGCAGCCCGGCGGCCCAGCCCAGCAGGACATCGCTGAGCCAGTGCGTGCCGAGGTAGACGGTGGTGAGTCCGACGCCGAGTGAGACGATCGCCGATACGGCCGACAGATAGCGCCTGGCCCGCGGGGTAGTGGCCAGATAGGCGAGGATTCCCCAGGTCACGACCGCGTTGGCCGTGTGGCCCGACGGAAATATATCGCCGCCGGAGAAGAGCTCCGCGGAGCCGATCTGGGTCGCGTAGTGCGGGCCGAGCCGCCCCAGGCCGATCTTGACCGCGCCGACCGTCGCGTTGAGCAGCAGCAGTGAGGCGCCGAGCATCAGCAGGGGCCGGAGTGTGTGCTGCCGCCAGGAGCGCCAGCCGAGCCAGCAGGCGACCATGGTGGCGGTCGGGCCGCGCTGACCAAGCACGACGTAGTAGTCGAGGAAGGCGTGAATTTCCGGCCACTGTTCATATGGCCGGAAGAGCATGACCTTCCAGTCCAGGGTCACCAGCCAGGAAGAGGTCAGCACGGCAACGACGATGGCGACATAGAACGCCAACGTCCCGCAGAAGAGAGCGATGCGGTGACGGCTCATCCGCGGCGGCTCTATCTTCGGCGGCTCCGGCTCCCGGTCCAGGCGGGCAAAGATGTCGGTACGCACCCACTCGACGTTACAGCGAGTTAGTGCGAGACCAGGTCGATCCGGTCTCTTCGTGATGACGATGTGATGTGGACTTTGTCTCAGCCGGGTCTTAATTCCTGACCCGAAGAAGCGTATCGGCGGGTTTCTGCGCTATTGATTTCGCACTCATTTCGGAAGGGTGCTTGAGTGTGGAAAGAAAAGCGCAGGAGGTGCCGGTATGAATTTCTCCGACCTCACGGAGTGGTAAAACGTACAGTGTTCGTCCGGTTACCGAACGCTAGCGATGAGGGCCCGGCGCGTGCTCCGGCAGTCACGCCGAGTACCTTCTGTGCCGGGTGCGGAGGCCGTCCGTGCAGGTCCGAGCGGGCCGCGGACGGCGGCTCGGCGTGGCGTACGCCACACTCCACGACTCATCGAGGTATGAGGTGAACCACGTGTGAGTGCTCCGTACTCGCGTACGCTGACGGATCACTCGCCGTCGATGCCGGGCCCCGAGGGACAGCGAACCGTTGCATCCCCGGCTGGCCTGCCGAGGTGCGAGGGACCTTTTGGGAGGTACATGCATGTCCGGGACGACCACAGCCCGAATCCGGCGGCGCTCTGCCGCCGACGGTGCCAATCGATGGGTCGTCCTCGTCGTCCTCTGCTTAAGTCTGCTGCTCGTCGCGCTCGACTCGACCGTGCTCCATGTCGCCGTCCCCGCCGTCACCGAGGACTTGCGGCCCAGCGCCGCCGGTCTGCTCTGGATCGTGGATGCCTATCCACTGGTCTGCGCCTCGCTGTTGATCCTCTTCGGTACTCTCGGCGACCGGGTCGGCCGACGACGCATTCTGCTGCTCGGCTATGCCCTCTTCGGTGTCGCCTCCGCGATCGCCGCGATGGCCGACAGTCCCGGCGTACTGATAGCGGCGCGTGCTCTGCTCGGTGTCGGCGGGGCGATGATCATGCCGGCGACGCTGTCGATCCTCCGGCAGGTCTTCCCCGATCGGCGTGAACGGGCCGTGGCGATCGGCGTCTGGACCGCGGTCGCCGCCGTCGGCGCCGCCACCGGACCCGTCATAGGCGGCTTCCTCGTCGAGCATTTCTGGTGGGGCTCGGTCTTTCTGATCAACATCCCGCTGATGGCGCTGGTCCTGCCGGTCGGTCGCCTGCTGCTCCCCGAGTCGCGCGGCAGCGACGATGGCCCGTGGGATGTGCTGGGTGCGCTGATGGCCGCGGCCGGAGTGCTCGGTGTGGTCCTGGGCGTAAAGCGGGCGGGCACAGGCGAGGGGCTGCTGAGCCCGGCCACACTGGCCCCGCTGCTGATCGGGACCGTACTGCTCATGGCCTTCGTACGCCGTCAGAAGCGCCATGCGCATCCGCTGATCGACATCGGGATGTTCGCCAGGCCCGCCTTCTCGACCGCGGTGGGCTGCATCATCCTTGCCATGCTGGCTCTGGTCGGGCTGGAACTGATAGCCGTGCAGTACCTCCAGCTCGTACTCGGCCTGACCCCGCTTCAGACGGGGCTGCGGCTGCTTCCGCTCACCCTCGCGGCCATGGCGGCGGGCGCCACCGGCTCGTACACCCTGCGCCGCATCGGGCCGCGCCGCATGGTCGGCTGGGGCTTCGTGCTCACGGCCGCCTCCGTGCTGATCCTGACCGCGATGGGGCAGCACGACCGGCCCGGCCTGCTGACCGCGGCCTTCGTGGCGCTCGGCTTCGGACTGCAGACCACGCTCTTCGGGGCATACGAATCCATGCTCAGCGAGGCCCCCGCCGACCGGGCAGGCGGTGCGGCGGCGATCGGCGAGACCTCTTACCAGCTGGGTGCGGGCATGGGGATCGCCCTGCTCGGCAGCGTCATGAACGCCGCGTACGCCTCAGGACTCGCGAAGCTCCCCGAAAAGGGCGTCCCCGCCGCGGACGGTGCGGCCGCCTCCCACTCGCTGGGCGAGGCATATCAGGTGGCGGACCGGCTCGGCGGTCCGCTGGGCGAGGCGGTGCGCTCCACGGCCCGCCATTCCTTCGTCACCGGGCTTCATGTCACGCTGCTGGTCAGCGCGGCTCTGCTGCTGGTCGGAGCGCTTGCCGCGCTGCGGCTGCCGCGGGTGATGGAGTGCCCCTCACCGGGTGTCAGCGAACCCCAAGAGGCCGAGGACGTCCGTGGGTCCCTGAGCAAGGCTCCGGAATTCCACGGTCCGCGCGAGGCGCCCGTCGCGGGCCGTACACAGCGGCCGCACCCGCTGCCCGCCCGGCGTCGACCCGCCGAGGCGACCGGCTCTGGACGGGCGGGACACTGAGCCGTAACGTCGGTACGACGCCGTAACTAACACTGCTAGTTTTAGCATCGTGCTAGCCGCCGGAGGCACCCTCATGTCCACCACTCCGTCCTCGAAGCTCCCGCCCTTCGACCCCGCCGACCCGATCGGCATCGATGATCTGTTCAGCGCCGAGGACATCGCCATCCGCGACACCGTCCGCGCCTGGGCCACCGACCGCGTCCTGCCGCACATCGCCGAGTGGTACGAGAACGGTGCGCTGCCCGGCATCCGCGAGCTGGCCCGCGAACTCGGTTCGCTCGGCGCCCTCGGCATGTCCCTGCAGGGATACGGCTGCGCGGGCGCGACCGCCGTTCAGTACGGACTGGCCTGCTTGGAGCTCGAAGCGGCCGACTCGGGAATCCGCTCCCTGGTTTCCGTACAGGGATCGCTCGCCATGTACGCCATCCACCGCTTCGGCTCCGAGGAGCAGCGGCAGCAGTGGCTGCCGGGCATGGCGGCCGGCGAGATCATCGGCTGCTTCGGCCTCACCGAGCCGGACCACGGCTCCGACCCGGCCGGGATGCGGACGTACGCCAAGCGCGACGGCGAAGACTGGGTGCTCACCGGCCGCAAGATGTGGATCACCAATGGCTCGGTAGCCGGGGTCGCCGTCGTCTGGGCGCAGACCGACGAGGGCGGCGCGGGCGGCGGAATCCGCGGTTTCGTCGTGCCGACCGGCACCCCGGGTTTCTCGGCGCCCGAGATCAAGCACAAGTGGTCCCTGCGCGCCTCGGTCACCAGCGAGCTGGTCCTCGACGAGGTACGGCTGCCGGCCGACGCCGTACTCCCCGGGGTCACCGGTCTCCGCGGCCCGCTCAGCTGTCTCAGCCATGCCCGCTACGGCATCGTCTGGGGAGCCATGGGCGCGGCGCGGGCCAGCTTCGAGTCGGCCCTCGACTATGCGAAGACCCGGGAGCAGTTCGGCAGACCGATCGGTGGCTTCCAGCTCACCCAGGCCAAGCTCGCGGACATGGCCGTGGAACTGCACAAGGGCATCCTGCTTGCCCACCATCTGGGCCGGCGGATGGACGCGGGCAGGCTCCGTCCGGAACAGGTCAGTTTCGGAAAGCTCAACAATGTGCGGGAGGCGATCGAGATCTGCCGTACTTCGCGCACGATCCTCGGTGCCAACGGGATCTCGCTGGAGTACCCGGTGATGCGCCATGCGACGAATCTGGAGTCGGTGCTCACGTACGAAGGAACCGTGGAGATGCACCAGCTGGTGCTGGGCAAGGCGCTCACCGGCCTCGACGCGTTCCGGTAGATCGGTCCGGCGAGCGCCTTGCTCAGCTCTGGTTGAAGAAGCCGTCGGCCGGGCGGCCGGCGGCTTCGCCGTTGATGACCCGGGTGTCGGCCGGGGTCAGCAGGAAGACGCGGGTGGCCACGCGCTCGATCGAGCCGCGCAGTCCGAAGGTCAGCCCCGCGGCGAAGTCCACGACGCGCTTGGCATCGGTGGGGTCCATGGTCGTGAGGTTGACGATCACCGGGATGCCGTCCCGGAAGAGCTCTCCGATGGCTCGTGCGTCCCGGAAGCTGTCCGGGGTGACGGTGGCGATCCGGCGGCCCGTCTCCTCGGCCGTCTCGGAGGCCACCTGCACCCGGGGGTCGGTCACCCAGGCCTGACCGGTCCCGGTTTGTGCGCCCTCGGCGTACTCGTCGTCGTAGTACCGCTCGTCGTTGTCCTCTACGAGGCCCAGCCAGGCACTCGCCTTGCGCACCGATCCCATGGACGCCTCCCTTCACCGCGGTTCCGTGGTGTTCCGCATCTTTTTCGTATCCCTATGGTCGTCCATGATGCGGATCGTGCGCCAAGTGGATAGTCGGCGCGCAGGGGATTCGTGACGGTACTGGTGCAGAAGATGTGGCGGTTCGTCAAGGTTCCTCCAGCGTCAGGGGCCTGAAAGAAAGAAAATGTGATGTACCGGTCCGTATGGGTGACATGGGCGACGTACGGGTGAACCGGGCGCTCGATACGATGCGCGTCGCGCATGCGCACGAGCGCAGCGCACGGGTGAACGACTCTCGGGGGATCGTCGTGTTCGGATAGTCAGGGGCCCTGTGCTCACCGGTTGTCCGAGGGGCTCAGGATCGAGTGGATGGCCCATCGCTGCGGGCTCTGTCTCGCGCTCCGCTCCGACCACGGGCATTTTGCCTGGATTGTCACGAACTATGACGGCCTGATCGTCTCGGTTCTGACGGAAGCTCAGTCCGAGCGCGCCACCGGGTGGTGACCCACCGCGGGACCCTGCCCTTCCCCCGAGGTCGGAGCTGTACCTGCGTCAGGTACGCGGCAGACCGGGCCCTTCGGGCCGCCGTCCGGCAATCCGTACGGCCGGGCCCCGGCAGCCCATGTGCTGCCGGGGCAGGGTTTCAGGCCCGCAGGCCCTCTTGCGCCAGAAGTTGACGCCTTGAATACTCCCGAGCAGCGCTTGTCAGGAACACGGCATTTCACACAGTGGGCATGCCGTGCGAACGACTGCGCCTCACGGGTCCGACCACCCCACAGGCGGGCCCCCGACTTCCCCTCGGGAGGAATGAAAAGTGAGGATCAAGCGCACCACCCCCCTCAGTGGCACCGCGAGACGCAGCAGGGCTGTCGCCATTGCCGCAGGCCTTGTCGCCGTCGCCGCACTCGCCGTCCCCACCGCCCAGGCCGACACCACCACAACCTTCAGCGCCGAGCAGCTCTCCGCCGCGAGTGACGCCGTGCTCGGTGCCGATGTGGCGGGAACTGCTTGGAGCATCGACCCGGCGACCAGCACCCTCGTGGTCACCGCGGACAGCACGGTCTCGCAGTCCGAGATCAAGCGGATCAAGCAGTCCGCCGGCGCCAACGCCGGCGCCCTGCGGATCGAGCGCACCTCTGGAAGGCTGAGCAAACTACTCTCCGGCGGCGACGCGATCTACGCCCCCGGCTGGCGCTGCTCCCTCGGCTTCAACGTCCGCAGCGGCAGCACCTACTACTTCCTGACCGCCGGTCACTGCACCGACGGCAACCCGCCCTGGTACACCAACTCCTCCAACTCGACCAGTATCGGCCCGACGGTCGGATCCAGCTTCCCGACCAATGACTACGGCCTGGTGCGCTACGACAACACCTCGCTCGCCCACCCGGGCACCGTCGGCAGCGTCGACATCACCGGTGCGGCCAACGCCACGGTCGGCATGTCCGTCACCCGCCGTGGATCCACCACGGGCATCCACAGCGGAACGGTCACCGGTCTCAACGCCACGGTCAACTACGGTGGCGGGGACATCGTCTACGGCATGATCAAGACGAATGTGTGTGCGGAGCCGGGCGACTCCGGCGGCCCGCTCTACTCCGGCTCCCAGGCGATCGGTCTCACCTCGGGCGGCAGCGGCAACTGTTCCTCCGGCGGTACGACGTACTTCCAGCCGGTGACCGAGGCGCTCAGCGCGTACGGGGTCAGCGTCTACTGAGGCCCGGCACCCCGGGCCGGCCCTCGAACCATCGGTCGGCCGAGACGGAGCCCCTGCCCGAATCCCGGGCGGGGGCTCCCGTTCACCCCACGGCATTTGAGAGGATGTGGGGCAGGTCGGTCACGCAGGAGCAAACGGGGGCGGATGCTGTGCCTTCCGGAGGGATGCCCTCCGGGGACCCCCGCAGACACCTCAGGGGGTTCCAGGTCCGTGAAACGCATCGGAGTGACCGGCCATCGCAGCATTCCACAGGAGGCCCACGCCCATGTGCTGGCCGGGCTACGGGCGGCGCTCTGCGGCTTCGAAGGTGCCCTGGAGGCCCTCTCCAGCCTGGCAGTGGGAGCGGACCAGCTCTTCGCCGATCTCGCCCTGGCCCGCGGTGCGGAGCTGACCGCGGTCATTCCCAGCGGCGACTATGAATCCTGCTTCGCCGACGCGGCCGAACTCGCCCGCTACCGGGCCCTCAAGGACCGGGCGGTCCGGGAGGTCCGACTGGACTACCCGCACTCCACGGACGAGGCGTACTACGCGGCGGGCGCCTATATCGCCGACCACTGCGACCGGCTGCTCGCCGTGTGGGACGGAAGGCCGGCCCGAGGCTTCGGCGGCACGGGCGACATCGTGACGTACGCCCGCAGTCTGGGCCGCCCGGTCACGGTGATCTGGCGCGAGGGCGTGGAGCGCACCTGACCCGTTCGCGCGACCGGCTTCGTACCGACTGCGCGTCCTTTATCCATATATCTGACTTCCCGTCACATCTGGTGCCGCGCAAGCCAGTCGGTGTGCTGCGGGGAGACGATGCGCTCGGTCTCGAACACCGCCCGCGGCCACTGGCGCTCGGTCAGCGTGGTCTCCATCGCGACCTGCATCGACTCCAGATCCTGCTCCACCAGCGAGTGGGCCGAGATCAGCGGGTGGTGGCGACGCATCTCGCTCCACGCCAGACAGGCTGCCGCGGCAGCCGACAGTACCCCTGTCAGGGCGAAGGACTGAGTGACGGAGAACATCCGCAACAGCGCGAACACCAGGGCGAGCGCCGTGAGTACGGCAATGGTGGTCGACCAGACGAGCGTGGCCCGCCTGGACACCTCTTGACGCCTGCGGTACCAACTGCGCTGCTCGATCAGCCGGTCCCGTACATACGTCTCCTTGCGCACGGTGAATGCCTTGTTCCGTAACTCGCGCATGGAGTCCGTTATCAACCCGCCGGACTCCGCCGTCAGGTCGCGGGGGTCGGCCCATCCCACCTTCCGGAGCTCCTGAAGGCCTTCTTCGAGACGATTCGCGAACACTGCCTCGGGGTGCTGGGTGGTGGTGTCGAAAGGTGAGCCGTGTACGGAGTAACGCCAGCAAATCGACTTGATGAACTCCGCTGCCGAGCGGTTGAGTTGCCATTGCGACTTTGCTTTGCGCTGGGCGGTGAGGTACATCGTGATCAGGACACCCGCGTAGGCCAACACGCCGATGACGTCGGCGAGTTGAAGCGTGTCAGCTATCTCCAGGTGCCAGGGCACCGCGGCCGGCATCGCGCCCATGACCAGTAGAATCAGCTGGACACGGGTGGTGTTCACGGCCTCCCGCTGCCTTGCGATGGCGATCGCGTCCGTGTGATGGAAGAGCGCCGGCAGGTCGGCGTTCCTGAACACCATGCTCTGCAGCGGTCCGGGAATCGCCGTCATGTTCACTCCCGTCTGCGGTTACGTCGTCACCTCAATGGCGGAATTAGTGGTTCCGTTCGATCCGGGCGGTCCCACGTGACGCTCTTGTTCCAAGTCGGCAACCTCAGTTGCAGACCGAGGTCATGAGAGTAAAGTCGAGCCGCCAGGCACTGCAATGGTGCAGATACCGTTGCTGCATTCCTGTCTGGAACCATTCCATCGGAACAAACCCCCTCAAGGACGGCCGTGAAGACCTCTGAATCCTCCCTCTCCTTCGCTGTTGCGAAGAAGGACCGTGTGCCGCTTGCCAAGATCGATGTCCGCGGCACTGCTGCTGCCCGGAAGCTCGGTCGTGTGCATGCCCCGTCAGCCGGTCGCCCCACCCAGGCGTCGACCTTCAACTCGGCACTGTGAACCGACGCCTCGGCACTCCGAACCGATGCCCCGGCACTCCGAACCAATGCCCCGATCACCCCCGCGGGCTGGCTAGACTGGTGGAATGACAGGACCCCTGGTCCCTTTCCGCGAAGTCGTCCTCAAGGTTCACAGCAGGTGCGATCTTGCCTGTGACCATTGCTATGTCTATGAACATGCGGATCAGAGCTGGCGAACCCGGCCAAGAACAATCTCTGATGATGTCATCTTCCGGACTGCTCAACGCTTGGCCGAGCATGCCAAGACACATGCACTGCCCTCCGTGTCAGTGATCCTGCACGGAGGGGAGCCTCTGCTGGCGGGCCCCGCCCGATTGCGGCGCATCTGCGAAGAACTCACCTCCGCCTTCGACGGCATCGCTGAACTCGACCTCCGCATCCACACCAACGGACTCCAGCTCAGCCCGCGCTATCTCGACCTCTTCGACGAGTTCGACGTCAAGGTCGGCATCTCCCTGGACGGCGACCGTGCCGCCAACGACCGGCACCGCCGATACGCCGACGGACGCAGCAGCCACCCCCTGGTTCTCAAGGCCGTCGAGCTGCTCCAGCAGGACAGCTACCGCCATCTCAACCTCGGGCTCCTGTGTACCGTCGACGTCGAGAACGACCCGCGCGCGGTCCTCGACGCACTCACCGAGCTCGACCCGCCGCTCATCGACTTCCTGCTTCCGCACGCCACCTGGGACGAGCCGCCGCCCCGCCCGGACGGATCACCCACCGCCTACGCCGACTGGCTTCTCGCGGTCTTCGACCGCTGGCAGGAGCAGGGGCGCCCAGTGCCGGTACGGCTCTTCTCCTCGGTGCTGTCCACGCTGAGCGGCGGCCCCAGCCTCACCGAGTCCCTCGGGCTCGCCCCCACCGACCTCGTCGTCGTCGAGACCGACGGACAGCTGGAGCAGGTCGACTCGCTCAAGAGTGCCTACGAAGGCGCGGCGGCCACCGGATTCGATGTCTTCACCCACTCCTTGGACGAAGTCGCCGCCCACCCCGGGGTGCGGGCCCGCCAGCTCGGACTGGCCGGCGTCAGCGAGACCTGCCGCCGATGCCCGGTCGTACGTTCGTGTGGAGGTGGCCTGTACACCCACCGGTACCGCTCCACGGGGCCGTCCGGCGCATTCGACAACCCGTCCGTGTACTGCGCCGATCTGGAGGCCCTGGTGCGCGGCATCGAGGCGCGCACCGCGGCGGCCCTCGTGGCACCCGCGGTGGCCGAGCCCGTCGAACTGCTCGCTGCCCAGCAGGACCTCACCCGCACCCTGCTCGCCCGGCTGAACGCCGACATCGGGCAGCGCGGCGGCGAGCGGTGGGCGGCCGTCTGGGAGCTGGCCGCAGCCATCGACGCGTCGGAGGAAGGGGCCCGTGGTCTGGACGAGGTGCTGGCCCACCCCTACACCCGCAGCTGGCTGCTGTACGCGATGGAGCTGGTCCACGAGCGGCCCGGGGCCGTGGAGGTGGCGCGGCGGATGCCGGTGTATCTCGCGGCCGCCGCTGTACGGGGCGGCCTCGATCTCTCCGTACGGGTGACCTTCTCGGGCGGCAGGATCCTCCTGCCCGGTCTCGGCGAGTTGCGGATCGCGGAGGCGGGGGAGCGCGGCACGGCACTGGTGCGGGCAATCGAGGACGGTTTCCTGGTCCGGCGCGAAGAGGCCGACGCGGCCGAGCTGCGGGTCGTACGGCCCAAGGAGGCCGGTCCCGGCTGGCGGCCGTTGCGCCGGCTCGCGACGCCCGGTTCGACGCCCGGCTTCGTGCTCGACGACCTCGACCCGTACCGCAAGTGCTTCTCCGTGCCCGCCGCGGACGCCCTCGACGACCGGGCCGCCGCCGACCTGGAGGCCAGGATCGGCGAGGCCTGGACGCTGATCGGGACGAAGGCGCCCGGGCGTACCGGGGACATGGCGGGCCGCCTCACCACCCTCACGCCGCTGACCCGTCTGGCCCCGACGGAGCCCGCCGTCGGGCGGCACGGATTCGGCGCACTGGGGATCTCCCCGGACGGCAGCGCAGAGGAGTTGGCGTTCGCGCTGCTGCGGGGCTTTCGGCGGGCCGAATTACGGGCGCTTCGCGATGTCACGGATCTTTACGCGGCAGACGGCTCCTGGGAACATCGGACGCCCTGGCAGGAAGAACCAGTTCCGATTTCCCGGTTGCTGGCCGACACCTATGAGCGGATGGCGTTGGGGGCTTTCGAGCTGAGCTATCTGGAGGGCGTACCGCAGGCCCTCGACACGCTGGAGGGCGCCGCCGAACTGACCGTCAGTGGGAAACGGCTGCTGGATCAGATGCGAAAAGAGATCTGAGGCTCGCGTTCCGGTTCAGCCGGGGCCGTCGCTACGCACAGGACAACTGGGAGGAACAGGAACAGACCGAATTCGATCAAGAAATGATCGACTGAACCTGGGAACGTATGACTGAAAACTGGCGTTGAATGACCGAACGCCATGGGGGTGGAGCAACGTCCGCTCCGGAATGATGAATTCGCTCGCATTCACTTCAATCCTCGGGTGCGGGTGCTCACACAGGACGGGGGTCGTGTGCACGCAACAACGCAACAGCGAGCGGCGGACCATCGGCCGTACTTCTTCTTGAGTTATGCGCATACACCGGGGTACGGCGGTGGAACGGACCCTGATATGTGGGTCGAGCGGCTCTTCCAGGATCTCTGCGGCCATGTGATGGCCATGACCGATCTGCCCGCGGGCGCGCCCGCCGGGTTCATCGACCGCGAGATACGCTCCGGCGAGGGCTGGTCGGAGCGGCTCGGCGAGGTGCTCGCCACCTGCCGGGTGTTCGTTCCGCTGTTCTCACCGCGCTACTTCGCCAGCGAGATGTGCGGCAAGGAGTGGTACGCCTTCGCCCAGCGCGCCATTGACTACCGGGCCCGCTCCAACAGGCCGGCCGAGGCGATCGTCCCGGCGCTCTGGGTGCCGGTGCCGCCCAGCCAACTCCCGGGCCCCGCCGAGCGATTACAGTTCAACCACCGCGACTTCGGGGAGCGTTATGTCAGCGACGGACTCTACGGACTGATCAAACTCAGGCTCTTCACCGAGGAGTACGAGCGCGCGGTGTACGAACTCGCCAAGCGCATCGTCAGCGTCGCGGACACCATTCGGATCGGCAGCGGGCGCCCCGTCGACTACCGGCTGGCCCCCAGCGCCTTCGGTCCGCCGAACAGCGGAGTCGGCGGCCCCCGCCCCATGCAGGTGACCATCGCCGCCCCCACCCGGCACGACCTGCCCGAGGGGCGCAACGCCGAGTACTACGGCGACAACCCGCAGGACTGGAATCCCTACCACCCGGCCGCCGCCCGCCCGCTGGCCTATGTCGCCGAGGACCTGGTGCGCTCCCTCAACTACCAGGCCACCATCTCCTCCTTCGACGAGGAGTTCGAGCACCCGGAGGGCAAACAGCCGCCCAGCAGACCGGAGATCCTGCTCGTCGACCGCTGGGCCCTGCAGGACGAGGACCGGCGTCGGCGGCTCGCCGCCTTCGACGCCGAGAATCGTCCCTGGGTGACGATGGTCGTGCCGTGGAACCGCGAGGACCACGAGAGCAGGGCGGTCGAGGCCGAGCTGACCGAGAAGCTCGAACAGACCATGCCGACCAAGATGCGCCAGGGGCGGGCCTTCTGCCGCTCCGCCGCCAAGGGCGTACCCAGCATGGAGGCCTTCGGGCAGATCCTGCCGCAGGTGGTCGAGGTGGCAGCCCAGCAGTACCTGAGACATGCGGCGGTCTACCCACCCGCCACCGGCGGCGGCGGGCACCACGAACGGACACGGTTGATGGGGCCGATGGCGCAGACGTACTACATCCCCGAGACACACAACCCTGCGACGGATGCGGAGGACACGGATGACGGCCAGTCGTGACGGGCGCATCGTCACTTTCTACTCGTACAAGGGCGGCACCGGGCGCACCATGGCCCTGGCCAACACCGCCTGGATACTCGCCGCCAACGGAAAACGGGTACTGGCCGTCGACTGGGACCTGGAGGCACCGGGGCTCCACCGGTTCTTCCACCCGTTCCTCGACCCGTCGACGCTCGGTGCCACCACCGGTGTCATCGATCTGATCACCGAGTACGCGTGGGCCGCGACCAGCCCCGTCCAGCGCGCCGACGACTGGCACCGCGACTACGCCCGTATCCAGCCGCACGCCGTCTCCCTCACACCCGAGGCGCTCGGCTGGGAGTTCCCGCACGGCGGCACCCTCGACTTCGTCTCCGCCGGGCGGCAGAACCGCGAATACTCCGCGACCGTCTCCACCTTCGACTGGGACAACTTCTACGACCGGCTCGGCGGCGGCCACTTCTTCGACGCCCTGCGCGACGACATGAAGGCCAATTACGACTACGTCCTCATCGACAGCCGGACGGGCCTCAGCGACATCGCCGACATCTGCACCGTCCACCTGCCCGACGTCCTCGTCGACTGCTTCACCCTCAGCGACCAGTCCATCGACGGTGCCGCCTCGGTCGCCCGGCAGATCTCCGAGCGCTACACCGGCCGCCCCATCTCCATCTTCCCCGTCCCGATGCGCATCGACGAGGGCGAGAAGGAGAAGGCCGATGCCGGACGGGCGCTGGCCCGGCTGAAGTTCGACCGGCTGCCGCGCGATCTGTCCGGTGATGAACTCACCGCCTACTGGGGCGCGGTGGAGATTCCGTACCGCCCCTACTACGCCTACGAGGAGACCCTCGCCACTTTCGGCGACGAGGCCGGTCTCACCAACTCACTGCTCTCCGCCTTCGAACGGCTCACCTCCGTCATCACCGACCAGCAGATCACCTCGATGCCACCGGTCGGCGAAGAGGTACGGCTGCGCATCCGTGACGCGTTCACCCGGCGCAGGCCCGCGCTGCCCGCCGATCTCTTCCTCAGCTATGTGGCGGAGAACCGGATGTGGGCCGACTGGATCGAATCCGTGCTCACCCGGGCAGGGTTCCGCGTCGTACCACGCGATGTGTCCGCCGAGCGGGAGCCCCAGGAACCGGCGGCCGCCGAGAACGCGGCCCGGACCGTGGTGCTGCTCTCCAGCGCCTACCTCAAGTCGCAGCGTGCGGTGAACCTCTGGGACCGGGCCGTGGCGGAAGACCCCGGTGGTGGTCGGCGCCATCTGCTGCCGCTCAGGGTCGGTGACGTACGACTGACCGCGCCCTACATCGACCGCAACCCCGTCGATCTCTTCCGGCTCGACGAGGTGCATGCCACCGCCGCCCTGTTGCGCGCCCTGGACCGGCCCGTGCAGCTCACCGACGGTGTGTCGCCCGGACCGCGCTTCCCCGGCACCGTCCCCAGGATCTGGAACGCACCGCCGCGCAACCCCGGCTTCACCGGCCGCTCCCTGGTTCTGGAGCGGATGCGTGACCAGCTCGGCGGCGGGATGGCCGTCGTGCTCCCGCAGCCGCAGACCCTGTACGGGCTCGGCGGCGTCGGCAAGACCCAGGTCGCCCTGGAGTACGTGCACCGCTTCATGGCCGACTACGACCTGGTCTGGTGGATCTCGTCCGAGCAGACCGACGACGTGGTGGCCGCGCTCGCCGAGCTCGCCGTCCGGCTCGGCGCCCAGGGCGGCGACGACATGGCGGCCGCCTCCCAGGAGGCCGTGGACCTGCTGCGGCGCGGCGTGCCCTCGGACCGCTGGCTGCTGGTCTTCGACAACGCCGACGACCCCGAACGGCTCAGGCGCTACTTCCCGCAGGGGGGCTCCGGCCACATCCTGGTCACCTCCCGCAACCAGGCCTGGTCCCAGCACGGCGACGCACTGCCCGTCGACGTCTTCCTGCGCGAGGAGTCCATCGAACACCTGCAGCGCCGGGCCCCGGGGCTGAGCGAGGAGGACGCCGCGCAGGTGGCCACCGCGGTCGGTGACCTGCCGCTCGCCGTCGAACAGGCGGCGGCCTGGATCGCGGAGACCGCCACCCCGATCGACACCTATCTGGAACAGCTGGCGCAGCAGGCTCCCGAGGTCCTGGCGCTCAACCAGCCGGCCGGCTACCCGCAGCCGGTCGCCGCCACCTGGAACATCTCCATCGAACGGCTCAAGGAGCGCTCGCCCGCCGCGGTGCGGCTGCTCCAGCTCTGTGCCTTCTTCGCCCCCGAGCCGATCTCGGGGAACCTGCTGTACAGCAAGGAGATGATCGAGGCACTGAAGCCGTACGACGCCTCGCTCCAGGAGAAGCTGGTGCTCGGCCGGGTGATCCGGGAGATCGGCCGGTTCGCCCTCGCCAAGGTCGACCAGGTCTCCAACTCCATCCAGGTGCACCGTCTCGTCCAGGCCGTCATCCGGGCACAGCTCAGCGAGGAGGAGCAGCAGGACGCCCGGCACGCCGTCCACCGCATCCTGGCGGGCGCTCGGCCCGACGACGAGAACGAGCCGATCGACAACCCCGCGAGCTGGCCGCAGTTCGCCACGATCTGGCCGCACCTCGGCCCGTCCGACGCCCGCAACTGCAAGGAGCCCGAGGCCCGCAGGCTGCTGATCGACCGGATCCGCTATCTCTGGAAGCGAGGTGACTTCAGGACCGCCGCCACTCTCGGCGAGGAGCTGCGCGCCCTCTGGAAGGAGACGCTGGGGGAGCGGGACATCCAGTACCTCTACCTCTGCTTCCACCTCGCCAACATCTACCGCGCGCGCGGCCGTTATGTGGAGGCGCGGGAGCTTGACGAGATCACCCTGGCGACGCAGCAGGAGGTCCTGGGCCCGGAGCATCCGCACACGTACATGAGCACCAGCAGCCTGGCGACGGACCTCGGCACGCTCGGTGAGTACACCAGGGCGATCGAGCTGGCGACGGAGGCGACCGAGGGGTTCAACCAGATCTTCCACGAATCGCACCCGAGGACCCTGGCGGCGGCCAACAACCTGGCGTTCACCCTGCGGTCCATCGGTCAGTACGCCAGGGCCAGGGAGATCGACCAGGACGTCTTCGACCGGCGGGTGGACGTGCTCGGCCAGGATCACCCGTACAGCCTCTCCTCGGCCATGAACCTGGCCCGCGACCTGCGTGACGTCGGGCGTTACGAGGACGCGGTCAGCATCCTCAGCCGCACGTACGACAGTTACAAGGCCACGCTCGGCCGGGCTTTTCCCGGCACGCTGAGTGCGGCGAAGAGCCTGGCGGTGTCGCTGCGCCGGGCGGGCAGGCTGGAGGACGCCCGCAGGCTCACGGTGGCCACCCGTGCCAGGTACCGGGCCAAGTACACCGTCGCCAACCCGGAGTCGCTGGCCTGTGACCTCAATCTGGCGGCCGACTTGTACGCGGCGGGCGAGGCGACCGAGGCCAGGGACACCGCGCAGGAGGTCGTCGACCAGTACATGAAGGTGCCGGGGGAGAAGCACCCGTACACCCTTGCCGCCCTGAACAACCTCGGCGTCTACCAGTTGGGGGCGGGCGAGGTGGAGGAGTCGGAGCGGGTGCTGACCCGAGTGGTCGCGTCGATGCGGGAGGTGTACGGGCAGGAGCACCCCAACACCCTGTTCTGCGTGATGAACCTGGCCAACGCGACGGCCGAACGGGGCGATCTCGACATCGTGCTGGAGACCGAACGGAAGGTAGCAGGGCAGCTCAGGCACGTCATCGGGGCGCACCACCCGGAGACCCTGGCCATGATGTCGAACATGGCGGTCACGCTCGATGCGATGGGGCGCAAGGACGAGGCGATGCGGCTGAGGGCGGAGACGGTCGACGAACTGTCCCGGCAGCTCGGCGAAGACCACCCGATGACCCGGATCGCCCGGGACGAGCGCCGGTTCGAGCGCGAACTGGAACCGATGGCGGTGTGAGTCGAGGGAGCGTCCGGCCGCCACCGGACGCTCCCTTTCTCTGTTCGTTTTTCAGCAAACAGCTGGCTCCAGCAGCCAGTTGAGGATCGTGGGCAAGATCTGCAGCGCGTCGAAGTGCGCGGCCGCCGGTTCCACCACGACGGTGGAGTTCGGGATGCGCTCGGCCAGCCAGCGGGAGTGGCCCACCGGCGAGAACACATCCTTCTCGCCGTGCCACAGCATCACCGGACCCGTGATGTCCGCAGGGTCGAACCCCCACGGACGGCTGAACGCGATCGCGTCGTCGATCCATCCCCATGCCGAAGTGCGCAGCCCCTCACGGTAGTTGCGCAGCAGCATGCTGCGGACCCCGGCGTCGTTGACCACCATCCGGTCGGAGTCGGTCAGCTCCCGGCGCAGATCGTCGATGAGCCTGACCGGGTTCTTCCTGATCACCGCCGACCGTGAGATGAACGACTCCGCGAGCCCGTCCGGATCGGCCGCCGCGGTGGAGTATGCCAGCACATTGGAGGCGGCCATCCCGTCGAACCAGTCGAGGCCGTCGGCGCCCCAGGGAGCCAGCGCGACCAGTGCGGCGGTACGGGTGACCCGCTCGGGCATCAGCGCGGCGCAGGCCAGCGCGTGCGGAGCGCCACCGGACCGGCCCACCACGGCGAACCGCTCCAGCCCCAGGTGGTCCGCGATGGCCTGTACGTCCTGAACGACATCGGCGACACGGCGGCCCGGCAGCCGGTCGGAGTCGCCGTAGCCCGGTCGGTCATAGGTGATCAGCTGTGTCTTGCGCTGGTACAGCACCATGCCGCGCGGAGCCGGACCGAGCCTGCTGCCGGGCATTCCGTGCAGCAGGAAGACCGGTCTGCCGCAGGGATCTCCCAGACGCTCCACCACCAGATGCCGCCCGTCCGTTGCGCGCACCCGATTACGCACTTGGCGCCTCCTCCGTATGGTGCGGGCACCGCATGTTGCCCGACTTTTTCCGCCGATTCGATGATGGCCCATCAAAGTGCTCTTTGGCACTGTGCGTTGGACTTGGACTTGACCGGCAAGGAGCAGCCCGCGCGAGGTGGCTTGGACTTCGACACGGCTTCGAGCGGTGTGGTGGGGCCCGCCCCGAGTCCTCCAGGCGCCGAGGATGGAGCTCCCTCGGCAAGCAGGTGGTCAACTGCCACCGCACAGGCGCGGCAGTTCCCGGCTTCCCCTTGCTTATGTTGAGCTGCCCGAGCCGGCAGCAACCCGTTGTGCGTTACTCGGCAAGGGTCAGTTCATCGACACCCTCGAACCCCGCGGCCCGTACGGCGGCCTGGCAGAACTCCTCAGGCGGGCAGTACCAGTGCTCCGTGATGTAGTGGATCACCAGGTCCGGCGCGGCATAGCAAGTCCCGTCCGCCCCTTCGACTCGAATTTCAGCCGAGCCGAGCCAGACCTTCGCTTCTCCGGTCGGCCCGCCGAAGACGAAAGGACGGTCTGCATCGCAGAACTCACAGTGGTGGATGCCGCGCATCTGGTTCTCGTAGGCGCTGGAGAGGACCTTCAGAGCGTCCAGTACGCGCTCGTCCACCAGCCCCTTGACGTACTGGTGCTGTATCGACAGCCATCCGACATTGAGCATGTCGCGCGATGACTGGTCGTAGGAGTAAGGGGAGAGGTCGGGGTAGTAGGTCATATCGTGCTCCTCAGCGCCGCGGGTCACAGTGCTTCCGGCAGATCGCCAGATGGACCAAACCCTTGTTCGGTTTGAGGATCTCGCTGAGCAGGGTGTCCCCCTGAGGTCGCCTCCAGGCGCCACAGTGTAGTCGGGTAGAGACTTGCCGGGTCCGACCTCGCGGCGCGAGGTGGCACGGATTTCGGTGAGGGTGCCGAGGACGCTCTGTTCTGAGCAGCCAGGCATGACAACGGGCTCGCCCGCATCACCTCAAGACGTGAGCGAGCCCGTTGTTGTGTCCAGGCAGCCTGGCCGGCACTATCCGGCCGCAAGCGACAGGAACGCCGCCCACTCGCCCCGGCTGACCCGCAGCACCGGCCCGCCGCCCGCAACCTTCGAGTCCCGTACGTGCACGGCGTCGTGGCAGGTGGCCACCTCCACGCAGTCTCCACCGCCCGACCCGCTGTAGCTGCTCTTGAACCAGCGCAGCCCGTCCACGTTCTCGGAAACCTGCTCCACGCTCATGTTCCTCCCACCAGCCGTTCAATGAACCGCGCAGACTCCACGCCGTTCAGAGCCCGCGCCCGCAGCTTGCCATATCGCAACCCGAAGGCGCTGACCTCTGCCGCATCACGGACGACGCACCCGACTTCCTGCGACTCGATGTATCCGAGGTGCTGAAGCTCCTTCGTTTGCAGCACTACAAACGGCCCGTTCAGGCCCGCGTGGAACCCCGGCGCGGCGGGCATGACCTGAACTTCCACATTCCGCATCGCGCCCACCTCCAACAGGCGTTGCCATTGCCCACGCATGACCTCCTCGCTGCTCACCGGGTTCCGCAGCGCCTCCTCACAGATGATGAACGACAGCTCCGCCAGCGGGTTCCGCGTCAGCAGCTTCTGCCTGGCCAGCCGCGCCTCCGTGTGCTGGTCGACGATCTCCTCGCTCAGCGGCGGACAGTGCCCCGCGAACACCGCTCGTGCGTACGCCTCCGTCTGCAACAGCCCCGGCACCAGCAGCGGATCGTATGAGAACCGGCTCGCCACCTCCGCCTCGATGAGCGCGAAGTTGCGGAAGAACTTCGGCAGCTTCGCCCGGTCCACCTCGTCCTGGAGCACCTCCAGCACGCCACCTGCCGCCAGCACCCGGTCCGCCGCCATCGTGAACGCTTCCTTCGCCGGTCGTCGTCCCTGCTCGACCGAAGCGACCTGCTCCAGTGAGTAGCCGATCGCATCCCCAAGCGCCTGCTGGCTCAACTCGGCTCGCTTGCGCAGATGCTGGAGGAGTTTGCCGTAAGCCGCCCACACGCCCGGCAGGTCGTTCTCCTCCTTCACCTTCGGCGTTGTCGCGCGGCCGTTCCGCATATCCCGCACTGTCCTCACGCCCTCTCCGAGGTCGTTCCCGCCACATCGCCGCTGCCCACCGTGGCTCCCCTCAACTCCATTGCAACTGGGCAAGGTTCAACGGATGAGCCTTTTCCTGGGACACGGCCCCCGCCCCGTACGACGCACGTACAGGACCCGTACAACTCAGGAGGGCATCTCTCCGCGCGGCCCGTACCACCGATTTGTCGTACGGCCGTCGCACCTGGTCAGCGACATCCTTGGAGTTCCACGATGACGTCGTGAAGCAACAGGGAAGCACCCGTGAACCACTCACCCCGGCACCCGAGTTCAGCCTCTGCCTCAGCAGCACTCCACGTGGCGCTCGGCTGGCCCGTACCCTCGCCGTCCAGCAGCTCATCGAGTGGTGCGGTAGTTCGTACGACTCCGAGACCGCTCGAACCGTCGCCCTCGTCACTGTCGAGCTGGCAGCCAATGCCATCACTCACGGCCGCCTCCCCGGACGCGACTTCAGGCTGACGCTCCTCCTCCTGCCCCACGCTCTTCGTATCGAGGTGACCGACACCCGCCCGGAGTGCTTGCCGCCCACGCCGACAGCGGGGCCGGCGTCCGCCGATACGACATCGGGCCGCGGTCTGCTGCTCGTCGAGGCCTACGCGAACCGTTGGGGCTGCATCGTCCGCGACGCGTTCACCAAGACGGTCTGGGCGGAGGTCGCCGTGGTGGAGTAAGCGGAGGCGGTTTCATTCGGGACGCCGGGGATGGCCGGTATGAAGAACAAGGCATCGGGGGCGTCGGACAACGAGAACGGGCGGGTGTCGATGCGGCCGGTGGGGCTGCCGGAGAGCAGCGGCTCGTATCTCATGACAGCCCCCCTCTCACGACAGCCACCCCCGCCGCGCCGCCTGCCACACCAACTGCGTACGCGTCGCGGCGCCGGCGCGCTGCATCAGCACCTGTATCCGGCGCTGCACCGTTCGCTGGCTGACGCGTAGCTGCGAGGCGATCGCCTTGTCCGCGACGCCGGCGACGACCAGGGACAGCAGATACCGCTCGTCGTCGGCGACGTTCGCACCGGGCCGCGGACTGCCGCCGAAGCCGGCCAGCTCACCGGAGTCCGTGACGTGCAGCGGCGACGCCGCCGCCCACTCGCTCTCGAACAGCGCGATCAGCGCGTCGAGCAGGCTGCTGCCGCGCACCACCGCGGCCGTCGGTTCACCCAGCGAACCACCCGAACCGCCCGGCATCAGCGGGCAGATGGCGATCGAACCGTCCGCGATCACCATCCGCACCGGCAGCGTCCCGGTAGCCCGCGCCTGCTCACCCGCACGGATGCTCCGGGCAACGTTGTCGACCATGCCGGGCTCCTCCAGCAGAGCGCGCTCGTAGACAGCCTCGTACCGCACCCCACGGGCGAGCAGCTCCCACTCCTCGACGTTCTCCGCCGCGGGCATGGCCACATGGCCGGCCTTGCAGAGCCACCGCATCTCACTGGCCCCGTACGCCATATGACGCAGCCGCTGCCGGATCACACTCGCCCCCGTGATCACCTCGACAAGCTGCCCCGCGTCATGCCGCCGCCCCCCGGCCCAGTACTCCTCGGTGAGCTGCTCCACCCCCCGCCGCGCCGCCTCCAGCGCCTCATGCCCACGCAGCAGCAGCGGACGCAGCGCCGCATCGGGCGCCACCGGCACATAGCGCACCGCGTCCCGCGCCGGCGAAACGGCCACCCGCCCCACCAGCCCCTTGTCGTGGAGCGAGGCCAACAGCCTTTGTGCCTGCGCCACTTCAAGCCCCAGCTGCTCCGCGATCACCGCGGCATCAGCCTCACGCACCCCGATGAGGAAGCGGTACACCCGCTCCTCCCCCGCCCCGATCCCCGCGGCCTCCAGCATGTGTCCGCCTCTCACGACGCCCCCCACCCCAACCGATGTACCACCCACCGGACACAGCGTGATCTAACCACACCCGCACACCGGGATGATGTCCGCGCTATCACGCACGACGACCATCTGTCTTCGATACGCGCAATGTGGCGGCGAGCGGACATGTCACTTCTTCGTCAGGCGCGGCCGTAGCGTCGGTGCCCCTTCCTGCCGAGGCTTGACCCGCCGGTCGCGGAACCCTCCCTGCCGGCGGAAGGAGAGCGTTCAGCATGCGTTTCAGGCGAAGAGCCGCATTGCTCAGCTTCACCTTGGCGACCACCTTGGCCACCACCGTGGCCGGCGGCGGCCTGGTGTACGGTGCCACCCCCGCACCGAAGACCGGGGAGGTCGCGGTAACCACCCCGTCCCGAGCAGAAGTTCGCACTGCGAAGGTCACCCTTGTCACCGGAGACCAGGTGACGGTGGCCATGAAGGCGGGCAAGACCCTCGCCGTCAACATCACCCCGTACCACCGCAGTGCGGCCGAGCTGCGGACGTACACCGTCGGCACCGATGTGTACGTGATCCCGCGCGACGTCGAAGCGCTGGTGCACAACGGCCAGGTGGACAGCCGGCTGTTCAACGTCACCCAGCTCATCGCCCAGGGATACGACGACGCCCACCACGCGTCGACCCCGATGATCGTGCGCTACGCGTCCGGCGCCAAGGACACCGCACCCGGCCAAGCCCGCATCACACGGAAACTCCCCGGCGTACGCGGAGCCGCCGTCAGCGCCGACAAGCGCAAGGGTGCCGCGTTCTGGGAGGCCGTCGACGACGACAGCGCCCGCGCAGGTACCCCCAAGGCCCGCCTGTCGGGCGGCGTCCAGCGCCTCTGGCTGGACGGGCAGGTCAAGGCGCTTCTCGACAGGAGCGTCCCGCAGATCGGCGCCCCGGAGGCGTGGAAGGACGGTTTCGACGGCACCGGCGTGAAGGTCGCGGTGCTGGACACCGGTGTCGACGCCACCCACCCCGACCTCGTCGACCGCATCGTGGAAAGCCGCAGCTTCGTCCCCGGCGAGACGGCGCGCGACGGCCACGGCCACGGCACCCACGTCGCCTCCACCATCCTGGGAAGCGGAGCCGCCTCCGGCGGGAAGTACCGGGGCGTGGCACCGGGTGCCGGACTGATCGTGGGCAAGGTGCTCGACGACAGCGGCAGCGGCTCGGAATCCTCGATCATCGAAGGGATGGACTGGGCCGCGCACTCGGGGGCGAAGGTCATCTCCATGAGCCTGGGCGGTGGGGAGGGCGCCGACGGTACCGACCCCATGTCGATGGCGGTCAATGAACTGACGGCGCAGACCGGCGTGCTGTTCACCATCGCGGCGGGCAACAGCGGCCCCGCTGCGAAGTCCGTCGGCTCACCCGGAGCCGCCGACGCGGCCCTGACGGTCGGCGCCGTGGACTCCACCGACGCGGTCACCGACTTCTCCAGCCGGGGCCCACGAGGCGGTAACGGCGGGCTCAAGCCGGAGATCACCGCGCCGGGCTCACGGATTGCCGCCGCCCGCGCCGCCGGCACGACGATGGGCACACCGGTGGACGGCTCGTACACCACCGCGAGTGGCACCTCCATGGCCACGCCGCACGTGGCCGGCGCCGCCGCGATCCTCGCGCAGCGCCACCCCGACTGGACAGCGGCCCGTTTGAAGAGCCAGCTGATCAGTACGGCCAAGACCACCGCCGCCACCTCCGTCTACGCCCAGGGCGCCGGCCGCGTGGACGTGGCACGCGCACTCCGGCAGCCCGTATCGGCCAGCGGTACGGTCGACTTCGGACTGCGGGACTGGGATGCCACCGCCCCGGTCGGGAAGAAGATCGAGTACGTCAACGACGGCGACCAGCCGGTCATTCTCGCCCTGAAGGTCGAGAACGCGGGCGAGGAACTGCCGGCCGGAGTGCTCAGCCTGGGGGCAGACTCGGTGACCGTGCCCGCGCACGGCACCGCCGAGGTCGACCTCAACCTCAACACCGTCGGCGTGACGACCGGATCCCACGGCGCGCACATCACCGCGGTCTCCGCCGACGGACGGACGGCGGCAGTGACGGCGGTCGGCTTCGGCCGGGACGTACAGCGCTTCGACGTCACGCTGAAGGTGCTCGACCGCGACGGCAAGCCGACGAGCGGCATCGCCGCGGTCACCGCCTGGCAGCTGGGTGGCTACGGACTGCCCGAGACGTACCCGGTCGCAGCGGACGGGACCGTCGTGGTGCGGGTACCGCGCGGCGAGCACGCCTTCATCTCGGAGATCTTCCACTACAACTCCGACTGGAGCCGGCTGGAGGAGTACACCTACGCCGCCCAGCCGGGCACGATGATCGAATCCGATCGGACCTTCACCCTGGACGGCGCCAAGGCCGGCCCGGTCACCATGACCACCTCCCGGCCGACGGAGACCAACCGCGCCCGCATCGGTCTGAACTTCCAGGCCGTGGAGGACGACCTCGTCTATGACCGCGAGACGTGGCTGGACGGCGAGACGGCCGTGTACTCCATCCCGTCGCAGACCACGAACGAGCGCTTCGAATCGCGCGTCGGCTGGTCGCTCGGCGCACCCGCACTCGACGCCCGCCTCGTCGGGCACGGCAACCGGACCCTGGACGCGGCCTACCTCGAGGGCTGGACGGGCTCCGCACGTATCGACGGCACCCGTGTCCTGCGCGTGGCGAAGGCCGGCGAGGACGTCCGGGGCAAGCTCGCCCTGGTGAAGCGGAGCGCCGAGCGCACGGTGCGAGAGCAGGTCGACGATGCCGCGAACGCCGGTGCGCTCGCCATCCTCATCTACAACGACATCCCCGAGAACTGGCTCGCAGGCAACTGGGGCTCGACGGCCACCAAGATTCCGGCGATGACCCTCTCCGGCACCCAGGGCGAGGAGCTTGCGGCCCTGGACAACGCCGTGATCAGGATCTCCGGTACGGCGGTGAGCCCGTACTCCTACGAGCTGCTGAAGTACCGCAAGGGCGGCATCCCCGCCGACCAGCGTTATCGGGTACGCGACGAGGAACTGGCCACCGTGGAATCCTCGTTCCACGCCTCGACGCCGGCCACCGAAGGCGGATACGCCCGGCTGACGCGCTCGCCGATGCAGCCGACGGCGTACTTCGGCTTCGACCGGGTGGTCCTGCCGCGCTCCCGGACCGAGTACGTCTCCGCGGACATACCCACCTGGGAAGCGGTGAAGGCAGGTCCCGTGTGGACGTCGGACGGCTCTTGGAAGCTGACGAACACCTCGACGCTCAAGGCCGGACAGCGCGTGCACCGCGACTGGAACAAGGCCGTGGTCCGCACCGCGCTGCCGGACGCACAGTCCAACTCGGCCGTCCGGCGGGGCGATGTCGGTGTGGTGGCGTCGGGCGGTCTGCTCGACACCGCGCCGGACCAGGCCTTCTCCGCCGAAGCCGGCAGCGACAAGGCGCTGTCCACTGTCTACCGGGACGGCCAGCTCCTCGGCAGCGTCCGTTCGGCGCCCGTCGCCTTCCCGATGACGGCACAGCGCGCCGAATACCGCGTGGTCACCGACGTGAAGCGGGACGCCCCGGGCTGGACGACTTCCACCGAGGTGCGCACCGACTGGCGCTTCCACTCCGAGTGGAAGGAAGGACTGACCCTGCTCCCCGTCCTGTCGGTCGACTACCGACTCGACGTCGACCAGGCCAACAGCGCCCGGCCGCACTCCACCACCAGCATCGGACTGGGCGTGCGCTACCCCAAGGGCCTGAACGGTCTGAAGCTCGCCGGGGCGAAGCTGTGGGCCTCGTACGACGACGGCACCAACTGGCGGCAGGTCCGCCTCGACGACGGCCTCAACGGCACGATCGGCAACCCCGCGAACGCGGGCTTCGTGTCGCTGCGCGTGCAGGCCACCGATGCCGATGGCAACACCATCGAGCAGACGGTGACCCGCGCCTACCAGATCCGCCGCTGACCGATGCCGGGGCGCCTGCACCACAGGCGCCCCGGCGTGCGCGTCCACCCAGCAACGGTGACATGAGCGGGCCACACGTGGCCCACGCCGTCCGGCAAGGGCCCGGCCGGACGGCGTGATCCGATCAAATCAGCCGGCCCAGACCTCGGCGTCGTCGGCCGGGACGGTGGTGGCGAGCTTCAGCTCCTTGCGGGCGGCGACCGTCTTGTCCGGGTTGATGCCGGTGAAGGCCTTGTCGTAGGCGAGGTAGAAGGCGTCCGCGTCACCGGCCGAAGCGGCCTGTTTCCACGCAGCGGCGGTCTCCTTCAGCTGTGCATGGAGCTTGACGGTCTCCGGCTGCTGAATGTTCTTCAGGGCCGCGACGTGGGTGTCGAGCGCGGTGGCGACGGCTTTGGCCTGCTTCTTGTAGCCGGCCAAGTCGTCCTCGACCTGCTCCGCTTCGGGCTGGTTCGTCCACAGTGCCTCGTAGACGGCGTTCGAACCCTTCAGGTACGCGAGCTGGTCGGCGTTCAGGGACTCGCTCTTCAGCGAACCGGAGAACGTGCCCGATTCCTTGGCGTAGGTGCAGCTCACGGCCCGATCGCCCGTCGCCCAGCTCTCCTTGGTGGGGTAGTAGTAGTAGACGTCGACGCCCTTGGGCAGGGCCCAGGTGTCGGGGGTGAACTTCTGAGCCTCGACCGGGCATCTTTCGTCGGCGATCTGTGCGGTTTTATCCTCACCGGGGTACGCCGACTCCCCGTCGATCTTGAAGTCACCGACGACCTGGCCCTCGTGCGGTTCCTTGCACGGCACGACCTCGACGCTGAGCTCCTCGCCCTCGGGCTTCCCACTGTTCGGGTTGTAGCAGTCGCCGGTCGCGAGCGAGAAGACCGATCGCTGGCGAACCACTTTCTTGGCGCCGGCCTCAGCGCTGTCGAGGGCTTCGGAGCATCCCACCGCTCCGACCGAGAGCAGGGCTACGGCAGCGGATATACCGCGCAGGGAACGGGACGTGACACCGAGAGACATGACGTAAGGGTCCTCAAACGGAAGAGTTGCGAACAGGTGTGCGCATCGTATGTCATGTCAGTGACAGTGCTGTGCAGCGTTGGTCCTGGTCGATCCACCCGCCGTTGCCGAAGATCGGGTTGCAAGAGGACTGCGTTTGCGGATACGAACCGATGGCACTCTTGCCGGAGTGCGGCTCAGAGGCCACCCGACAGCCTCTCAGACGGTCGTCGACCCGAACGGTGGCCGGGCGTCGGCGTCGTCCGGTTTGCGGCGCATGGCCATCAGGAGTGTGACGAGCGTGCCCGCCACCGCCCACGCGGACAGCACCAGCAGTGGTCCGGTGACCGCGTTGCCCTTGAAGTACGCGATCGAGCGGGCCACCCAGGTGCCCGCCCCGGGCGGCAGCGCGGGGCCGATCGTTCGCCAGAAGTCCGGGAGCATCGGCAGCGGGAAGGCGCCGCCGGCGCTCGGGTTGCCCGCGATCACCACGATCAGGACGGCCAGGCCGATGCCGATGATGCCGGTGAGCGCCTGCAGGCCGAGAGTGAGCATGCCGACCGCGAATACGGTCAGCGCTCCCAGCCCCGACAGGCCCCAGAAGCTTCCGGGCAGGGCGCCGAGGATCGGGCCGATGATGATCGCGCCGCCGATTCCGCCCACGATGGAGTACAGCACCATGACGCCGGTCCGGATCACCGCGCGCTGACGGTTGGCGGGCTTGGCGCCGGCGCTGATCGCCAGGACCGAGGCGCAGAGGTAGCCGCCCACGCACCAGCCCACGACCAGGTAGAAGGACGAGAGTCCTTCGAAGTCCTGGTTGGAGGCGGGTGCCACGTCCACGGTCCGCACCGTGCGGTGCCGGGTCAGATCGACCTTCGTGATGATCTTCGTCAGGGTGTCGGCCAGCGAGGCACCCCCGCCGGAGGCGACCAGCAGGGTGTCGGTCGTGCTTCTGGCGTTGACGATCAGAGCGCCGTCGATCTCGCGGTTCAGGATCTGCTCGCGGGCCGTGGCCGCGTCGGCGACCGCACGGGGGTCCAGCGGGCCGCCTGGGAGATTCTTCAGCTCGGTGATCAGCTGTGTGGACATCCGCTGGGGTGCGACGACCCCGAAGGGCACGTCCGTCGGCTTCGGCTTGTGCAGCGCCCCGACGTAGGACGCGATGAACAGCAGTTGCAGTCCGAGCACACCGATGACAAGCAGTGCGGCCCGCGGAGTGACGGCGTTCTTCACCTCGTCAGCGAAAGTCATGCCCCCACGGTCCGGGGCGTCGGCCGTTCATGCAGGTGGGGACGGGCCGAATGGCTGACCGGAGCACCGATCCGGGGCCGGAGGTGTGTCCCGCACTCCGCGTATCGTACGGATGTTCGAAACTTGGTCTATGGTGGAGAGCGAGGGGGTGAGTGCGGATCGGTCCAGGAGGTGCAGATGCCAGAGTTCACGCATCTGCATACCGTCTCCGGGTTCTCCCTGCGGTACGGGGCCTCGCACCCGGAGCGGCTGGCGGAGCGCGCCGCGGAGCGGGGGATGGATGCTCTCGCGCTGACCGATCGCGACACGCTCGCGGGTACGGTCCGCTTCGCCAAGGCCTGCGAGAGGGCCGGGGTGCGGCCGCTCTTCGGGGTGGAGCTCGCGGTGGACCCTGCGGCGGCGGAGCGTACGAGAAAGGGCGGGGGTACACATCGGCTGCGCACCCCGGTCCGCGGCGGTGCCTTCGTCGATGAATCCGCACCCCGGGTCACCTTCCTCGCCCGGGACGGTGCGCAGGGCTGGGCGGAGCTGTGCCGTCTCGTCACTGCCGCCCACGCCCACGCCCCCGCGCCCGCCGGTGCCGGGCAGCCCCTGGTCGGCCGGTCCGGGCTGCCCGCCGAAGGGCTCACCGTGCTGCTCGGCCCCGCCTCCGACGTCGGCAGGGCGCTGGCCGCCGGCCGCCCGGACCGGGCCGCCGTACTGCTCGCGCCCTGGCGGGAGATCTACGGCGACGACCTGCGCCTCGAAGCCGTTCACCATGGACGCGAAGGCACCGGCCCCGGATCGCTGCGGCTCGCCGCCCGTACCGTCGGCTTCGCCGCCGAGCAGGGGGTACGGGTCGTGCTGAGCAATGCCGTCCGGTACGCCGACCCAGGGCAGGGCCCGGTCGCCGATGTGCTCGACGCGGCCCGCAGTCTGGTCCCCGTCGACCCCCGCCGCGCCCCGCTCGACAGTGGCGAGCGGTGGCTGAAGGATGCCCGCGCGATGGCGGAGACCGCCGAGCGGATCGCCGCTGCCGCCGGGCTCGGCAGGGATGGCGGAGCGCGGCTGCTCGCGGAGACCCGGCGCACGGCCGACGCCTGCGTCGTCGACCCCGAGGGCGACATCGGCCTCGGCACCGTCCACTTTCCCGAACCGCATCTCGTCGGCGCCGGGCGGCGCACCGCCCAACGGGTACTGGCCTCCCGCGCCGCCGCCGGAATGGTGCTGCGCGGCTACGACCGCAGGCGCGACTACTGGGAGCGGATGCACCAGGAGCTGGACATCATCGCCTACCACGGTTTCGCTTCCTACTTCCTGACGGTCGCTCAAGTCGTGGATGACGTAAGGGCGATGAAGGTGAGGGTCGCCGCCCGGGGCTCCGGCGCGGGCTCCTTGGTCAACCATCTCCTCGGGATCGCGCACGCCGACCCGGCCGAGCACGGACTACTGATGGAACGCTTCCTCTCCAAGCGCCGCTTCGTGCTGCCCGACATCGACATCGACGTCGAATCAGCCCGCCGCCTCGACGTCTACCGCGCGATCATCAGCCGCTTCGGCACCGAGCGCGTCGCGACCGTCGCCATGCCCGAGACCTACCGGGTGCGTCACGCCATCCGGGACGTCGGCGCGGCACTGTCCATGAACCCGGCCGAGACCGACTGGCTCGCCAAGGCCTTCCCGCACATCCGGGCCCGCGACGCCCGCGCGGCCATGGAAGAACTGCCCGAACTGCGGGCTGTCGCGGCAAAGAAGGAGAAGTACGGGCGGCTCTGGGAACTGGTGGAGTCACTGGACGGCCTGCCGCGCGGTATCGCCATGCACCCGTGCGGGGTCCTCCTCTCGGACGCCACGCTGCTGCGCCGTACGCCCGTCGTGCCCACCAGCGGCGAGGGCTTCCCGATGGCGCAGTTCGACAAGGAGGACGTGGAGGATCTCGGGCTGCTCAAGCTCGATGTGCTCGGCGTACGGATGCAGTCGGCGATGGCGCACGCGGTCACCGAGCTGAAGCGGGCCTCGGGGAAGGATGTGGACCTGGACGCCGTACCGCCGGGCGATCCGGAGACGTACCGGCTGATCAGGAGCGCCGAGACACTGGGCTGCTTCCAGATCGAGTCGCCGGGCCAGCGCGACCTGGTCGGCAGGCTCCAACCCGCCACCTTCCACGATCTGGTGGTCGACATCTCGCTGTTCAGGCCGGGGCCGGTCGCCGCCGACATGGTGCGGCCGTTCATCGAGGCCAGGCACGGCCGGGCGCCCGTCCGCTACCCCCACCCCGACCTGGAAGGGCCGCTGCGCGAGACCTACGGAGTGGTCGTCTTCCATGAGCAGATCATCGAGATGGTCGACATCATGACAGGCTGCGGCCGGGACGAGGCCGACCGGGTGCGGCGCGGGCTCTCTGACCCCGAGTCACAGGGCCGGATCAGGGTCTGGTTCGCGCAGCACGCGGCAGCGAAGAAGTACAGCGCCGAAGTGATCGCCCACGCCTGGGAGATCATCGAGGCGTTCGGCTCGTACGGATTCTGCAAGGCGCACGCGGTCGCCTTCGCCGTGCCGACGTACCAGTCGGCGTGGCTCAAGGCGCACCATCCGGCGGCCTTCTATGCCGGACTGCTCACCCATGACCCGGGAATGTACCCGAAGCGGCTGCTGCTCGCGGACGCGCGGCGGCGCGGGGTGCCGGTGCTGGGGCTGGATGTGAACCGGTCGGCGGCCACCCATCGAATCGAACTGATGTCTGACGGTGAGAAGGGGAGGGAGGTCTGGGGGGTGCGGCTCGCGCTCTCGGACGTCCATGGCATCAGTGCGGCCGAGGTTGCCCGGATCGAGGCCGGGCAGCCCTTCACCTCACTGCTGGACTTCTGGCAGCGGGCCAGGCCGGGGAAGCCGGTCGCCGAACGACTGGCCCAGGTCGGCGCGTTGGACGCGTTCGGCGCCAACCGGCGTGATCTGCTGCTGCATCTGTCCGAGCTGCACCGCGCCCAGCGGAGTACCGGGGCGCGGTCCGGCTCCGGCGCGCAGCTCCCGCTCGGCGAGGGGCGCAGGACCGGCTCCATCGGGCTGCCCGACCTCAACGAGGCCGAACGCCTCAGCGCCGAGCTGGGCGTCCTGGGCATGGATGTCTCCCGCCATCTGATGGGCGATCACCATGCGTTCCTGAAGGAGCTCGGCGCGGTCTCCGCCAAGCGGCTGCGCGAGGCGCGGCACGGGGAGACCGTGCTGGTCGCGGGTGCCAAGGCGGCCACCCAGACCCCACCGGTCCGCTCCGGCCGCCGGGTCATCTTCACCACCCTGGACGACGGTACGGGCCTGGTCGACCTGGCCTTCTTCGACGACAGCCATGCCGCCTGCGCGCACACGGTCTTCCACTCCTGGCTGCTGCTGGTGCGGGGTGTGGTGCAGCGGCGCGGACCGCACAGCCTGAGCGTGGTCGGCGCGGCCGCCTGGAATCTGGCGGAACTCGCCGAGCTGCGGCGTACCGGCGGGCTGGACGCGGTCGCGGCCCGGCTGGCGGAGGTCCCGGCGGAGGATTCTGTTCCTGAGGGCGCCGGCAACGGCCGACGCATCCAGATGTCCACCGGGTATGAGATGAACCCCTGGTCCGATCTGCAGCCGCCCGGCGAAGGCATCGCCACCGGAAGGAAGCTGTGGCACCAGTCCCCGGGGAGTGCGGGATGAGCGATACACGTGATGAGCCGGGGATCCTGTATCTGAGATTCCGCAAGGTCGGCGGCGGCCTTCCGGACAGCGCCGGTTACGCCGGGCTGCTCGCCCTCCTCGGTGCGTTCACCCCGGTCGTCGAGGGGGTGCCGCCCGACGGGGCGCTCGCCGATGTGAGCGGCGCGCTGCGTTACTTCGGGCGGGACGTGAAGGGGCTGGCCTCGGTGATCCGGATCCGCGCGCTCGCCCTGCACGGCGTGGACTGCGCGATCGGGGCCGCGGAGAACCCGATGCTGGCCCGGATGGCGGCGCGGCAGGCCGCGCCCGGGACGACCTTCGTGGTGCCCGGGGGCGGGGGAGCGGAGTACCTCGCGGCCAAACCGGCTGCCGCGCTGGACGGTGTGGGGGCGGCGACGGCCCGCACCCTGTGCGGATACGGGCTCGACTCCGTCGGCCGGATCGCTGCGGCCCCGCTCGGCACCCTGCAGCGGATCACCGGCGTACGGACCGGACGTGAACTGTGGGAGCGGGCGCGCGGCATCGACCGCACGACGGTTGTGCCCAACGCCGCCGCCCGGTCGATCGCCGCCGAACGGTCCTTCCCACGCGACGAACTGGACCGGGAGCGGCAGCGCCGTGCTCTCATGTCGCTCACCGAGGAGCTGGGGGCCCGGATGCGCAGGGACGGGCAGGTGTGCCGTGCGCTCGCGGTCTCCGTGCGCTATGCCGACCGGACCAGCTACTCGACACTGACCCGCAGCCGTACGCTCCAGGAGCCCACCGCACACTCCGCGGCGCTCACCGAACTCGCGTACCGGATCCATGACTCGTTCGGACTGCAGCGGGCCAGGGTGCGGGGAATCGGGCTGCGCGCCGAAGGGCTGACGAACCGTGAAAAGAGCGCCCATCAGCTGTCGTTCGACCCGGTGGACGAACGGGCACGGCAGATCGAGGCGGTGGCAGACCAGCTGCGGGCCAGGTTCGGCCCGCAGGCCGTGATGCCGGGGCGGCTCGCATCCTGACGTGTTGTCATGCTAAGAGCTGTCTAGAAGGATGATGTGGCGTCAATTTTTACCGACGCGTAACTTCCCCCACTACCTTACTCGCGCGTAATTTGGCATGCGTACACAGAAAGTCAGCACGGAAGACTTGTGGTCCGGGCCGCAGGGTGCATTGACATCGCAACTCCCTTGAGCCGCAAGGAGATCACACGATGCTGCCCTGGAAACGTGCGCCACGCACCCCACGTGCGCGGAGAACACTCGCCGCACTGCTCCTCGCCGTCGCAGCGCTCGCCGCCCCCACGGCGACCGCGACCGCAGCCACCCCCACCGCCGCCACAGCCACCTCCCGTGCCTGGAACGACTACTCCTGCAAACCTTCCGCAGCCCACCCCCGCCCGGTCGTCCTGGTCCATGGGACCTTCGGGAACTCGGTCGACAACTGGCTCGTCCTCGCCCCGTACCTGGTCAACCGGGGCTACTGCGTCTACTCGCTCGACTACGGGCAACTGCCGGGCGTGCCGTTCTTCAACGGCCTCGGCCCGATCGACGAATCAGCCGGCCAGCTCGCCGCCTTCGTCGACCAGGTGCTCGCCGCCACCGGGGCGCCCAAGGCCGACATCGTCGGCCACTCCCAGGGCGGCATGATGCCCAACTACTACCTGAAGTTCCTCGGTGGTGCCGCCAAGGTGAACGCCCTGATCGGGCTCGCGCCCGACAACCACGGCACCACCCTCCTCGGCCTGACGAAGCTGCTGCCGTACTTCCCGGGCGCCGAGGATCTGCTGAACGCCAACACCCCCGGCATCGCCGACCAGATGGCCAGATCCCCGTTCATCACCAGGCTCAATGCGGGCGGTGACACCGTGCCCGGGGTGCGTTACACGGTCATCGCGACCAGGTACGACGAGGTCGTGACCCCGTACCGCAGCCAGTACCTGGACGGGCCGAACGTACGCAATGTCCTCCTCCAGGACCTGTGCCCGGCCGACCTGTCCGAGCATGTGGCGATCGGGACCGTGGACCGGATCGCCTACCACGAGGTGGCGAACGCCCTGGACCCGGCGCACGCCACCTCGACCACCTGCGCCTCGGTCCTCGGCCAGGACGTGTTTCGAAAGTAGCGTAGTCCGCCCCCGGCCAGACCGCGCTTCAGCGCCGTGTGGACGGCGCATGCGACCGCTTCCGCTACCGCAAGCGGCCGGCCGGCTGATCGACTCTGTCAGTGGCGGATGGCACGATCGAATCATGACGACGATCGACTGGGATTCCGCAGCCGACTCCTTCGACGACGAGCCCGACCACGGGCTGCTCGACCCGGTGGTCCGGCACGCCTGGGCGCAGCGACTGGAGAGCTGGCTGCCCGGCGAGCGATCCGAGGTACTCGACCTGGGATGCGGCACCGGAAGCCTTGCGCTGCTCGTCGCTGGGCAGGGACACCGGGTCACCGCCGTCGACCGGTCGCCGCGCATGGTGGAGCAGGCACGGGCCAAGCTCGCCGGGACGGGAACCGGGGTCCTTCTCGGCGATGCGGCCCAACCACCGGTCGGAAAGCAGCAGTTCGATGTGATCATGGCCAGACACGTCGTATTTCTGCTGCCCGATCCGGCGGCGGTCCTGCGCCACTGGTTCACCCTGCTGCGGCCCGGCGGCCGCCTGATCCTGATCGAAGGCGTCTGGGGCGGCGTCGGCCTCTCCGCCGAGCGGCTGACCGGACTTCTCTCGGGGCTCACCGAACGCATCCACCACGAGCGGCTCTCCGGCGATCCGACCCTGTGGGGCAAGCAGGTCGACGATGAGCGCTACGCCCTGGTGGCCCGCGCCGAACCGCCGCGGCGGCACACCGAGGTCGTGGATGTGCATCTGATCCTCCGCCGCGGCCCGGACGTCCTGCTCGCCCGCCGGGCCAATACCGGGTACGCGGACGGGCTGTTCAACGGCCCGTCCGGACATGTCGAGGACGGTGAGGACGTCCGCGAGGCGATGATCCGTGAGGCAGCCGAGGAGATCGGTGTCGAACTCGGCCCGGACGAGCTGCGGGTCGCTCTGGTCATGCAGCACCGAGGCCCCGGTGGCAGTCCCAGGACCGGCTGGTTCTTCGAGGCGGAGTACGACCCCGGCCGCCCGCCGTACAACCGCGAACCGGACAAGTGCTCCGAGCTGGCGTGGTTTCCGCTGGACGCCCTTCCGGACGACATCGTCGCCTACTGCAGAGCGGGACTCGACGGCTACCGCGCGGGGGAGCACTTCCTGATTCACTGGCACGAGGACGGCGACACCGTGGCGTACCAGCCGCACGCGATCCGCCGCGCCGTCCCGCTGCCGGCCGGCGGGGCCCGTACCGGGGGGGTGCACCACATCGAACTGTGGGTGCCCGATCTTCCGGCGGCCGAGCAGGGGTGGGGCTGGCTGCTCGGCGAGCTGGGCCATGTCCCGTACCAGCGCTGGGAACACGGGCGGAGCTGGCGGCGCGGCGACAGCTATGTGGTGGTTGAGCAGTCACCCGACCTGACCGGGGGGGCGCACGACCGCCGCCGCCCCGGGCTCAACCACCTGGCGTTCCATGTCCGGGACCGGGCCACCCTCGACGCACTGGTGGCCAGGGCCCCGGAGCACGGCTGGCAGCCGCTCTTCCCGGACCGTTACCCGCACGGGGGCGGGAACGGTCACATCGCCGCTTATCTGGAGGACGCGGCGGGGTACGAGGTGGAGCTGGTCGCCGGATTCCAGCAGGCCCGCCCGGCGCCGGAGGACCCGGCGCCGCACACCGATGCATGGGCGCGGCGCCGGGACGCCCGACCCTGATCCGCCGGACGGGCCCCAGGGCCAGGAGTTGCGGCCTTCACTCAAAGGGTGCGCTCAAGGCGGTCGGCCATCAGTCTGACGAAACGCGACGGGTCGCCCAGTTCGCCGCCCTCGGCCAGCAGCGCCAGGTCGTGGAGGAGTCCGGCCGTCTCCTCCAGTCCGGTGCCGGCATCCTCACCGCGTTCGGCGTGCGCCCGGTTGAGGCCGCTGACCAGCGGGTGCTCCGGGTTGAGTTCGAGGATGCGCTTCACGTGAGGCACGGGCTGACCCATGGCGCGGTACATGTTTTCCAGGGCCGGCGTCACATCGTGCGTGTCCGAGACGATGCAGGCGGGTGAGACGGTGAGGCGCGAGGAGAGCCGCACCTCCTTGACGGTCTCGCTCAGCTGGTCCGTCATCCAGGAGAGCAGATCCGCGTACTCCTGCTGCCGGTTCTCGCGCTCGGTCGCGGCCTCCTTCTTCTCCTCCTCGGTACCGAGGTCGACCTCGCCCTTGGCGACGGACCGCAGCTTCTTGCCTTCGAACTCGGGTTCCGCCTCGACCCACACCTCGTCGACGGGATCGGTCAGCAGCAGCACCTCGACGCCCTTGGCCCGGAACGCCTCCATGTGCGGGGAGTTCTCGATCGCCTGCCGGGACTCACCCGTGAGGTAGTAGATGTGCTCCTGGCCGTCCTTCATCCGCTCCACGTACTGTCGCAGAGTGGTCGGCTCGTCCTTGTCGTGGGTTGTGGCGAAGGAGGCGACGCCGAGGATGGCGTCGCGGTTCTCGAAGTCGCTCAGCAGCCCCTCCTTGAGGACGCGGCCGAACTCCCGCCAGAACGTGGCGTAGCGCTCCGGATCGGCGGACATCATGTCCTTGACCGTCGACAGCACCTTTTTCGCCAGTCGCCGGTGCATCAACTGGATCTGGCGGTCCTGCTGGAGGATCTCACGCGACACATTGAGCGACAGGTCCTGCGCGTCCACGACGCCCTTGACGAAGCGCAGGTATGGCGGCATGAGCGCTTCGCAGTCGTCCATGATGAAGACGCGCTTCACATAGAGCTGGATGCCACGCTTGTACCCCTGCATGAACAGGTCCTGGGGCGCGTGCGACGGGATGAAGAGCAGCGCCTGGTACTCGAAAGTGCCCTCCGCCTGCAGCCGGATGGTTTCGAGCGGGGCGATCCAGTCGTGGCTGATGTGCTTGTACAGCTCGTGGTACTCGTCGTCCGTGACCTCGTCGCGCGAGCGGGCCCAGAGGGCCTTCATCGAGTTGAGGGTCTCGGGTTCGCGCGGGGCGTCGTCGGCTGCGGCTTCCGTGCCCACGGCGTCGTCGGCTGCGGCTTCCGGGGCCATCCTGACGGGCCAGGTGATGAAGTCCGAGTACCGCTTGACGATCTCCCTGATCTTCCAGGCAGAGGTGTAGTCGTAGAGCCGGTCATCGGCGTCCTCCGGCTTGAGCCGGAGGGTGACCGCGGTGCCCTGGGGGGCGCCGTCGACGGTCTCGATCGTGTACGTGCCCTCGCCGGTCGACGTCCAGCGGGTGCCCTGGCTCTCGCCCGCGCGCCGGGTCAGCAGCGTGACCTCGTCGGCCACCATGAAGCTGGAGTAGAACCCGACCCCGAACTGGCCGATCAGCCCTTCGGCCGCGGCGCTGTCCTCGGCCTCCTTGAGCTCCCGCAGGAACTTCGCTGTGCCCGAGTTCGCGATGGTCCCGATGAGCTGGACCACTTCGTCGTGCGACATCCCGATGCCGTTGTCCCGCACGGTCAGCGTACGGGCCTGCTTGTCGGTCTCGATGTCGATGTGGAGGTCGGACACGTCCGCGCCGAGCGAGTCGTCGCGGAGTGCTTCGAGCCGCAACTTGTCGAGCGCGTCGGAGGCGTTGGAGACGAGTTCGCGCAGGAACACGTCCTTGTTCGAGTAGATCGAGTGGATCATCATCTGTAGAAGCTGACGCGCTTCCACCTGAAACTCGAACGTCTCAGTGGGCATAATCCGTAATTCCTTCTCAGGTCACCAGGTGGGGAACTGACCTGAGAACTGTAGATCAACTGGTCATCACGAGAGCTGCGTTCCGACGATCAGGGGGCCAGCAGCGTCGCGAGGCCGTCCGTGCGGGCCAGGTGTTCCAGTTCGTCCAGCGCCCGGCGGGCCGCCTCTGCCGCCGCCGGATCGCGTTCGGCGAGACCGCTCTCCTCGAACTCGTCCTCGTCCAGCCGGAGTACGGACGAACCATCCGCCGACACCCACAGATCGAGATCCAGGTCCTCGACCAGAAGCTCCGCGTCCCGCAGCACGGCAGGGCGGGTGATGTCGCAGTACCAGCCCTTGAGTTCGCCCGCGCCGGTACGGACCTCCTTCACGGCGAACCAGAGGTCGCGCCAGTAGTGCTCGGTGAACACATCGCCCGGCTCGAATCGTACGAAGCCGAAGTCACGGACACCCGGCGCCGCCCAGGGCGCACGCACCGTCACCCGGGTGCCGTCGTCGCGGACCACATCCGCCGGGTAGCAGATCTTGGTCCGCCCGGCCTTCACCAGGGTGACCACCAGCGTGGTCTCAGCCGAGCTTGCGGACATACCGCACCTCCGTGGCACAGATCTCGTAGCCGAACCATCGATTGACCGCCAGCATCGGACCGTTGTCCGCGTCATTGCCGGTGTACGCGTCCGTGTACCCGGCGGCGCGCGCCCGGTGCAGCGAGTCGTTCTTCGCGAGTCTGGCCAGACCCCGGTTGCGGTACGCCCGGCGGGTTCCGGTCATTCCCGACATGTAGCGGGTCAGACCGTCGGTCTGCGCCGCGCTGAACGCCGCCACTTCCCCTTCGACCACCACGACCGAAGTCAACTCGTGGTCGAACCCGGGGCGGCGCCAGATCTGGTTGAGCCAGTCCTCGTAGTCGGACAGTTCGGCCGGGGTGTCGCTCGGCTCGTCGGCCGTGGTCTCGGCGTCCGCCTCGAAGAGCGGGCGCGGATCGTCCGCGAAGTCCGCGGCGGTACGCAGCTCGACGTCCGCCGGTATTTCCTGACGGGGCGGCAGCGAGCCGCCCGCCAGATCGAGGTGGAGGAAGTGAGCCGAGCGGCTCGGCGCATAACCGCGCTTCTCGGCGAAGGCGCGGTTCGACGGGGTGTCGAGCACCCAGGTGTAGAGCGCGAGCGCGCCCTCCCGCGCCAGGTACTCCTCGGCCGTGCTCAGCAGCAACCCGCCTGCCCCGCGCCCGGTGCGGCTCGGATGTGTGTACGGATTGCAGAACGCCTGGCCGGGTTCGGGGCTGTCGTGGACGAGACCGACCTGTGCGGTCCCGATGAGCTCACCGTCCTCCTCGGCGACCAGCAGCCGGTAGCGCTTGTCGGGATGGGCGGAGGTCAGATCGAAGGCGGCCTGATCGGGAGTCGTCACCATATAGGGCAGTGCGGCACGCCGGACCTGCACCCAGGCCTCTGCGTCGGCGGGCAGGAAGTCGCGAACGAGGACGGTCATGGGCCTGACGTTACGTGTGCTCCCGCACGGGGCGCCGCTGAATTTTCCGGCGGTGGGGGACAATCGGCGCGTGACCCTGAAGATTGCCCTTGATCCGGATGCCAGTACCGCCCCGTACGAGCAACTGCGGACGCAGATCTCCGAACTGGCCCGCTCCGGCGCGCTGCCCGTCGGTTTCAGACTTCCGACCGTACGCGGCTTCGCCGAGCAGCTCGGCCTCGCCGCAAACACCGTCGCCAAGGCATACCGGGCGCTGGAGACCGACGGGGTGATCGAGACCCGGGGCCGCAATGGTACGTTCATCGCCGCCGCCGGTGATGCGGCGGAGCGGCATGCGGCCGCTGCGGCGCAGGAATACGCGGAGCAGGCCCGGCGACTGGGCCTGTCCCGGGACGAGGCGCTGTCCCTGGCCGAGGACGCGGTACGGGCGGCGTACGCGGCGCGATGAGTCGGTGGCCGGGACGGATTTCCCAGCCCAACACAGGAGCGCTCAGGCGATCGGCGACTGATCCGCGGGCAGGACATCCTCAAGCGCCGGACGGGCTTGGCTCTGCTGGGCTCAGAGGTCACCCGACAGCCTTTCAGAGGTACAAGCCCGCGTCCGCGCCGGAATCCTGCTTGGGCACTGACGTGGGACTGCTGCCGCGCCGCAGCGCGTACAGCTCGGCGAGCGTGGCGCCCTCGCGGCCGAGCCCTTCCTCCGTACCCAGCCAGGCCGCCGCCTCCTTGCGGGTCAGTGCGCCCACTTCGATTCTGGCGAGGCAGCGGCCGGGTCTGACCACGGCCGGGTGGAGCCGTTCCAGGTCCTCGTTGGTGGTGACGCCCACCAGCACATTGCGGCCCTGTCCCAGCAGCCCGTCGGTGAGGTTCAGCAGCCGGGACAGCGCCTGGCCCGCCGTGTGCTTGGCCTCGCCGCGGATCAACTCGTCGCAGTCCTCCAGGAGCAGCAGCCGCCAACGGCCCTTCGCCGTGCCGTCGTCTTCACCGATGGCGATGTCCATCAGGTAGCCGACGTCGTTGAACAGCCGCTCCGGATCGAGCACGCAGTCGACCTGGCACCAGTCCCGCCACGAGCGTGCGAGCGTGCGCAGTGCGGACGTCTTGCCGGTTCCGGGCGGGCCGTGCAGCAGAAGCAGCCGGCCGGCGATGTCGTCGGGCGTGACCTTCATCAGCCGGTCCATGGCGTCGGCCACCGGTGCCGTGTAGTTGCCGCGGACCTCGTCCCACGTACCGGCGGCGATCTGCCGGGTGGTGCGGTACGGGCCGCGGCGCGGGGACACGTACCAAAAGCCCATCGTCACATTCTCGGGCTGCGGTTCCGGTTCGTCCTGGGCGCCGTCCGTCGCCTGGCCGAGGATCTTCTGCGCCAGCTCCGGGCTGGTCGCGGTGACGGTGACATCGGCGCCGCGGTTCCACCGCGAGATGAGCAGCGTCCAGCCGTCTCCCTCGGCGAGCGTGGCGCTGCGGTCGTCGTCGCGGGCGGTGCGCAGCACCTTGGCGGCCGGGGGCAGCAAGCCGGCCCCGGCTTTGACGCGGTCGAGGGAGGAACTGTGCGAGTACGGCTGCTCGCCCGTCGCGAAGCGGCCGAGGAACAGCGCGTCTACGACGTCGGACGGGGAATCGCTGTCGTCGACGGTGAGCCGGATCGGCAGAGCGGACTCAGGGTTGGCAGACATGACGCCCATGATCCGGCAAGGGGGCACCCGGCGCACCCAGGTTTCGGTACCTTCCTTCCTGCTTTCGGTGGGCAGACGGCGGACATGACGCAACCTCAGTGGGGCACGCAGGAGAATTCATTGGACCAACTTGGCATGGACACTTCCGGTGGGGGTGCGGCTGCTGCTACCACAGACACGGCAGACCAGGCGGAGATGCTGCCGGTCGGTCCAAGGGAGGTTCCATGAAAATGTCCAGACTCGCGGCGTTCTCGTCCTCACTCCTGCTCGGTGCCGTACTTGCTCTGACCGGAGCGGCCACCGCCAACGCCGCACAGTCTGTTCAGGCCGTCGACTACGTCGCCCTCGGCGACTCGTACTCCTCAGGCCTCGGATCCGGCAGTTACGACAGTGCCAGCGGTGACTGCAAGCGCAGCACCAAGGCCTACCCCGTACTCTGGGCCAACGCCAACTCGCCCTCGTCCTTCGGCTTCACCGCTTGCTCGGGTGCTCGTACGGGTGATGTCAAGGCCAACCAGCTCGGACCCCTCAGTGCCTCGACCGACCTTGTCTCGATCTCCATCGGCGGCAATGACGCGGGCTTCTCGGACGTCATGACCACCTGCGTCGTCCAGTCGGAGGCCACCTGCCTCAGCCGGATCGCCACGGCTCGCAGCTATGTCGACACCACCCTGCCCGGCAACCTCGACTCGGTGTACTCGGCGATCCGTACCAAGGCGCCGTCCGCTCATGTCGTCGTCCTCGGCTACCCGCGCTTCTACAAGATCGGCGGCAGCTGTGTCGTCGGCCTGAGCGACAAGGTGCGCACCGCGATCAACGACGCCGCCGACTACCTCAACTCGGCGACCGCCAAGCGCGCCGCCGACCACGGCTTTACCTTCGCCGACGTCACGGGGAACTTCACCGGGCACGAGATCTGCTCCGGAAGCGCCTGGCTGCACAGCCTCAACTGGCTCAACGTCGGTGAGTCGTACCACCCCACCGCAGCCGGACAGTCGGGCGGCTACCTGCCCGGCCTCAATTCGGCCGCCTGACGTCCAGCCCAGTGGATGAGCCGGGCCCGTTCGGTTGTCTGACGGGTAGGAGGCCACTGTCCGCAGGGGTCTCCGTCCGGCACTGGGGCGATCCACTCCGGGCGAACCGCTTCCTTTCTGTCCAACTCGCCCTGGAATCGGGTGTATTCGGATGCCGACCGTCAACCTCCGTATGTGTGTGCTCAATCCCGTGACCGGGATACACGGGTGTTGTTGCGGGGGGATAGGGTTAACCTGCCCGGGCCGGGTGCCCTCGTACGGGTGGGGAGTGACATGGAACAGATAACGATGCGCAGCAGGCCGCGTGTGCCTGCCGTCACATGCGGGAGCAGTGCGACAAGTTCGCGCCTGGACCGCCATCTCGCGGTGCTCGGCGGCCCTGCCGTCCCGCAGCGGGAGGCCGCGGAGGCGACACGGCTGATGCGTGAGCTCACCTCGCGCGATGCCGCCCACAGCCATCGGAGCAAGAGTGCGCGGGTCTCGCTCTTCGCGCCGCTGCGGCGACTGCGACGCTCGCTCCTCGGCAGCCGGCACTGACCCCACGGCCCGTCTCGACCGCGCTTCGGTTCACCGCCCGGGCTCCCCGGCCAGGGGCCGTCGCCCAGGCCCCCCGCTCGGGGCCGTGCAGGCGATCACACCGTTCCGGCGCTGCGCTGCTGTCCGCTCTCCCGTCATCCCCAGGGCTCACAGCAGCGCTTTGGTGCGCTCACCGGCCCGCCAGGCTGCCCCGGTGAGCGCTGCCCACGGTGGCGGTCACTCGCCGCCGCGCGCGTAGCGCCGTACGGACAGCGGCACGAACACCGTGAGGAGCGCCACCGACCAGGCGAGTGTCCCGGCCACCGGGTGGGCGACCGGCCAGGCCGCGTCGGCGGCCGGGGACGCGTTGCCGAACAGTTGGCGGGTGGCCGAGGCCATGGCGCTGATCGGGTTCCACTCGGCGACCGTCCGCAGCCAGCCGGGCAGGTTGTCGGTCGGGATGTACGCGCTGGACAGCAGCGGCAGGATGAAGGTGGCACTGCCCAGCTGGCCGGCGATCTCCTCGTTGCGGATCAGCAGGCCCAGCCAGCAGCCCAGCCATGACGTGGCGAACCGGAGGAGCAGCAGCAGCCCGAAGGCGCCCAGGGCGGCGAGCGGGCCGCCCTCGATCCGCCAGCCGACCGCGAGTCCGGCCAGGATCAGCGGAATCATGCCGATGGCCGTGGTCAGCAGATCGGCGACGGTCTGGCCGAACGGTACGGCGGCCCGGCTCATCGGCAGCGTACGGAGCCGGTCCATCACCCCGCGGTGACAGTCCTGCGAGGCCTGGAACATCCCGACCATGATGCCGTTGGCCGCCGTGGACGCCAGCAGGCCCGGCATCAGGAACGCGCGGTACTCCTGGCCCGGCATGGCCAGTGCGCTGCCGAAGACGTACCCGAAGAACAGCAGCATGGTGATCGGCATGGTCTGGGTCAGGATCACGACGCCCGGCGCCGCCTTGATCCGCTGCAGATGACGGCCCAGCATGGCCAGAGCATCGGCGATCGGGGTGCTTGTGGCGGGCGGGACAGACTGCTCGTGGACCAGTGCGGTGCTGCTCATGCTGCCGTCTCCTTCAGGGGCGGGGAGGTGCGGCGGTCGCCGCGGCCGGTCAGGCGGAGGAAGACCTCGTCGAGCGTCGGCGGGCGCAGGCTCGCGTCGATCACCGGTACTCCCGCCGCGTCGAGTTCGCGGACGATACGGGGGAGGGTGAGCGTGGTGTCGGTCGCGACGGCGCCCACGGTGCGGCGCTCGCGGTCGAGTACCGGTTCGGTGCCGGTGAGCTGATCGAGGACGCCTGCCGCCGGTACCAGCGCCGATTCGTGTGAGACGACCACTTCGGCGTAGCTGCCGATGCGGGCCTTCAGCTCGGAGGGGGCGCCGCGGTGGGCGGCCCGGCCCCGGTCGATCAGCACGATGTCGTCGGCCAGCTGATCGGCTTCCTCCAGATACTGCGTGGTCAGCAGGACCGTCGTGCCCCGGCCGGCCAATTCCCGTACCGCCGCCCAGATCTGGTTGCGGCTGTGCGGGTCGAGTCCGGTGGTCGGCTCGTCCAGGAACAGCACCCGCGGGCGGGTCAGCAGGCTGGCGGCGAGGTCGAGACGGCGGCGCATGCCGCCCGAGTAGGTGCGGGCCGGGCGGTCGGCGGCCTCTGTCAGCTCGAAGCGCTCCAGGAGCTCGTCGGCGCGGCTGCGCGCGGCCTCGCCGCGGAACCGGAGCAGCTTGGCGAAGAGCCGCAGGTTCTGCCGGCCGGACAGCTCGCCGTCGACCGAGGCGTTCTGCCCGGTGACGCCGATCGCCGCGCGTACCGCGCCCGCCTCGCGCACCACGTCGTGGCCCGCGACCCGGGCGCTTCCGCCGTCCGGGACGGTCAACGTGGTGAAGACCCGGACGGCGGTGGTCTTGCCCGCGCCGTTCGGCCCCAGTACTCCGCAGACGGCGCCCTCGGCGACCGCGAGATCGAGCCCGTCCAGGGCGTGGACATCGCCGTAGCGCTTCTCCAGACCTTCACTAAGTACAGCGTACGTAGTTGTCATGCGGCCCACCGTACCGCACTACGTACGGTGTACGTAACTACGATGGTGGAAGAGGTGATGATCAATGGTGGGGCGACCCGCTGTACCCGAAGTGATCTGGGCGCGCCCCGAGCGTGCGGGCCGCGGCCCCAGGCCCGCGTTCAGTCGCGCCGACATCGCGGCGGCCGCCGTCCGTATCGCCGATGCGGAGGGCCTCGACGCGGTGTCCATGCGGAAGGTGGCGGCTGAGCTCGGCTGCGGCACGATGTCGCTCTACAACTACGTGCCGCGCAAGGAGGACCTGTACGAGCTGATGCTCGACGCGGTCAGCGGCGGGTACGAGTTCCCGGAGCCGTCCGGCGACTGGCGCGCCGATCTCATCTCGCTGGCCCATCAGGCCCGCGAGATGATGCACCGCCACACCTGGGTGCCCCGGCTGATGTCACCCGTGTACGGCTTCAGCCCGAACACCCTGCGGTACCTGGAGTACGCGCTCAGCTGCCTGGACGGGGTCGACGCACGGTTCGGCGAGAAGATGGAACTCATCGCCATGGTCAACGGCGTGGTCACCACCTATGTGGCCAACGAGATCGCCACGGCGGAGCGCAGCCGGTCGCTGCCCTGGTCCGAGGAGCAGGAGCACGCCGCGCGCACCAACTATCTGATCAGCCAGATCACCACCGGGAAGTATCCGCGGATGGCGGCGGGATTCGCCGAGGACCCCGGGCCGATCGATCTGGACGGCGTCTTCGACCGGGCGCTCGAGCGGGTGCTGGACTCCTTCGACCGGTAGGGCGCGGGCCGTCAGTGCGCCTCCACCGTCACCGAGAAGGAGAACCGGTCGCCCCGGTAGCGGATCTGCGCCACATCCACCACCCGGCCGTTCTCGTCGTACGTCACGCCCGTGTAGAAGAGGATCGGGCTCAGCAGCGGTACCTGGAGGAGTTCGGCGGTGGCCGGGTCGGCGAGGCGCGCCTCGACCGTGTCGGTGATGCGCGCGATCCGGACACCGACCCGGTCGCGCAACACCTTGGTCATCGGCCAGCGTTCGAGATCGCGGACATCGAGCCGGGCCGCGACCTCGGGATCCACCGCGTTCTCCGCCCAGTTGGTGGGCTCGTCGCTCTCCCTGTCGCGGCGCAGCCGGCGGTAGCTGACGACCTCCGCGCAGTCGGGGAAGTATTCGGTGAGGTCTCCCGGCACGGCGAGCGGACCATGGCCGAGGACCACGGTCCGCTCGCCCGACTGCTGGGCCACGATCGCATCGATCGAGCCCAGCAGCCGGACCGGTGACACCCGGCGGGCGCGCGGTTCGATGAAGGTGCCGCGCCGCCGGTGCCTGCTGATCAGCCCTTCCGCCTCCAGCTCCTTGAGCGCCTGGCGCATCGTCAGGACGCTGACGCCGTAGTGCGCGGCGAGCTGTTCCTCGGTCGGCAGCCGCGCCGATGCGTCCTTGGCTCGGCCCAGTATCGAGGCGCGCAACGACTGCGAGACCTGGTACCACAGCGGTAGTTTGCGGTTCAGGACCAGCGAATCGGGGGCGAAGGCGTGCCCCTGGGACATCTTGGGCATCTGGGGCACCTGGTTCACCTGGTCTCTCCGTACTGCGACACGGCGGACGCGACGACGCGGGGGCCGGGAAGCGGCGTCGTTGCCTACGGCCTGAAGTTGCGGCTCAGACCCTGCCACACGTCGTCGTAACCACGCTGCAGATGGTCGGCGCTCGCCGCCTGCCTGGTCGCCGTCACCGGCCAGCGGGTCTCGAACATGAAAGCGAGACCGTCGTCGATCTTCTGCGGCTTCAGCTCCGCCTCGCTCGCCCGGTCGAAGGTCTCCCGGTCCGGGCCGTGTGCCGACATCATGTTGTGCAGCGAGCCGCCGCCCGGGACGAAGCCGCCCTTGCCGGCCGTCTTCGCGTCGTACGCCCCCTCGATCAGGCCCATGTACTCGCTCATCACATTGCGGTGGAAGTACGGTGGCCGGAAGGTGTCCTCACCGACCAGCCAGCGCGGTGCGAAGACGACGAAGTCGACGCCGGCCAGGCCAGGGGTGTCGGACGGCGAGGTCAGCACCGTGAAGATGGACGGGTCGGGGTGGTCGTAGCTGATCGAGCCGATGACATTGAAGCGATGCAGGTCGTAGACGTACGGAGTGTGGTTGCCGTGCCAGGCGACCACATCGAGTGGCGAATGGTCATAGGTCGCGGACCAGAGGTTCCCACAGAACTTGTTGACCACCTGCACCGGGCGGTCGCCGTCCTCGTACGCGGCGACCGGGGCGAGGAAGTCCCGGGCGTTCGCGAGGCCATTGGCGCCGATCGGGCCGAGGTCGGGAAGGGTGAACGGCTGGCCGTAGTTCTCGCAGACATAGCCGCGGGCGGTGGCGTCCAGCAGCTCCACGCGGAAACGGACGCCGCGCGGGATCAGTGCGATGTGTCCCGGTTGCGCGTGCAGCAGGCCCAGTTCGGTACGGAGCAGCAGGCCGCCCCGCTCCGGGACGATCAGCAGCTCGCCGTCCGAGTCACTGAACACTCGGTCGGTCATGGATGAGTTGGCGTGGTAGAGGTGCACGGCCATGCCGGCGCGCTGCGTCGCGTCGCCGTTGCCGCCGAGGGTCCACAGGCCGGCCAGAAAGTCCGTCCCGGCCGCGGGCTCGGGGAGTGGATCCCAGCGCAGCCGGTTGGGGTCGGGTACGGATTCGGTGAACGGGGCGGTGCGCAACGCGCCGTTGTCGATACGGACGAACGGGGGATGAGCGGCCGACGGGCGGATCCGGTAGAGCCAGGAACGGCGGTTGTGCACCCGCGGTTCGGTGAACGCCGAGCCGCTCAGCTGCTCCGCATAGAGCCCGAGGGGCGCGCGCTGAGGTGAGTTGCGGCCGTGCGGCAGCGCTCCCGGCACCGCCTCCGAGCTGTGCTGATTGCCGAACCCGGCGGAATGCTGGAGCCCTTCCGCCGTCTTCCTCGCCTGCTCGATGCCGCTCATGTGCGCTCCCGGTGCCGAAGGAATCCTATGGGTAACCGTAGGAATCGGACCGGGGTGCGTCAACGGCATTCGTGGTGCACAGGGGGGTCCCAAAAGTTGAACAATGCTCTACTCTCCCGAACATGTCGTGGACACGAAGACTTCTGGTGGTCCTGGCTGCGCTCGCCGCCGCCCTCCTCGCGGCTCCGGCGGCCCAGGCGCACGAGGAACGTCCGGTCACCCTGCCCGACGGAACCGGCAGCGTCCCCGTGCACCGCACCGGCGAACCGGATCTGCTGGTCTGCAAGAGCGACCGGGCGGACTTCGAGCGCCGCATATCCGGCTTCCCCGACGGGCTGCGGGCCCGGAACCTGAAGCTGTACGAGCGGTGCTTGAACTCCGGCTACCGTCATCTGCAGCAGGCCGTCGACTCGGTCGGCAGACCCGGCATGAACATCGCGATCCTGCCCGGCCTGTACGAGGAGGAGCCCTCACTGCCCAAGCCGGCGGGGGAGTGCGCCCGGCTGAAGGCGCCCAATTCCAAGCTCGGCTACCAGATCCTGTCCTACGCGCAGCAGACGAAGTGCCCGCACAACCAGAACCTGGTGGCGATCCTCGGCAAGAAGAACCTCCAGATCGAGGGCACGGGCGCCGAGCGCACGGATGTCGTCATCGACGCCAAGTACCAGAAGCTCAACGCGATCCGCGCGGACGGCTCCGACGGCATCTACTTCAAGAACTTCACCGCCCAGCGCACCACGTTCAACTCCCTGTACGTTCTGGCGCAGGACGGCTTCGTCATCGACTCCGTCCTCACCCGGTGGAACGACGAGTACGGCTTTCTGACCTTCGCAAGCGATCACGGGCTGTACAAGAACTGCGAGTCGTACGGAAACGGCGACTCCGGCATCTACCCCGGCAGCGCGTCCAACATCAACGACGCGTACGGCTACAAAGTCCCGCGCTACTCGATCGAGATCACCGGCTGCCGCAGCCACCACAACATGGTCGGCTACTCCGGCACCGCGGGCGACTCCGTCTACGTCCACGACAACGAGTTCGACCACAACATGGGCGGCGCCTCGATGGACAGCGCCTTCCCCGGCCACCCAGGACTGCCGCAGAACCACGCCCGCTTCGAGCGCAACCTGATCCACGACAACAACGCCGACTACTACCCGTACGTCGCCGACGGAACCTGCGCCAAGCCGCCCGTGGACCGCGGCTACGAGGACGGGGTCGTCTGCCCGCAGATCTCCATGCCGCCGGGCACCGGCATCATCACCGCGGGCGGCAACTGGAACCTGTACGAGAACAACTGGATCTACGGGCACAAGCGCGCCGCCTTCTTCCTGTCCGCGGTCCCCGCCTTCATCCGCGGCGAGAGCGCGCTGTCCAAGCAGACCGACACCTCCCACCACAACCGGTACGCGGGCAACCGCCTCGGCACGGACAAGGCGGGAAGCTCCCGGCCCAACCGCACCGACGTGTGGTGGGACGGCCAGGGCGACGGAAACTGCTGGCAGTCGGACACCGGGCCTTCCACCCCGCGCGCCCTGCCCGCCTGCGGCTCCGAGCGTGGCGCGGTGTCCGGGCGCAGCGACCGGCTCGTCGGCGAACCCGTCAAACTCGCCCAACTGCTGGTCTGCGCCGACTACAACGTGCAGGCGCGACGGCTGCCGGCCGGCTGCGACTGGTACGGAGCACGTGGCATCGAGCGCATCGAGGTACAGGTGGTGCTGGCGGTCGCGGTGGTGCTCGCGTTGGTCGGCGGGGTGCTGTGGTGGCGCAGACTGCGCGGCAGCAGACTCGCCACCGCGGTCACCGTGCTCGGCGCGATCGGTCTCGGGCTGGATGTGGCCGGATCGACGATGGGGCTGGCCTCCTCCTACGTGCCTGCGCTGGCGCTACTGCTGACCGGGGTGTGGTGGACCGGGATCGGGCTGGTGCTGCGGGGCGAACGGCCCTGGCTGGGCTGGACCACGGTGGTCCTGGGTGCGCTCACCCTGCTCGACGCCGTCGACAAGGCCGTGTTCATGATTCCGTGGATTCCGCTCAGCCCGGCCTGGGTGCGTGGACTGCTCGGTGTGATCTGGGTGGTGTGGGCCGTCGTGGCCGCCGCCCGGCACGGCGAACAGGGAGCGTCGGGCGAACGGGGAGCGTCGGAGGAAGGCCCTGCTCCGGACTCGGGCGTGGACGCGCCTGCCACCCCGGCCCCCGCCCCGGAAGGAGACCCATCGTGAAGCGTTCCCGCAGGCGACTGCGGCCCGCCCGGCCGGGCGTCGCAGCCATCACCGTGCTCACCGCAGGCGCCCTCGTGTTGGGTGCGAGCGCCTGCGGCGGGCGGGCCACCACCCACCACAAACCCGGCACCAGCCACGAGCAGGCCAGCGGCAGCGTCGGCCGGCTTCTCACCCTCGACGACGGCTCCGGGCACCGGCTGCGCCAGGTCGACGCGGACGGCGCCCCCGAGGTGACGCTCGCCGTCCGTCCGGACTCCGAGGACGGCTGGAACGTCCAACTCTCCGTACGGAACTTCCGGTTCACCCCGGACAGCGTTGGCGGCGCCGCTCTCCTCGGGCGCGGCCACGCCCGGCTGTTCCTCGACGGCCGCCCCCTCGCCCGGGTCTACGGCTCCTGGTACCACCTTCCCGACTCCCTCGTCCGCAGCGCCGGCGGCGGCACCGGCCTCACCGCCCGGCTCTTCGCCGACGACCACACCGCCTGGGCCGTGAACTCCGCCCCGATCCAGGCCACCACCTCCCTCGCCACTGCCTCCGCACAGCCCACCGCCCCCGAGGCGCACCAACCGGAAACGCCTCGGCCCGGCGCGACCCTCGAGATCGTCGTCTCCCACGGCAAGGTCACCCCCGCCCCCGGCCGCACCGAGATCAAGAAGGGCCGGATCGTCGAACTCCGGGTCCGCAGCGACCACGCCGACACCCTCCACGTCCACGGCTATGACAAGGAGGCCCGGCTGCCCGCAGGAAAGACCGTCAGCCTCACGTTCACCGCCACCCGCACCGGCCTCTTCGAAGTCGAGACACATGAGTCCGGCCTGCTCCTGACTCAACTCGTCGTACGGTGAGCGTCCTCGCTCATGGCATCGGCGCCCAGCACGACCTTCCGCTGTCCCCCTTCTACGCCTTCGCCGGTGCCTTCGCCGCGCTCTTCGTCTCCTTTCTCGCGCTCGGCCTGCTCTGGTCCTCCTCCCGATTCCGCGGCGACCGGGCGGGCCGCCCGCTCCCGGCCGCCGTCCAGCGCCTCGCTGACGCCCGCCCCACCCGTATCGCCGTGCGCGTACTCGGACTGGCCACCGCCCTGTTCATCACGCTCCACCTCCTCCTCGGCCCGGACGACCCGGACCGCAACCCGGCCCCCGGCGCCGTCTACGTACTCCTCTGGGTCGGGCTCGTCCCCGCATCACTCCTGCTCGGTCCCGTCTGGCGACTGCTCAACCCGCTCCGTACCGTCCACCTCCTCGGCTGCCGCGTGCTCGGCCGCGATCCCGCCGCAGGCCACCCCCTTCCCATACGCCTCGGGCTCTGGCCCGCCGCGGCCGGGCTCCTCGCCTTCACCTGGCTCGAACTCGTCGCCCCCGATCCCGCATCGACCACCTCCCTCCTCCTCTTCCTCTCCCTCTACGCCGCCGTCCACCTCGCAGGCGCCGCCCGCCACGGCGCCGGATGGTTCGACCGGGCGGATGCCTTCGAGGTCTACTCGGGGCTGCTTGCCCGGCTCTCCCCGCTCGGCCGCCGCCCCGCCGACCGCCGCCTCGTACTCCGCTCCCCTTTCAACGGACTCGATGCCACGCCGCAGACCCCCGGACTCGTCGCCACCGTCTGCGTCATGCTCGGCTCCACCGCCTATGACGGCTTCTCCGACGCACCCTCCTGGATCACCACCGTCCAGAGCTCACCCCTGGGCCGCACCACCGCGGCCACGCTCGGACTCCTGGGTGCTGTCACCCTCGTCGCCACCTTCTATGCCCTCTGCGCCGGCGCCACCCGGCTGATCTCCGGTCAACTCCGCCACCCCCTCGCCGCCTTCGCCCACTCGCTCGTCCCGATCGCCCTCGGCTATCTCATCGCCCACTACTTCACGCTCTTCGTCACCGAAGGGCCACGCACAGTCATGGTGGCATCCGGCACTGACAATCCCGTCCCGCCCGAGCCTCCCCTGGGGCCGGGCGGCGTCGCCACGCTCCAGGTCGCCGCGATCGTCCTCGGCCACGTACTCGGCGTCATCGCAGCCCACGACAGGTCCGTACGCCTCTTCCCGCCCGGCCGCGCCGTCGCGGGGCAACTCCCGCTACTGGTCCTGATGATCACGTACACCATCGGCGGGCTGTCCCTGCTCATCGCATGACGGCCGCACCGGCAACACCGACCTGGCACCCGCGGAGGAGACCCACGGCATCATGGAGACCGTGCCCCATGCGAACACGAACCTCCGCCGTGCCCCCGTGCAGCAGCGCAGCGCCGAACGCCTCGCACGGATACTCGACGCCTGCGCCGAACTCCTCGACGAGACCGGGTACGAGCAGCTCTCCACCCGTGCCGTCGCCGTCCGTGCCGAGGTCCCCATCGGCTCCGTCTACCGGTTCTTCTCCAACAAGCGCGCCCTGACCGACGCGCTCGCCCGGCGCAACCTGGACAGCTACGCCGAACGCATCACCGCCCGCCTCGCCGCCATCCCGGCCGCCGACTGGCGCAGCACCATCGATGCCGTCCTGGACGAATACCTGGTGATGAAGCGCTCCGTGGCCGGCTTCGCCCTCGTCGACTTCGGCGCTCCGGCCCCCGACGACGACCCGGCCAGTGACGCCAACCACCGGGTCGCGGGCCGGCTCACCGAACTGCTCTCCGGGCACCTCGGCCGTGCCCCCGACGAGAATCTTCTCCGGACGGTCCTGGTCTGCGTCGAGGCCGCCGACGCCCTCCTCCAACTCGCCTTCCGTACCGACCCGTCGGGCGACCGGGCCATCGTCGCCGAGACCCGTGTCCTGCTCCGCGCCTACCTCGCGCAAGTCCTGGACTGACTGCGAGGGAGCTCGTCCCGCAGTCCTGGCAGTACCGCCGCGACACACAACACCTGCTCCGCGTGATCGTCGGCCCGTAGGAGATCAACGAGGGCGAACTTCTTCTCGAATCCGGGTGGTTGACCTCAAGTCCGCTGGAGGTCGTACGTTCCTCTCATGAGCATGGAAGCCACCGCCTGGACGCAACTCCACAACGTCATGAACGCGCAAGCGGACCGACGCCCCTTCGACCGAGCAACCCTGCGGCGCATCGCCGCGTTCGCCCGTCCGCACCTGCGCCGGGTCGCCCTGTTCCTGATGCTGAGCGTGGCGACGGCGCTGCTCGCGGTCGCCACCCCCGTCCTCGCCGGCCGCGTGGTGAACGCGATCGTGGCCGGCAAGGACGGACACACCGTCACACGGCTGTCTCTGCTCATCGCCGTGATCGCCGTCGCGGAGGCGGCGCTCGGCCTGGCCGGTCGCTGGCTCTCGGCCAACCTCGGCGAAGGGCTGATCGTCGATCTGCGCACCGCCGTCTTCGACCATGTGCAGCGCATGCCGATCGCGTTCTTCACCCGTACCCGTACCGGCGCGCTCGTCAGCCGCCTCAACAATGACGTCATCGGCGCCCAGCGCGCCTTCAGCAACACACTCTCCGGCGTCGTCAGCAATGTCGTGACGCTGCTCCTCACCCTCGGTGTCATGCTCTCCATCTCCTGGCAGATCACCGCGCTCGCCCTGGTGCTGCTGCCGGTCTTCGTGCTGCCCGCGCGCCGCATGGGCACCCGGATGGCGAGGCTCCAGCGGGAGGCCGCGGCCCACAATGCCGCAATGGGGACCCGGATGACCGAGCGCTTCTCCGCGCCCGGCGCCACATTGATCAAACTCTTCGGCCGGCCCGCCGACGAGTCCGCCGAATTCGCCGCCAGAGCAGGCAGGGTGCGCGACATCGGGGTACGCACGGCCATGGCACAGTCCGTGTTCATCACCGCCCTCACCCTCGTGTCCGCACTGGCGCTCGCCCTGGTCTACGGGCTCGGCGGGTTCTACGCGCTGCGCGGGCAGCTCGACGCGGGCGCGGTCGTCTCCCTCGCTCTGCTGCTGACCCGGCTGTACGCGCCGCTCACCGCCCTTGCCGGGGCGCGCGTCGAGGTGATGAGCGCCCTCGTCAGCTTCGAGCGGGTCTTCGAGGTCCTCGACCTCAAGCCGCTCATCGAGCAGAAGCCGGACGCACGCGCGGTCCCGGAAGGGCCGGTCTCCGTGGAGTTCGACGGCGTACGCTTCGGCTACCCGTCCGCCGACAAGGTTTCCCTCGCCTCGCTCGAAGACGTCGCGACTCTCGACACCCGCGGCGGCGGCGAAGTGCTGCGCGGGGTCTCCTTCCGCGCCGAACCCGGCCAGACAGTGGCACTCGTCGGTTCGTCCGGCGCGGGCAAGTCCACCATCGCGCAACTGCTGCCACGCCTGTACGACACGGACGAGGGTTCGGTACGCATCGGCGGCATCGACGTACGCGATCTGTCCGTTGACACCCTGCGTGACACCCTCGGCATGGTCACCCAGGACGGCCACCTTTTCCACGAGTCGGTCCGCGCCAATCTCCTGCTCGCCCGGCCGGAAGCCACCGAGGAGGACCTCTGGGACGCCCTGCGCCGCTCACGCCTGGACGGCCTGGTCGCCTCACTCCCCGACGGGCTCGACACGGTCGTCGGCGAACGCGGCTACCGCCTCTCCGGCGGCGAACGTCAGCGGCTGACCATCGCTCGGCTGCTCCTGGCCCGCCAGCGCGTCGTCATCCTCGATGAGGCCACCGCCCACCTGGACAACACCTCCGAGGCGGCCGTGCAGGAGGCGCTCACCGAAGCACTCGCCGGACGCACGGCAGTCGTGATCGCCCACCGGCTCTCCACCGTACGGGCGGCCGACCTCATCCTTGTCGTGGAGAACGGGCAGATCGTGGAGCGGGGCACCCACGAACAACTCCTGGCGGTCGGCGGCCGGTACGGGGAGCTGTACCGCACCCAGTTCGAGAGCCCCGGCACGGAGGCCGCGGAACTCGGCTGACGACGGCGGTCCGGAGCGGCGGCTGTCCGGGGAATCCGGCACGAGCCCCGGTCGGTCGGTCCCGCCTGTCCGGCCCGTCCGCGGACGCATCCGGGAGACCGCCACCCCGGCCAGGCAGAGCAGCCCCCCGCCGACGGTGAGCGGCGCGGGCACCTCGTCCAGCAGCAGCCAGGACATCACCACCACCAGCGCGGGCACCGCATAGGTGGTGGCGCCCATCCGTCCCGCGGTGGTCCCTGGCGAGTGCGTAGGCCCAAGTGGTGAAGGCCAGCGCGGTCGGGAAGAGGCCCAGATAGACCATGTTCAGGGTGGCGGACAGGGGTGCGTCGGCGGCGTCGGAGATCAGTTCGCCGGAGAAGGGCAGGCAGGCGACGGTGCCGACCAGGCAGCCGAACGTGGTGATCTGCAGTGCTGAGCCGTGCCGCAGCGCGGGCTTCTGACTTACCACCCCCGCCGCGTACGCCACCGCGGCCAGCAGACAGAGCGCCACGCCGAGCACCGACGCATTGCCGTGCCCCGACATCGAGAGCCCGACCACGGTGGCGCCCGCGAACGACACGGCCATGCCGGCCACCAGCCTGCTGGGCAGTCCCTCGCCGAGCATCCGGGCACCGAGCAGCGCGATCAGGAGGGGACCGATGTTAACCACCATCGCGGCCGTGCCCGCGTCGACCAGCTGCTCACCCCAGTTGAGCACCACCATGTACAGGCCGAACCAGAGCAGGCCCGACCATATGATCCCTGGCCAGGCGGCCCGCGACGGCAGCCCCTCGCGCCGCAGCACCAGCAGTGTGACCAGCGCCAGGGAGCCCGCGAGCAGCCGGCCGAGAGCGAGCGCGCCGGGCGAATAGGCATCCCCGGCGCTGCGGATGGAGACAAAGGCGGAGGCCCACAGCAGCACGCTGGTGCAGGCCGCGGCGGGGGCCCGCCAGTCACGATGTGCCGCAGGTGTCGCCGCCGGGGTGGGTGTCGTCGTCATGGACCCGAAAGTAGGACAGTGATCGTTCGGCCCTCACCGAATGGTGGACGGCTCGATGCCGAGGTGTTCGTTCAGCGCCCGTTCCCCGTCCGGGGTCACCTTCACCGCGCGCCCGGACCCGATCCGTACGCACCACCCGGCATCCAGCGCATGCCGGCACAGTGCCGCTCCCGCGACGCCTGCCAGGTGCGGCCTGCGCTCCGTCCAGTCCAGACAGCTCCGGACGAGCGGACGCCGCGACCTCGACTCCAGACTGATGCCCAGTCCGCCGAACCAGCTGAGCCCGTCGTCGGTGAGCGCGAAGCCGGTGTCCTGCCGCAGCAGTCCTCGTACGGTCATGGCATCGGCGATCGCGATGCCGATCCGGCCCGCGAGATGGTCGTAACAGGTGCGTCCGCGGGCCAGCGCGCTGCCGGCGCTCACCGCGCTCAGGGTGTGCGGACGCTCGGGCACGGTGCGGGGGACGGCTTGGGCCGCGAGGTCCTCGACGAGGTGCGCGGCCCGTTCGTCGGTGAGCCGCAGATAGCGGTGGCGGCCCTGCCGCTCCTCGGTCAGCAGCCCGCCCGCGACGAGCTTGCCCAGGTGCTCGCTGGCGGTTGACGGCGCCACCGAGGCGTATCTGGCCAGCTCGCCCGCGGTCCAGGCGCGGCCGTCGAGCAGGGCCAGGCAGAAGGCGGCCCGGGTCTCGTCGGCGAGGAGCGCGGCCAGGGCGGCGAGGCGGGGTGCGGCCGGGTCGGGGTGCGCCATGCGTGCCATGCGTTCCAGGATGCGTCAGGAACGCTTCGGTGCGGGCCGCACAGTCCCGGCGGGCACCAGTTGCTCGTACTGGAGGGAGAGGCCGTCGACCAGTGCCCGCAGCCCGGTTTCGAACGCCCCCTCGTCGACCTTCTGGCGGCGGTCGGCCGGCAGATGGGCCTGGCCGAGGTGCGGATAGTCCGCGCGGTCGTACGCCGTCTCGTCGTCGACGGAGCCGTGGGCGAACGAACCGAGGGCCGAGCCGGTGATGAAGTAGCGCATCAGGGCCCCGATGTACGTGGCCTGGGCGGGCGGCCAGCCGGCCCTGACCATCGCGCCGCAGACCGCGTCGGCAACCCGCAGACCGGCCGGGTGGTGTCCCGGGCCCTGGGCGAGCACCGGAACGATGTGTGGGTGCTCGGTGAGCGCCGCGCGATAGGAGACGGCCCAGTCATGCAGGGCGGCGCGCCAGCCGCGGGTGTCCGACTCGTCGAACATCGACAGATCGACCTGGGCTGACACGGCGTCCGCGACCGCGTCCAGGATCTCGTCCTTGGTGCGGAAGTGGTTGTAGAGCGAGGGTCCGCTGACCCCGAGTTCGGCGGCGAGCCGACGGGTGGAGACGGCGTCGAGGCCTTCGGAGTCCACGAGTGCGCTCGCCGTCTCGACGATGCGGTCTCTGCTGAGAAGGGGCTTGCGCGGTCGGGCCATGCGGCACATGGTAGGGGCAACAAGCAGAAAACTAGCAGCGCTAATTAACGGCCTGGTGCACGATAGCGAGCGGGCTCCCGGCGATCCACTCTCTATCGTGCACCAGGCCGTAAGGCCGACCGGTGAATGGGGGAGTCGAGGGAATGCTCGAACGGGAGTCTGAGTACTGGGCTGAGTACGGGGGCGGATGGTGGCGCATGCCACGTCGGTCGATGCTGGTGGTCATGAGTGACACAACATCGGTCAAGCAGCAGAGCACCGCGGCCTTCTACGGCCAGGCCGTCGCGTCCTTCGGGGTGGCGATGGCCGCAGTGGCTCTCGGTATCTACTTCCTGGACGCCGACGCCTGGGTCCGAGGATTCCTCGCGATCGGCGTTCTCTACCTGGTCACCTCGTGCTTCACCCTGGCCAAGGTCATCCGTGACCGCCAGGAAGCGGGACAGCTCATCAGCCGGGTCGACCAGGCCCGGCTGGAGAAGATCCTTGCCGAGCACGACCCCTTCCAGAAGGTCTGACGATCCCGTCCGGACGAACCCTAAGCGCTTGCTCAGGTTCGGGGTATGGTGTTCGTCCTGCTGACGAGAGGGGCGAGTGACGATGAGCACGGCGGAGGAGATCCACGGTGACAGTGAGCCGTGGGCCGAGGTGACGCCCGAGGCGGCCAGGCGGCTCCTCGTCGCCGCCGTCGACGCCTTCGCCGAGCGCGGGTACCACGCCACCACCACCCGCGACATCGCCGGCCGCGCGGGGATGAGCCCCGCCGCGCTCTACATCCACTACAAGACGAAGGAAGAGCTGCTCCACCGGATCAGCAAGATCGGTCACGACCGCGCCCTGTTCGTCCTGGAGGCCGCCGCCGACGGCGGGGGCACGGCCGCCGAGCGGCTGGCCGAGGCCGTACGGTCCTTCGTCCGCTGGCACGCCGAACGCCACACCACGGCCCGTGTGGTCCAGTACGAACTCGATGCCCTCGGTGAGGAGCACCGCATGGAGATCGTCGAGCTGCGCCGCAGGAGCGACGCGGTGGTGCGCCGGATCATCAGCGAGGGTGTGCAGGCCGGGGAGTTCGACGTGCCCGACATCCCGGGCACCACGCTCGCGGTGCTCTCGCTCTGCATCGATGTGGCGCGCTGGTTCAACGCGCAGGGCAGCCGGACGCCGGACGAGGTCGGCGAGCTGTATGCCGACCTCGTGCTGCGCATGGTCGCTGCCGACGGCAGAGGTGACTGGGCGCGTCGTCAGAAGTAGTAGCGTGACACCGACTCGGCCACGCACACCGGCTTGTCGCCGCCCTCGCGTTCGACCGTGACGAGGGCGGTGACCTGCACACCGCCCCCGGCCTCCTCGACGTTCTTCAGGACGGCCGTCGCGCGCAGCCGGGAGCCCACGGGCACGGTGGACGGGAAGCGGACCTTGTTCGTCCCGTAATTGATGCCCATCTTCATGCCTTCGACCCGCATGATCTGGGGTACGAGCGCCGGCAGCAGTGAGAGCGTGAGGTAGCCGTGCGCGATCGTCGTGCCGAACGGCCCGGCCGCGGCCCGCTCCGGGTCCACATGGATCCACTGATGGTCACCGGTGGCCTCGGCGAAGAGGTCGATCCTCTTCTGCTCGATCTCCAGCCACTCGCTGTGCCCCAGCTGCTCACCCACCCCGTCACGCAACTCCTGCGCGGACGTGAAGATCCTCGGCTCTGCCATGTCCCTGGTCCCTGCCCTTCCAGTTCTCGGCCACCCGTCCGGCTCGCGGCCGGCGGTCATCCGTAATCGCACTGTCTAAGCGCTTGCTCAGAATGGTTGCCGGGTGCGTTCCTGTCAACGACGGACCGGCCGTGGGAGGGGCAAGTAGGGTTGGAGGGGTGCCCCAGATCCCACAGACACTCCATGAACTCACGGTCGGCCAGCTCTCGGCGCGCAGCGGCGCCGCTGTTTCGGCCCTGCATTTCTACGAGGCCAAGGGCCTGATCAGCAGCCGCCGCACCAGCGGCAACCAGCGCCGCTACACCAGGGACGCGCTGCGCAGGGTCGCGTTCGTCCGTGCGGCGCAGCGGGTCGGCATCCCGCTCGCCACCATCCGGGACGCACTCTCCGAACTCCCCGAGGAACGCACCCCGAACCGTGACGACTGGGCGCGGCTCTCCGCGGCATGGCGCTCCGAACTGGACGAGCGCATCGCGCAGTTGGGCCGACTGCGGGACCACCTCACCGACTGCATCGGCTGCGGTTGTCTGTCGTTGGAGAACTGTGTGCTCTCCAACCCGGACGACATCTCCGGTCAGCGGATCAGCGGCTCACGCCTGATGCCGGAGCGCCGGTCGGCCGACTGCTCGTAGCGGCGTGGGCCCGCCCGCTCGGGGGTGCCTGGCGGGTGCGCCGGGCGCCCTTCGCTGTCCGTCATGCCGCCGATGCCATCTCCCGTCGCCATGCGTTTCGGGCCTTCGCCAGCGCCCCCGGTGTGAGCGCCGGCTGCGGCACCACGATTCCGCACCGCGTGCAGACCGGCCCCGACCACGGCTCGCACTCCAGATCGTGCCGCCAGGCGATCTCGGTGCCCGCGCACACCGGGCAGGAGGCGCCCGGTTCCGACTCCAGCGCGGCGATCAGCCGGCCGAGGACCTCGGCCAACGGCGCCGAGGGGTGAACCGCCGGGTCCTCGCAGCGGGCGACCCCGTGGCCGCCCAAGGTGCGCCGGTGCCAGTCGTCGAACGCCCCGGGCCTGCGAAGCCCGTCGCGCTTCTCCCTCCTGCGCCGCTCGGCGAACCCCGCCTCGTATCGGAGCCAGACGGCCCGCGCCGCCTCCAGCTCGTCCAGCGCGCGCACCAGCCGTTCCGGATCGGGGGACCGGTCCTCGGGCTCGATCCCGTGCCGGGCGCACAGATGATCCCATGTCGCCCGATGCCCGTAGGGGGCGAACCTCTCCAGGCACTTGCGCAGCGAATACCGCCGCAGCGCCAGGTCGCCCCGCGGGTCGCGGACCTGTCGCGCAAGACTCCGGAATCCGGCCACTGCACTGTCACCTCCGTCGCTCGTACTTCGGCGTCAAGGAATGGACGTACGACTGCCCGATTCGGATCCAAAATATGGTGACGTCCGCCATGCGAGATGACTTACGGCCTCACCCACGATTGGACAGCGGGCCGCAGGCGGCGGCATGTGATGATTCAGAAAAGGTGACTGGTGTTCACCCTCTTGGCGGGTCGTACCGGCGGTAACCTCCGGCGCATCGGCCTCTCGGAGGAGCACGTATGCCCCCACGCACCGTCAAGTTCAGAGTCGCTACCGCCGCGGCGGTTCTCGCGCTCGGCACCACCTTATTGGCGGCCTCACCGCAGTCCGGTGCCGCGGCAGCGGAACCTTCACCCGTCACCGACTACTGCCAGGGGCAGTGCGACGACATTCTGCCGCCCGGCGAGAACGGCAACGCCACGCTCGTCGACATCCTCGGCAACAAGGCGTTCGGTACGCACCCCGCCCACAGCGACGACCAACTCGACCGCTACAACGGCCTGGTGGCCGGGCACACCGGTCTCACCGACCAGAAGCTGACCGACTTCTTCAATGATGCCTCGTTCGGCGTGCCCGAGGACCAGGTCGAGTCCGTCACCTCGCCGCGCGACGACGTCACGATCACCCGTGACAAGACGTCAGGTGTCCCGCACATCAAGGGCACCACCCGTTACGGCACCGAGTTCGGTGCCGGATTCGCGGCCGGGCAGGACCGGCTCTGGCTGATGGATCTCTTCCGGCACATCGGACGCGGCGAACTGACCTCGTTCGCGGGCGGCGCGCTCGCCAACCAGGGCCTGGAGCAGCAGTTCTGGCCGCAGGCCCCGTACACCGAGGCCGATCTCGAAGCCCAGGTCGAGTACATCAGGACCCATGAGGGCGCCCGCGGCGAACAGGCCATGGCGGACGCCCAGGCGTATGTCGACGGCATCAACGCGTACCGCGAGAAGTCCAAGAAGGGCCGCTACTTCCCCGGTGAGTACGTTCTCACCGGCAAGATCGACGCGATCACCAACATCGGGGAGATCCAGCCGTTCAAGCTGACAGACCTGATCTCGATCGCCTCAGTGGTCGGCGGTCAGTTCGGTGGCGGTGGCGGCGGCGAGGTACAGGCGGCGCTCTCGCTCCTCTCCGCCCAGCAGAAGTACGGCGTCGCCGAAGGCACCAAGGTCTGGGAGTCGTTCCGGCAGCGCAACGATCCCGAGGCCGTGCTGACGATCCATGACGGCACGTCGTTCCCGTACGCCGGCAAGCCCGCCACGGCCCGCGGCACCGCACTGCCCGACAGCGGGTCCGTCACGGCTGAACCCCTGATCCACGACCGCACCGGCTCCGCGGGCACGGACCGGAAGACCCCCGTCAAGGCCCCGGCCACGCTCAAGAAGGCCCAGGGCATCTACGACGACGGCGTCATCCCCGAGGGCTCGCTGCCCGGTTCCGGCTCCGGCGCCCAGAAGCGCGGTTTGTCCAACGCCCTGCTGGTCTCCGGCAAGCACACCGCGAGCGGAAACCCGATCGCGGTCTTCGGACCCCAGACCGGCTACTTCGCCCCGCAGCTGATGATGCTCCAGGAACTCCAGGGCCCCGGCATCAGCGCCCGAGGTGTCTCCTTCGCCGGTGTCGGCATGTACATCCAGATGGGCCGCGGCCAGGACTACGCCTGGAGCGCCACCTCGGCCGGCCAGGACATCACCGACACCTACGCCATCGACCTGTGCGAGCCCGACGGCTCCGTCCCCACCAAGGACTCCACGCACTACCTCTACCGGGGCACCTGCACCGCCATGGAGACGCTGGAGCGCACCAATTCCTGGACACCGACCGTCGCCGATTCCACGGCGAAGGGTTCCTACCGGATGCAGGTACGGCGCACCAATTACGGCATCGTCACCCACCGCGCCACCGTGGGCGGCAAGCCCGTCGCGTACACCTCGCTGCGCACCACCTACCGTCACGAGGCCGACTCGATCATCGGCTTCCAGATGCTCAACGACCCGGCGTACGTCAAGGACGCCGCCTCCTTCCAGCGGGCGGCGAGCAATATCGACTACGCGTTCAACTGGTTCTACGCCGACTCCCGCACCGCCGCGTACTACAACAGCGGCATGAACCCGGTACGCGCGACGGGCGTCGACCCGGCGCTGCCCGTGACGGCCGCGCAGGCCTACGAGTGGAAGGGGTACGACCCGGCAGCCAACACCGCCGCGTACACCTCGTTCGCCGAGCATCCGCACTCCAGCGGCCAGGACTACTACGTCTCCTGGAACAACAAGCAGGCCAAGGGGTACGCCTCCGCGGGCTTCGGCCTCAGCGCGGTGCACCGGGCCGATCTGCTGGACGACCGTGTGGCGGAGCTGGTCGAGGAGGGCGGTGTGACCCGTGCGTCCCTGACCCGGGCCATGGCTCAGGCCGCCGTCACCGATCTGCGCGGCGAACAGCTGCTGCCCGAACTGCTCAAGGTGATCCGCACCCGGCCGGTCACCGATCCGGAACTGAACGGAGTCGTACAGCAGTTGGAGTCCTGGCGGGCAGCAGGATCGCAGCGCAAGGAGAGCAGTCCCGGATCGCATGTGTACACCTACGCCGATGCTGTACGGATCATGGACGCGTGGTGGCCGAAGCTGGTCGAGGCCGAGTTCAAGCCGGGTCTCGGCGAGGACCTGTACGGGGCGCTGACCGCGAACCTCGCTACCGACGAGTCTCCGGCGGCCAGTCACGGGCCGAGCGGGGCGCACAGTGGTTCGGCGTTCCAGTACGGCTGGTGGGGCTTCGCGGACAAGGACCTGCGCCGGGTCCTGGGGCAGCCGGTCAAGGGTCCGCTGGCCAAGGCGTACTGCGGGAACGGCGATCTGGGCAACTGCCGTGACGCACTGCTGGCATCCCTGAAGCGGGCTGCGGCCGAGCCGGCCGCGGACGTCTACCCCGGTGACGACAACTGCAAGGCCGGCAAGCAGTGGTGCACGGACTCGATCGTCCACCGGCCGCTGGGCGGGATCGACCAGAAGTCCATCCACTGGCAGAACCGCCCGACGTACCAGCAGGTGGTGGAGTTCCCGGCGCACCGGTAGCGCCGGAAGATGTCCTCTGGTGCCGGACGGGCTTGATCTGCCCGCCCGTCCGGCGCTCGGCCTTCCGGCGCCCGCCCTTCGGCGCCCCGCCTTCCAGCCGGAGCCGGGAATCCAGGCCGTCCGGCGATTGAGGGCGCAACCGTTCGGCCGGTGGGCCGGAACCATCAGGGCCGTTCTGCGAACGCACCCAGCCCGTCCGGCGTTTGAGGACAAAGGAACCGGCCCCCGGACGTCCCTGGGCTCACCGGTACTGGAGGTACCTCTTCCGGACGCCCCGGAACGCGGTGAGATCCTCTTCCCACGCCCCCACCACCTCATCCGTGTCCGCCCCCGCATCGATCATCGTGCGGACCCGGGTGTTGCCGGTGAGCTTGTCGATCCAGTTGTCCGAGCGCCAGGCGAATCCGCTCCACGTCTGCTTCGCCGTCACCAGCAGCGCGATCCCCGTGCGGACCGGATCGAAGGCCTCACGGTCCTGGACGTGCAACTGCACCCCGCCGACCGTCCTTCCCTGGAACTTGGAGAACGTCGGCGCGAAGTACGCCTCGCGGAAGGCCACCCCCGGCAGATCGAGCGCGTTCGCGGCCGCCGCCCACCGGTGGTCGATGCCTTCCGCACCGAGCAGCTCGAACGGCCGGGTCGTGCCACGCCCCTCGGAAAGGTTTGTGCCCTCGAACAGGCAGGTCCCCGAGTAGACCAGCGCCGTGTCCGGCGTCGGCATATTGGGGCTCGGCGGCACCCACGGAAGCCCGGTCGCGTCGAAGAAGTCCGAGCGTTTCCACCCCGACATCTTCACGATGCGCAGGTCCACCGGCCGCTCGGCCAGGAACTCCGCGTTGAAGAGCAGCGCCAGCTCGGTGACCGTCATGCCGTGCGCCTGTGCGATCTCCCGGCGGCCCACGAACGTGGCGAACGCCGGATCGAGCACAGGACCGAGTGCCGCCCGCCCGGTCACCGGGTTCGGCCGGTCCAGGACGACGAACCGCTTGCCCGCGAGCGCCGCCGCCGCCATGCAGTCGTACAGCGTCCAGATGTAGGTGTAGAAACGGGCGCCCGCGTCCTGGATGTCGAAGACGATCGTGTCCACCCCGGACGCGGTGAAGACATCGGCGAGCGGCTGCCCGCTCTTCAAGTACGTGTCGTAGACCGGGAGTCCGGTTGCCGGGTCGTCGTAGCGTCCCTCCGAACCGCCCGCCTGCGCGGTGCCGCGGAATCCGTGCTCGGGCCCGAAGACGGCGATCAGGTCCACCCGGTCGTCCGGATGCATCACATCGACGATGTGGCGCACGTCGGAAGTGATCCCGGTGGGGTTGGTGACGACCCCGACCTTCTGGCCCTTCAGCAGCGCGTAGCCGTCCGCCGCAAGCCGGTCGAAGCCGGTACGGACCCGGCCGTGCACGGTGCCCCGTCCCTGGCCGGGGATGGGGGCGGCCGTCGCGACCCCGGTACCCGCGGCCGTCGCCGCGAGGGCCCCCACCGCACCGCCGGCGGCCAGCAATCCACGTCTGGACAGGCTCATTCAGCTACCTCCATGATCGCGACGACTGTCATGGTCACGCACGCTAGCGCGCGTTCAGGCCATACGGAATGAGCCGGACGTGACAGTTGTGACAGGAGTGTCGCTCGAGCGGCGCCAACCCCTTCCCCGACGACATACCGACTGGTTAGTCTGCTGAGACAGTCGGCTGAGAGAGGCGGGACCGATGAGTACGGTGCAGGGTGCGGGCGTAGTGATCACGGGGGCCGCAGGCGGCATCGGAGCCGCTCTGGCCCGCCGATTCGCCGCGGAAGGCGCACGGGTCGTGGTCAACGACCTCGACGAGGCCAGGATCAAGCCGCTGGCCGAGGAGATCGGTGGCACCGCCGTCGCCGGTGACGCCTCGCGGATCGTGGACGCCGCCCGGGACGCGCTGGACGGCACCGTCGACATCTACTGCGCCAACGCGGGCCTCGCCTCGCCCGGCGACCTCTTCGTCGACGAGGAGGTCTGGGCCGCCGCCTGGGACGTCAATGTGATGGCCCATGTCCGCGCGGCCAGAGCGCTGCTGCCGGACTGGCTGGAACGCGGCAGCGGCCGCTTCGTCTCGACCGCATCCGCCGCCGGACTGCTGGCGATGATCGGCGCCGTACCGTACAGCGTCACCAAGCACGGAGCCGTCGCCTTCGCCGAATGGCTCTCACTGACCTACCGCCACCGTGGCATCAAGGTCCACGCGATCTGCCCGCAGGGCGTGCGTACGGACATGCTCACCGCCGCCGGATCGGCCGGCGAACTCGTCCTCGCCCCCAGCGCCATCGAGCCCGAGGCGGTTGCCGACGCGCTCTTCGACGCCATGGCCGAGGACCGCTTCCTCGTCCTGCCGCACCCCGAGGTGGCCGCGTACTACCGGGCCCGCGCCAAGGACACCGACCACTGGCTCGGCAATATGAACCACCTCCAGCAGAAGTGGGAGGAGACGAGATCCTGACTGAAATCCCGAAGACGGCGAGTGGGAAGATCCTCAGGCGGGAACTGCGTTCCCCTCGGCAGACCGTTTCACGCACAGCACGGATTCACGCACGGTACGGAAGGAAGGTGGCGGCTATGGCCAAGGCGACGGACGGGGGCACGGTCCCCGTCCCTCAACGGCTGTTGGCCGCCGCCACCCGGCTCTTCGCCGAGCAGGGGTACGACCGCACCTCGGTCCAGGAGATCGTCGAGGCGGCAGGCGTCACCAAGGGCGCCCTCTACCACTATTTCGGCTCCAAGGAGGACCTGCTCCAGGAGGTCTACGCCCGGGTGCTCCGGCTCCAGCAGGAGCGCCTCGACGCCTTCGCCGACGCCGACGCCCCGGTCGAACAACGGCTGCGCGACGCCGCCGCGGATGTGGTCGTCACGACCATCGAGAACCTCGACGATGCCTCGATCTTCTTCCGGTCCATGCACCACCTCAGCCCGGAGAAGAACAAGCAGGTACGTATGGAGCGGCGCCGCTACCACGAGCGCTTCCGGGCCCTGGTGGAAGAGGGCCAGCGGAGCGGAGTGTTCTCCACGGCCACCCCGGCGGACCTGATCGTCGACTACCACTTCGGCTCGGTACACCATCTGTCCACCTGGTACCGGCCCGACGGCCCGCTCAGCCAGCAGGAGGTTGCCGACCATCTGGCCGACCTGCTGCTGCGCGCCCTGCGTCCCTAGGGCGTGTTTCGAAAGTCCCGCCTGCCCCGCGGCGTCTGGCACGCACGCTCGCCGCGTTGTCGGGATCGTCCTCGTACGTCCAGTACGAGGACGACCCTCCGCCTTGCGATCGCACGCACCAGACGCCGCGGGGCCCGCCCTTCGGGCGGACGACGGGACTTTCGAAACACGCCCTAGCCGTTGACGGGGCACGCCCAGTGATGTTCTCGCGCGTGACCTTCGCTGCCGCAAGGCCGATACTGCCGACAGCGGCACTCCACCCGAGTCCCGCCCGACCGCGCAGCCGACCTGACGAACCGTCACCGAAATCAGCATTAAGCCAGCATCAGTACTGCCACAGCCCGCTTACAGCCGCTACTGACCGCCGAGGTCAAGAACTGTCCATACCGCTCTGACCAGCAAAAACACAGGTCGAAGACCCACCTGCTAACCGTCCCAGGAGGTACGCATGAGGATGCTCATCAACGTCCCCGAAACCGTTGTCGCGGACGCGCTGCGCGGTATCGCCGCCGCCCACCCCGAGCTGACCGTGGATGTCGAGAATCGTGTCGTCGTACGGCGTGACGCGCCCGTGGCCGGGAAGGTGGCGCTCGTCTCCGGGGGCGGGTCGGGGCACGAGCCGTTGCATGCGGGGTTCGTCGGGCCCGGGATGCTTTCCGCGGCCTGCCCGGGAGAGGTGTTCACCTCGCCGGTGCCGGATCAGATGGTGCGGGCCGCCGCCGCGGTCGACAGTGGGTCGGGGGTGTTGTTCGTCGTCAAGAACTACACCGGTGACGTGCTGAATTTCGAGATGGCCGCCGAGCTCGCCGAGGACGAGGGCGTGCGGGTCACCCAGGTGCTCGTCAATGACGACGTGGCGGTGACCGACAGTCTGTTCACCGCGGGACGGCGAGGCACGGGCGCGACCCTGTTCGTCGAGAAAATCGCCGGCGCGGCGGCCGAGGAGGGTGCGCCGCTGGAGCGGGTGGAGGCCATTGCCCGGCAGGTGAACGAGGCATCGCGGAGTTTCGGGGTGGCACTCAGCGCCGTCACCACACCTGCCAAGGGGTCACCCACATTCGATCTTCCGCCGGGCGAGCTGGAGCTGGGCATCGGGATTCATGGCGAGCCGGGGCGGGAACGGCGTCCGATGATGACGTCGCGGGAGATCGCGGACTTCGCGGTGGACGCGCTCCTGGAGGACCTGCGGCCGCGTGGACCCGTGATCGTGCTGGTCAACGGGATGGGTGCGACACCACTGCTGGAGCTGTACGGGTTCAATGCCGAGGTGCAGCGGGTGCTGTCCGAGCGGGGTGTGGTGGCGGCTCGTACGCTCGTGGGGAACTATGTGACCTCGCTCGACATGGCGGGCTGCTCGGTGACGCTCTGCCAGGTGGACGAGGAGCTGCTGCGCCTCTGGGACGCGCCGGTGGAGACGCCTGCGCTGCGCTGGGGCCGTTGACCCGCCGGAAAAGGAGATCATGTGCTCGACGCCGACTTCTTCCACCGCTGGATGACCGCGGCCGCGGCTTCCGTGGACCGCGAGGCGAACCATCTCACCGAGCTCGACTCGGCGATCGGGGACGCCGATCACGGCAGTAATCTGCAGCGCGGATTCACCGCGGTGCGGGCGGCCCTGGAAAAGGAACCGCCGCAGACCCCGGGGGCCGTGTTGATGCTCGCCGGGCGGCAGTTGATCGCAACGGTCGGCGGGGCTTCGGGCCCGCTGTACGGGACACTGTTGCGGCGTACCGGTAAGGCTCTGGGCGAAGCGCCACGGGTGGCACGGCAGCAGTTGGCGGAGGCGCTCGGGGTGGGCGTCGCGGCCGTGGCCCAGATGGGCGGGGCGCAGGCCGGGGACAAGACGATGCTCGATGCGCTGCTGCCGGCCTCCGAGGCGCTCGGCATGTCGTTCGTGGCGGCCCGGGAGGCGGCGGAGGCAGGGGCGCTGGCGACAGTTCCGATGCTGGCCCGCAAGGGCAGGGCGAGTTATCTGGGTGAGCGCAGTATCGGGCATCAGGATCCGGGGGCGACGTCCTCCGCCCTGCTGGTCGCTGCACTGGCCGAGACCGATGGTGCGAGTGGCGGTGACGCGTGAGCGGCGGGAAGCAGGTCGGGATCGTGCTGGTCTCGCACAGCGGCCCGGTGGCCGAGTCCGTCGCCGAGCTGGCCAGGGGTCTCGCGGCGGGTGGTGCGACGGCTCCGGTGGCCGCTGCCGGGGGCACTCCCGCGGGTGGTCTCGGGACCAGCACTCAGCTGATCGCTGAGGCAGCCAGATCGGTGGACGGCGGTGCGGGGGTGGCATTGCTGGTCGATCTGGGCAGCGCGGTGCTCACGGTCAAGACGATGCTGGACGAGGGAGACGAACTGCCAGGCGGCTCACGGCTGGTGGACGCGCCGTTCCTGGAGGGTGCGGTGGCCGCCGTGGTCACCGCGTCGGCAGGCGGCGATATCGTGGCGGTGGAAGCTGCGGCGTCGGAGGCGCACGGGTACCGCAAGGTGTAACGACCTCGCCCATGATTGGCAGTGGGAGAAGGAGCGGCGTCCGGGGCCTTCGAATCCAAGGCGGAGGAGGAAGTCGACGCGGAGCGGATGGGGTCTTCCCCAGGTCGAGCAAAGCCGAGACCTTGGGGAAGACTGACGACAACGCCGGAGGCGGGGGTCCCAGACACCGCGACGCCGCTGACGATCGTGGGCGAGGTCGTAAGCAGATGGGCTCCACGTTCGTGAAGGCCGCCCCGCGCGGGTGTTCATGGGTGTTGCTGAGCGGCCCCGGGGCCTGTCCGGCTGTGATCGCCGGGCAGGCCCGTGGGCCGTCAGGCGGCCGACGCCGCCCCGGCCGCCCCGATCCTGATCTGCACCTTCTGTGTCGTTCCGTTGACCGTCACGGCGAGCGTGATCGTGCCCGGTCGCAGTGCGGTGAGGGTGCCGGTGGACGGGTCGAGGACCGCCGTGTGGCGTTGCCGTGCGTCGTCCCGGCTGCCGATGTGGACATTCGGGGATCCGGTCCAGTCCGCGGCCAGCGGGAAGCCGACCGGGACACTGCGGGCGCCCTGGGTGACGGTCGCCGTGATTCTTGTACGGCTTCCGGTGCCGAGCATCGAGGGTGCGTCGATTTCCAGCGCGTCGACATGCGCACGGGTCTGCACGGAGACCCAGTCCGGGCCGCCCTGCCACGGCCGTTGTCGCGCTGCGGCCTGTTCGCCGGGCGTGATGTGGTCGGCGCCGACCAGCGACCAGCCGGTGAAGCCGCCCTCGTCCGCCGGTCCGGCCGGTGCCTTGCCGGAGTTGCCGTTGATCAGATACGGCACTCCGTCGACGTGCGAGGCGTGGAAGACCCCGACATGGCTGCCGATGAAGGCCGCGCCCTTGCCCGTCGTACGGCAGAAGTCGGCGAGCCAATGTTCGACCAGGGCCGCCTCCTTGCGGTCCCCGAGCTGGCTTCCCTTCTGTACGGTCGGGTCGCGCGGCGGCACGTGCTCGATCAGCATGACCGAGTCCACGGTCCGGTCCTTCGCCGCCGCGTCCAGCTGGGCGCGGAGCTGTTCGATCTGGGCGAAGCCCCCGCCGCGCAGGCTGAGGCTGGACGTGTCGAGCGTGACGAAGCGGGTGCCCTTGTGGTCGAACGTCCGCTGGGCGGGCCCGAATTCGGTGACGAAATTGTCGATCCTGCCGCCCATGACCTCATGATTGCCCGGTACGTAGTACCAGGGCAGCGAGTCACCGAGTTCCTCGGTGAGGACCCGGTGGGCGAAGGCCAGGTCGGCGCGCGATCCCTCGTCGACGAGGTCGCCGTTGATCACGAGAAAGTCCGGGCCGGCCGCCTTGATCTCGCGCAGGGTGCGCCTTGCCTGGGTGACGATCGCACTGTCCGGGTCGCGGGCGACGAACTGGGCGTCGGACATCACCGCGAACTGCCAGTCCCTGCCCTCGGTCACGGCCGCCGGGTCGATCAACGGGTCGGCGGGAGCCGCCTGCTCGGGGAGGTCGACGGTGGGCGGCACCTGGGTGGTGAGTTCGTCGATGACGATCTCGCCCGTGTACTGCTTGGCGGCCGCGGTCTCTGCGAGGTAGAAGCGGGACACGGAGAGCGGCATGGCGGCTCCCGGCGGTACGGCGAAGGTGACCTGCCGCCAGCCGGTCCAGGTGACGTACGGTCCGCGCAACAGCTGGTCGGAGCCTGCGGCGTCCTTGAGGTGCAGGGTCGGCCAGGCGCCCTTGCCGTCGCCCTTGATCCACAGCTTGAACGACTGGGGCTGGCCGGGCACGGCGACCGGCTGGGGCGGGGCTGCGTAGGCGGCGCGGGTCGCGGTGGACTGGGTGAAGTCGTAGGTGAGCTTCAGTCCGGTGCCGGTGTGGCCGTCGGGCGTGGCAGCGAGCGAACCGCTCGCCCGGGCCTGGCTGAACTTCCAGGACCCTGCGTCGTCGAAGGAGGAGACGGCCTGCTCGGCGAGGCCGACGCTGACTGCGAGGACGGTGGTGGTGCCGGCCACGGTCGCCTTGATCTGTCCGGCCCCGTCGCCGGTACGTGAGGTGACGGTGAATGAGCCCTGACCGTCGTCGCGGATGTCGAAGAGTGCGTGATCGTAGTCGAGGGCGATGTCCCGCGGTTCGACGGGGGCGCTGTTGCCGTGGGCGTCGAGTCCGACGATGCCGAACGAGCCGGTGGCCTCGGCGTCGGCGAGGCCCACCCGCTGGGTGGTCGGCTCGATCCGGGCGAGCTTGTCGAGGACGGTCAGGGATGTGCTGCCGCGTGCTGACCCGTGTTCGGCGCGTACGTCGGTGGTGCCGCTGCGGCGGGCGATGAAAAGCCCGTTGTCGTCGACCGTACCGACGGCTCCTCTCACCGTAAGCCAGCGCGGGGTGCCGTCGGCAGGGCCGTACGTCTCGTCGTATCCGGTCGCGGTGAGCTGTCGGGTGAGTCCAGGGAAGACGCGGTCGGGGTGGCCGCCCTTGACGGGGTCGACGCCCGGCGCGGAACCTGAGGGTGTATGGGGCTGGACCCAGAAGCCCTTGAGCCGTCCGCTGCCGTCGGGGGCGGTGAGGGCGAGACCATTGGGGACGGTGCGTTCGCTGCCGTCCGACGGGCTGTTCTCCACCCGGAGCGCGTCGCTGCCGGGCTCGCGCGCGACGAGGGTCGACGAACCGCCGCCGTCCAGGTTGAGTGCGCTGTACGAGCCGGCGTGGCGCATCATCAGACCGAGTTCGGTGAGGGTGACGCCGCCGCTGTCGGCCTGCCGCCCGTCGACGGTGAGGATCTGCATGGTTCGGCCGTCCTTGGAGAAGCCGACGGCGGTGCGGGGCGCTGCGGTGTTGTTGCCCTCGCCGTCGTGGTTCTGCGCGACCCCGTCGACGACGAGAAGTTCGCGGCCGCCGACCGCGGTGCGCGGCACGGCTCCGCTGTCGGTGCGTGCCCGGTAGGTCAGGGACACCGGGTCGCCGGGCTTCAGGGCGTCGACTGCGGCGGCGCCGGCTTCACGGCCGACCAGGATGGTGGTGTCGTCGGGGACGGCTCCCGATCCGGGGGTGTCCGAGACGGAAACGACCTTGCCGTCCCGTACGACCGCTTCGGCGACCGGGGTCGCCTTGTCCACGGTCAGGGCACGGTCGGCGGTTCCCCAGGCGGAGGTGTACGCGCCGACTCCCCCGGCGGGCACATTGGCGGCGTTGTACGCGCCGAGCGGATGCTGCCCGGAGTGGAGGGTGAGCGTCCCCTCGAAGTACAGGTTCAGGATGCGGCCTGCGCTGTCGGGGCCGATGCCGACGGCCCGGTTGATTCCCGGGGCGGGCGACTGGACGGTGACCCCGTCCTTGATGCCGATCCCCTCCGGCGCACCGGTCTGGTTGATGTCGAAGAAGTCGGCGTTGACCGCGGCGACGGTGCGTCGGCCGTGGCCGGCGTCGTGCCCGGCGGCGAGTTCGGAGACCGTGCGCCGGCCGGAGACCTTGCCGGTGGAGAGGTAGTCGGCTTGTACGCCGGTGCCGGCGAGGTCGACGGAGAGGGAGTCGACCCGCAGCCACTTGTCGGATTCGAGGCGGTCGTACGAGTCGAGACGGATACCCGGGGCGATCGGGCGCGACGTACGTGCGGTCTCGATGCCGTCGCCGTCCGCGACCGATGCGGTCTCCCCTGCCGGGTTGCTCGCGGGTGGTGGGGCGACCGGTCTGAGGACTTCGGCGAAGGTGTGGGGGTGGAGGTCGGGGGCCGAATCAGCGAGGGCGGGAGAGATCGCGCCGGCCGTCACCGCGGACACCGTCGCCAGCAGCACGAGCGGTCGCGCGGCCATTCCGTACCTTCGCGCCGCCCTCCCGCGCCGTCCGGTTGTCTTTCCGACTATGCCAAAGACCACAAATCCTCCTGGAATCCTGATGGTTGGGCGCCGACCCGCAGGCGGAAGGCGCTGTCCGCGGACAGCATGGCCGCGGGCACAACCACGCACCAGAGGGCATCGGGAACCTCAGGGGAAACAGGGAACGTCGAGTCGATGACAGCGGTGATCACCGGACAAGGGGTGTCGTGCGTGGCGGCGTACGCTACCGGGACGCAGACTTGACGGCATGCCGTCCCAGAAGCGCGCCACGCGCAGTGCGGGTCTTCTTCTGTTCCGCCGACTGGAGGGGGCCGCGGACGACAGTGCCGGTTTCGAGGTGCTCATCGGGCATATGGGCGGTCCGTTCTGGGCGGGCCGCGAGAGTGCTGCCTGGTCGATCCCCAAGGGTGAGTACGGCCCTGACGAGGAGCCCGCGACCGCTGCCCGCCGTGAGTTCGAGGAGGAGTTCGGCCGACCGGCGCCGGACGGTGAGTGGGTGGCACTCGGTGAGGCCCGTCAGTCCGGTGGCAAGACGGTGGTCGTGTGGGCGATGGAGGCGGATCTCGATGCCGCGGCGGCCGTTCCCGGGACGTTCACCATGGAGTGGCCGAGGGGATCCGGTGTGCTGCGCAAGTTTCCGGAGATCGACCGGTTCGCCTGGTGCACGCCCCAGGAGGCCGCGGAGCGGCTGGTCACGGGGCAGCGGGTCTTTCTGGACCGGCTGCGGGATCACGTGACGCCTGCTCAGGACGGTGCCTGAGCGGGCGTCTCTCGGTGATCCGGCCGCCTCCGCGGCCGGTTCAGACAAGGCGCACCGGGAAGGTACCGAAGCCACACGCGATGAAGGACTCCAGGGGATCCGCCGGTGCCGACGCTTCGTCCGTGCGCAGACCGGGGAAGCGGGCGAACAGGGCGGGGAGGGCGATCGACGCCTCCAGCCGGGCCAGTGACGCGCCGACGCAGAAATGGACGCCGTGGCCGAAGGAGAGGTGCTCCTTGTCGGCACGGAAGATGTCGAAGCTGTCCGCGTCCCCGCCGTGCCGCCGGGGGTCCCGGCCGGCTGCGGCATAGGTGGCGAGGATCGCGTCGCCGCGTGCGAGGGTGACGCCGTCGGGGAGTTCGATGTCCTCGACGGCGTAGCGCAGCGGAAGGTTGGCGATCGGCGGGGCCCAGCGCAGGGTCTCCTCGATGACCTCGCTCCAGGGGACCTCGCCACCGCGTACCCGGGCGAGCTGCTCGGGGTGGGTGAGCAGGGCATGGACGGCATTGCCGATCAGGTTGACGGTGGTCTCGTGGCCTGCGCCGAGGACGAGGAGGAGGGTGCAGACGAGTTCGGTCTCGGTGAGGCTGGAGCCTTCCTCGTCGCGGGTGGCGATCAGCACACTGGTGAGGTCGTCAGCGGGCTGCTCACGCTTGGCGGCGACCAGACCGACGAGGAGTTCGTAGACCTCCTGCAGGGTGGCGAGGGCCCGTTCCGACGTCGCGGTGGTGTCGAAGATCTCGCTGACGAGCCGCGCGATGTCGGCCCGCTGGTACTCGGGAACGCCGAAGAGCTCGCAGATGACTCCCATCGGCAGCGGGTGGGCGAAGGCGGCTCGCAGTTCGGCCCGCCCGTCGGGAGAGGTGGCCATCCGGTCGAGCAGCGTCGCGGTGATTGCTTCGATACGGGGCCGGAGTGCGTCCGTCCGCCGTTTCGTGAAGGCGGGTGAGACGAGCTTGCGCAACCGGCGGTGCTCGGTGCCGTACGCGGTGAACATGTTGGGCACGCCCACCCAGGTGTTGATCCAGCTCTCCCTGTACCGGCCGTCTCTCCAGGCCGGCCAGTGCTGATTCGGGTCCTTGGACACCCGGTCGTCGGCGAGGAGGCGCTTGAGCACCTCGTGCCCGGTGGGCGCCCATGCCCGGATTCCGCCGGGGAGCTCGACCGGGGCGACGGAGCCGTGGGGGCGGAGCGATTCCGCCTCGCCGTGGATGTCACGGCCTGCCGGATCGATGAAGATCGGCTGCTGCTCCATGGAGGTCTCCTGTCTGCGTCGCGGCACATCCCGAGCGGACTTCGGCAGTACAGGACTTCATGGTCGGGGTAGCGCGACGGAGCACGAAAGGGCGCGCAACGGCTCAAAGGAGTCAGAGGAGCTCGAAGGAGTCGGAACGGTCAGTGCTGTGCGCCCTCGCCCTGCGCTGCCTCGATGCTGCTGTGCAGATCGCTCGTCGCGTCGAGCGCGGCGGCACCGGAGACGACGAGGCAGGCCAGCAGCGCGGCGGCCGCCGTCCGGCCGACGCGGGGCCGCGGGGCGCTCCGGCCGAGGAGTGCGGCAACGCGACGCGGTACGGGCCCGGCCGCTGCGGCGAGCGCCACTCGTGGGCGGGACTGCGGTACGCCTTCGGCGGCGCGTGCGGCAAGGGCGGCTCGGCCGATGGCCCGGGCGGCGACCTTTCGGTCACCGACGGCGGAGGCGGCCGCCTCGTCGGCGCAGCGCTCCAGGGCGTAGCCCATGGGCGCACGCAGGGAACGCAGCGCCGGGTGGCAGAGTGCCGCCACTTCGGCGGCCGCGATGAAGAGGTGGTGGTGGCCCGCGAGATGGGCGCGTTCGTGTGCCAGCAGGGCGTCGCGTTCGGCGGGGTCCAAAGCGCGCAGCATCCCCGTGGTGACGACGATCCGGCCGACAGTGCCTGGACGTCCTGGCAGTGCATACGCGTCGGGTCGGCTGTCGCGCAGGACGGCCAGCTCGCCATCGGCGTATTCGGACGGCTGCTCGGCCCGGTGCAGCTCTGCCCAGTGGCGGCGGGCAGTGCGGGCGACGGCGGCGGCGCAGCCCGCGAGTAGCGCCAGTGCGACGGCCGCGAGGGGCACGGCGACGGCGGGAGCGGCCTCGGAGAGCGGTCTGACGAGTTCACCGAGGGCGGAGACGGCGGAGAATCGGGTCGCACCCGGCACCACCAGCAGGGCCAGGGCGAGCAGGCTGCACAGGGCGAGGCCGATGCTTGTCGAGGCGAGCAGCCGTACGGCCCGCACCGGCGGCAGGGCGTCCGCCAGGCCACGGGCTGCGGGTACCGCGACAAAGGGCATCAGCAGCGGAACCCAGACGGCATAGATCATCGGGCTTCTCCGTCGAGCAGGTCCCGGAGCAGTTGCTCGTCCTCATCGGTGAGCTGCGACACGAATCTGGCCAGCACCGTGCTGCGGTCCTCCTCCTTCTGCATTTCGCTGTGCATCCGGCGGGCGGTCAGCCCGGGCGCGTCCTCGGTGGGGGTGTACGCAAATCCGCGGCCGGCACGGGTGCGGCTGACCGTGCCCTTTTCGTACAGCCGCGACAGGATCGTGGTGACGGTGGTGCGGGCCAGCGTCGCCCCGATGGCACCCTGCACCTGGCTTGGGGTGAGGGGCGTTTCGGCCGCCCACAGGGCTGCCAGGATCGCGGACTCCAGCTCGCCGGACGGGCGGCGCTCCGATGCGGTGTGGTGCGGTGACGGGCGCTGCGGCGCACGCTCCGGCCCGGCTTCCGTTGTCGGCCCGTGGGCCGGTTCGCCGTACGAGCGGAGGCCGGGTTCTCCGCCCGATATCCCCTTCACCTGAGACATGGGAACTCTCCTCCCCCTTCGGGCGTCTACAGTGATGCAGACCGTCTACATCACTGTAGTCAGTCCGGGCGTTCCGCAAGGCCGCCCGCTCACCATTATGGGAGACCTTCCACCGTGTCCGTATTCTCACTGGCGGCCTCGCCACAAGCAGTGAACCTGCTCGACGCAAGTTCACTGCTCGGAGCGTTCGGTGCGCTCGGCATCGCCGTCGTGCTCTTCGCCGAGACAGGACTGCTCGTCGGCTTCTTTCTGCCCGGCGATTCGCTGCTGTTCACCGCGGGCCTGCTCTGCGCGTCGGGTAACCACGGTCCGGTCGAGCTGTCGTTGCCGCAGGTGCTGATCGCCGCGATGACCGGCGCGCTGCTCGGTGCGCAGGCGGGCTACTGGATCGGTCGCCGCGGTGGCCGGGCCGTGCTCGCCCGCAGCCGTGCCAGACGGCTGCACGAGGGTGCCGCTCGCGCCGAGGAGCTGCTCGCCAGATACGGCCATGCGCGGGCGATCGTGCTGGCCCGCTTCGTACCCGTCGTACGGACGGTGCTCAACCCGCTGGCCGGGGCGCTCAACGTCCCTGCCGGACGCTTCACGCTGTGGCAGGTCGTCGGCGGGACGGTCTGGACCGTGGGGCTGGTCCTCGCGGGATACGCGCTGGGGTCCTCGGTGCCCAACGTCGACCGTTATCTGCTGCCGATCGTCGCTGCCGTGGTCGTGGTCTCCCTCATTCCGCTCGCCGCCGAGCTGCTCCGCTCCCGCGGCCGGCGCACCGCCGAAGGAGACAACAGCTGATGCTTCTCGCCTCCACCGCCGCCTCGATCGACGGCGACCTGTACACCTGGATCACCGAGCTGGCCCAGCGCTCCCCCGCCGCTCTGGATTCCGCCATTCAGGTCTGGTCGGACTACGGGCTGGCCCTGTTCGGCCTGCTGATGCTCGTGTCGTGGTGGCGCTCCCGCTCCGCAGGCCCGGCCCGTACCGCCATGGCGCTCTGCACCCCGCTCGTCGTGGTGGCCGCGTACATCGTCAACGACCTGGTGAAGTCGGCATTCCAAGAGCAACGGCCGTGCCAGACCCTGCATGTCGTGACAGTGGAAGCATGTCCCCCTCTCGGTGACTGGTCCTTCCCCAGCAATCACGCCGCCATCGCCGCGGCCGCGGCGATGGCGATCTGGCTGACCGACCGCCGGCTCGGGGCGGTCGCGGTGCCTGCCGCCCTGCTGATGGCGGCGTCCCGGGTGTGGATCGGTGTGCACTACCCGCACGATGTGCTGATCGGGCTGGCCACCGGCGCGCTCGTCGCCTGGCCGCTGACAATCGCGGCGAGGCGCTGCGCCCCGGCGGTGGTCCGGCTGCGCGAAAGCCCGCTGCGCCCCCTGGTGGCGACACGGTGAGCGAGGGGAGGTGTAACGTTCGGCCGCCCTAAGGGCTCAGCCCTTAGCGGCCGCTGAAGGTCTCAGCGGCCCGGCGAGCACGGTGGCCGGTCGACACGGGCCGCTGGCGTCTTCCCGCGGGTGCCCGACGCAGGGCGAGGACAGCAATGTCGTCACGTCGCACGCCTTCGGAGAAGGACTCCAGGTCGGCGTGGAGCGCGTCCAGCACCTCGCGCGGACCACGTTCTGCCCAGCGTCCCAGCCGGGCGTCCAGCGGATAGAAGGCGCCCGATGCGTCGCGGGCCTCTGTGACCCCGTCGGTGAAAACCAGGAGCGTGGCGCCCGGAGGGAAGTCCAGCCATTCCGCGACCCGTGCCTCCGTGCTGAGCTCCGCCATACCCAGCGGAACGGATGCACGGCGGAGCGGAACCTGGCAGGCCACGCCGTCGCGCAGCAGCCGGGGCGGCAGATGGCCGCAGTTGACGGCCTGCACCCGGTCCTCCCCGTCGAAGCCGAGCACCAGGGCGGTGACGAAGCGTTCGATCTCTCCGGTCTGGGCGGAGAACTCGTTGTGCCGGGCGACCGCGTCCTCGAGCGCATCGACCACTCCGGTCAGGGTGGGCTGACGAATGGCCGCTTCCCGGAACGCTCCGAGCACGGCGAAGCCTGCTCCGATCGCCGCGAGCCCCTTTCCCTGGACATCTCCGATGATCACCCGGGTTCCGTAGGGCGACTGCACGACCTCGTAGATGTCACCGCCGACCAGGCGGTCCTCCTCGATCGGCGTATAGATGCCGTGCGCGAAGATCTGCTCGGTCAGGATGGGCAGCGGGCGCAGAATCTGCCGCTGGAGCGCGACGGCGGCGGAGCGCAGCCTGGCTATCTCGGCGGCGTGGCGGATCCGCAACGCACAGGAGCCGACCCCCAGAAAGCAGGCCACCACAGTGAAGGCGACGTTGGTGGCGACGTCCCAGAACGTTCCCCCGGTCGCCAGTCGGGAGCAGACGACGACGGTCGTGATCCAGGTGGCCACGCCCACGGTCTGCCGGATCGTTCCGAAGACCGAGACGAGTGCGGGCACCACCACGAGGAGCGGTACGACGCGCAGCTCGTCCCCGGTCCAGGTGTCGAGGATGATGAACAGGACGGTCAACAGCGCCAGCCCGCCGAACAACGCCCCGTTGCCAATCCGGGGGGCGAATACGGCTGCCTCACCCGCGTCCGTACCCGGGAGCGTCGCTCCACGCGTCTCCACTTGGCGCTGGAGCCCCATCCTCACGGCCCATTCCTCCCGGGCTCTGCCGACCCCGCGCCGGCGTTCTGTCCCATTCAACCCGGTTGGCAAAGGGCAGCACACGAGGCTTACGACCTCTTGGAGTGCGCCGAAGGTCCCGGTACGGGATATGGCAGTGACCTTCGGCCCGGAAGTCCCGGGACGAAGGTCACTGTGTTGCGGTTCAGCGCAGCGGAGTGTTTATCGGGCCGCAATGATTCAGCGGACGCCGCCCGTGACCGGGTCCACGACCTTGTTCACAAGGAGTTCGAGAAGCCCCCGGTCGTCGCCCGCGGTGCCGCGTTCGGCTGGTGTGTCCGGGTTGACGTCGAGCAGCACATGGGTGGCGCCCAGCTCGCCGAGTTCCGCCAGATCGGCCCGGATCCTGTCGATCGTGCCATGCCCGGCGGGGCGTTCACTGCCGAAGAGTGCGTCGGTGACGCGGATCTGCAATCGCGGCACGAGCGCGGGAACGGGGCGCCGGACCCGTTCGGCCTCCTCGGCGATCACCGGTAGCCCGGCACGGATCGCATCGAGCGGCAGCCGGTACGGGTGCCAGCCCTCACCCAGCCGGGCGGCTCGGCGCTGCGCAGCGGCCGAGTTGCCACCGACCCAGACGGGCAGGCAGGGGGCGGATGCGGGCGCGGGTGCGGTCCGTACGCCTTGGTACGAGACGTGGTCGCCCCGGAACGTCGTGGGGTCCTCGGCCCATGCGGCGCGGATGGCGGCCAGGTATTCGTCGGTGATCCGTCCCCGCTCGGCAAAGGGCACTCCCAGCGCCTCGTACTCAGCCCTGGACCAGCCGATCCCCGCGCCGAGGATGAACCCGTCGGCGTTCAGGTTGTCGATATTGGCGGCGAGCCGGGCCGTCTGCAGAGGGTGCCGGTACGGAATCACGGTGACGGTCGTACCGAGCACCAGACCGGGTACCCGCCCGGCGATGTGCGCGGCAAGTACGAACTGGTCGTAGAACGGGGCGGGATACGTCTCGTGCACATCTGGGGTGACCGCGATGTGATCGGAGATCATCGCGAAGGAGTACCCCAACTCACGGGCGTCCATTGCCTGTTGAAGGAGGCTTGCCGGGGTGGTGCCAGCACCGAAATTGAGTATGTTCACGCCGAATTTCACCATCGGAGCCTAACGGCCTGATCCACTCTCTATCGCGCACCAGGCCGTAACAACCGGACACGCACGGACATCGCCGCGGGGGACCGTCACCTCACCGTCGATTTCGACTCAACTACCACTGGATATGAGCCGGTCGGTCCCGATGCGCCGTCCGCTGTGGCACTCTGGAGTGCAACCACCCCACCGGGCTCCCCCGTACCGGTGGGGCGTTCCGCTGTCCGGTGCGCCTTGCCTGCGCAGATATGACGAGGGATCACGATGATTTCCTGCCATCGATGCCAAGTGACCTGATCGAATTCCGCTGTTTCGCATGGGAGCCTCCTTTGGGGGCAGACGCATACACCTCACCTACGACCAGGGGAGCGTGACGAGATGACGGCCCACACTGCGCGGACTGCCGGTGCGGAGCGAGCGAAAGAGTGCACGGTCGACGCCTGCGTGGCCCGGCCATCCCACGACCGACTGGTGGAATGCGCTGATCGGCCTGGGTAAGGCGCTGGACATTGACGCTGGTCCGTCTGCGCGCCGGATGTGCTCGGCGGCTGCCGGGGCAGCACTGGTCCGTCGTCGTCCCGCCCTGAAGGCCCGCGCCGAGCAGCGACTTCCCGTGTCTGACCGGTTCATGACCACTGTCCCCATCCTCCTCACCCCCTGGAGACATTCATGAGATCCGATCCACCGTCCGAGGCCGCGTACGACGGGATGCGGTTGCGCCAGTGGTCGCGTGGTGCCGCACGGTCCGCCGGTATCGAGCGCCGTGACCTGATGAAACTCGTGGCGGCCGCCTCGGTGGCCGGGCCGCTGGCCGGGCTCGCTGGTCCCGCGCACGCGGCACCCACCGCGGCCTCCCCCGCCCCCGGGATCGTGAAACCGCTGCCACCCGAGCTCTTCACCGTGCGCGACACCAACGCCGAGACGAACTTCGCGGCGCTGAGCGATACCGGGCTGCTGACTCCGGCCGACCGTTTCTTCGTACGCAATCACACCGCCACCCCGCGGATCGACGCGTCGGACTGGAGGCTGACCGTCTGGGGCAGCGGGCTGAACGGCCCGGCGGTGGAATTCACGTACGAAGAACTGCGCGCGCTGCCTTCGGTGACCCGTACCGCGTTCATCGAGTGCGCGGGAAACGCCCGCAACTTCTACACGACACAGCAGAACCAGCAGGTCACTGGCACCACCTGGACGCTGGGCGCAATCGGTACGGCCCGCTGGCGCGGGGCGCGGCTCGCCGATGTGCTACGGCGCGCGGGGATCGGCAGGGATGCGGTGGATGTGATGCCGCGCGGCCTGGACGACGAGGTGATCAGCGACGGGATCAATCTGGGCCGGGTGCGCCGGCCGATGCCGGTGGCGAAGGCGCTGGACGACGTGCTGCTCGCGTACGAGATGAACGGTGAGCCGCTGCCGCCCGATCACGGCTATCCGGTGCGGCTGATCGTGCCGTCCTGGATCGGCATCGCGAGCCTCAAGTGGGTCGGCGACATCGAAGTGAGCGCGGAGCCCTTGTTCTCCCCGTGGAACACCAGCATCTACCGGCTGTTCGGCACCGCCTATCCACCGGAGGGGGCTCCGATGTTCCAGCAGACGCTGAAGAGCGCCTTCGAGGTGGCGCCCGGTGCCTCGTTCACCGCCGGTAGGCGCCATGTCCTGACGGGGCGGTCGTGGTCGGGCGGGGCGCCCGTGCGTACGGTCGAAGTCAGCACTGACGGGGGCGTGAGGTGGCGGCGTGCGAGGCTGCTCGACGAGCCGAGAAGCGGAAGCTGGGTCCGCTGGTCGGCCGACTGGCTGCCGAGGGACCGTGGTCCTGCCGTCCTGCTGGCGCGGGCGACGGACCGAACGGGCCGTACTCAACCCGAGGTTTCCGTCCACAACACGCAGGGTTTCCTGTTCGATGCCGTGGTACGGCACGAGGTGCAGGTCGTCTGACGGCTCTGCGGGGTTCGGCGGTGCCGGAGCGGGTTGCTCCGGCACCCCGGGCGGGCCATCCGGCGGGACTCAGCCGCCGTCCATCTCCTCGGCGCGGCCCGCGTAGTAGGTGGCGATCATGTCCTCGCCGCCGTGCCCTGCCGCCTCGGCGCGCGCGAAACGGTCGGCCGACGCGGCGACCAGGTCCAGCCTCACCCCCGACGGTTGTGCCGCGTCCAGGATGAGGCGGCTGTCCTTGAGGGCGTTGGTCACGGAGAAGCTCGGGGTGAGATCACCGGAGAGAACGGCGGCGGACTTGCCCTGGAGATAGGCGGAGTCCAGCGGGCCGCCCTTCATGACGTCGAGGAACGTCTGTGGGGCGATCCCCAGTCCCTCAGCAAGGTTGAGGCATTCCGCGATGCTGTTGACCATGTTGATCACCCAGGTGTTGACCACGAGCTTCAGCCGCGAGGCCGCTCCCGGGGTCTCGGCTACCCAGACCGTGCGCTGCCCGATCGCGTCCAGCACGGGATCCACCGTGGCTCGGGCGGTGGAGGTACCGGACACAAAGACCGTCAACGCGCCCTGTTCCGCGGGCTGTTTGGTACCGGAGACCGGTGCGTCGAGATAGACAAGGCCCAAGTCCGCCGCTCGACGGGCGAGATCGGAGGTGGCGTCGAGCCCGACGGTCGAGCTCTGGAGCAGGATCTGGCCGGCGCGCAGCCCCGGAGCCGCGGCGGTGAGTGCGGTGGCGACGGCGGGGCCGTCGTTGAGCATGGTGAGGATGACATCGGCGCCGCTTACGGCTTCCTCAGCAGTCTCCGCGACCGTGGCGCCGTCGGCGGCGAGCGGGGCTGCCTTGGTCTGCGTACGGTTCCAGGCACGGACGTCGAGTCCGGCCCGGAGCAGACTCCGGGCCATGCCTGATCCCATGATGCCGGTGCCGAGGACGGCGACGGTCGGCCGCTGCTGGGTGGCGTCGGTAGCGCTTGAGCTCATGAGAGGACTCCCTTTGTCGGCCGCGCCCCGGTCGGCTTGCGGCTCGGTGGGTTCTCAGCATTGCCGCAGCGCACCTTCGAGGACGGCAGCGTGCACGGCCCTGGCGAGTCGCGCACCCCAGCGGGAACGCGGTCCCGCAAAGGGTTCGCCGGGAGCGGGTCCCGGTGAGGGGGCGGCTATGCAGACGGCGTCGGTGGGGGTGCCGGAGCAGTCGAGTCCCGCGTCCAGGAGCGCCTGGACCTTCGCCTCGGTCGCAGTGGCGACCGCGTTGACGAGTGCAGCGTCGGAGAGTGCCACCGGCAGGGTGACGACAATATTGACCGTACCCGGCCGCGGCGGCCCCTCAGTGCCCTCGGCCGGGGCTGCGGCCCAGCCGCGTACACCGAGTCCGCAGGTGGCCGTCGCCATCACCCCCTCGTCGGCGGCGACTGTGTACGCGGTGACATCGGCGGCCGTCATCAGTCCGGCGCCGGGGCCGGTGAGGTGTTCCGCTGCGGCGATCTCAGCGAGATGGCGGTCGGGGTCCAGGCGCGGGTAGCCGCCGGGCACCTGGGCGTTGAGGATCCAGGCACGCGGGCCGACGCCTCCGCCGAGCACGGCGCTGCTGCACGCCCTCCACCCCGGACCGATCCGCCACACCAGATGGTGCAGGTCCAGGCCGTCCTCGTGCCGGGTCAGCAGTTCACCGCGCTGCTCGGGCAGCCGGATGCGTACGGAACGGATGGGGCACTCCCGGTGGCACGGCAGGACGGTGGGACGGCAGTCGGTACTTGGCCGGTCGATCATATGCGCCGGGCCCTCAGACCGCGACGGGCACCGGTGCCGGGCCGGAGCCTAGGGACGCTGAAGAGCGATCACGGCGTTGTGTCCACCGAAGCCGAAGGAGTGGCTGACGGCGCGCCGGATGGGCTGCCGCAGGGGTTCCTTGGTGACGCAGTTGATGTCGAACTCGGGCGCCGGGGCGTCCAGGTTGGCGATCGGCGGTACGACTCCGCGTTGGAGCGTCAGGACGGTCAGCCCCGCCTCGATCGCTCCGGCTGCCCCCATGCAGTGCCCGAGTACGCCCTTCGGGGCGGTGACGGGCGGCCGATGCGGGTAGACCCGGCCGATGAGGGCGGCCTCGGTGGCGTCGTTGATCGGTGTCGCCGTGCCGTGTGCGTTGACGTGCTCGACATCCTCGGCCGCCCAGCCCGCGTCGCGCAGCGCGGCCTCGACCGCGGCCTGGGCGACCACGCCGGACGGGTGCGGGCTGGTGGGGTGGTGGGCGTCGGTGGTGGCACCGGTGCCCACGAGCAATGCCCGCGGCGCGGCGCCCCGGGCGGCGGCGTCGTCAGCCCGTTCCAGCACCATGACTGCGGCGCCCTCGCCCATGACCAGCCCGGCACGGTCGGCCGCGAAGGGCCGGCACCGCCTGGCCGGGTCGCCGTCCGCCCGGGCCGCGGCTCCGGACCGGGCGAATCCGGTCATGGCGACCGGGTAGACGATCGACTCGGTGGCTCCGGCGATCGCGATGTCGCACTGTCCGGTGGCCAGCAGATCTCGGGCGACGGACAGTGCGGTGGCGCCGGACGAGCAGGCTGTGCACGGTGCCAGGCTGGGACCGGTGGCCCGCAGCTGGATGGCGATCTCGGCCGCGGGCATGTTCGGAATGGTGAGCAGGATGCCCGACGGCGAGGTGGCATTCGGTCCGTGCCGGTCGAGCACAACGGCCTGCTCGGTCAGTGCGGCGGAGCCTCCGCTGCTGGTGCCGACGACCACCGCGACCCTGCTGCCCTCCCACTGCGCCGGGTCGAGTCCGGCGTCGGCGACCGCCTCCCGGGCGGCGAGAACGGCGAACTTGACGTACTTCCCCATCCGGAATGAGGTACGGCCGCCGATCGCGGCGTCCAGATCGATGTCGTCGACCGTGCAGGCGAAGTCGATCGCGCACCCTTCGAGCGCCGCGACGGTACGCACCGGCGAGACTCCGGCGCACACACCTTTCCAGGTGGACTCGGTGTCGTTGCCGACCGGAGTGATCATTCCCAGGCCGGTTACGGCAATCGCCGGCTTGTTCATCGGGCGTTGCTCATCGGTGCTTCGCCGCCCATCAGCGCCCCGCCGCCGGCTGTCGCGTCGATGAACCGCGTGATGTCGGCCAGGCTGGCGTCCTTGGGGAGCTTGTCGAAGTCCCCGTCGCCGCCCATCGTCTCCCTGATGAGGACGGCGAATTCGGCGACGGCGAGCGAGTCCATCTCCAGGCTGTCCATCGTGGAATCCGGGCGGATCTCGGCGACGGGCACTTTGAAGGTGCGTGTCAGAACCTCAGTGATCTTGGGATGAATCGCACTCATGGGCTTCCTCTCCATCATTCGGTACGCCTGCCGGGACGGTGGGGGCAACGTCCCGACGCCGAATCAACTGGGTGACGCGCCTCCAGTTACGCCTTGTGCCGAACCGATTCGCCACCGCCCTGCTCCGGCTGCTTGCACCAGCGGGCCAGGACGGCTGCCGTACCCCAGAAGACCAGCAGAACAACGCGGACACCGAGGCCCCCGGCCGCCTCCTGCACCCGACACGTTCGCACAACTGTTCCCGTCCCTGTCGTGACCCTCACCGCTCCCCCGAAGCGGTCGTCCGGTCCCCGTCCGACTGCCAAGCGGCCGCCGGATCGTCATAGGCATCGACGTAATCGGCCCCCGCGATGGGCCAGTCGGCGAGCAGTTCCTGCGGCAGCGCGAAGGAGTCGGCGAGGGCGGGCAGATGAGCGGCTACGGCGGTGATCAGCTGCTCCAGGGCGTCCGGCAGCAAATTGACCTGATGGGGCGTCAGATATCCTGCGGCCAGCAGATCACCGCTGTTCCGGGCGATCCGGTCGAGCGCGAACAGCCGCTGCAGCTCGACCAGTCGCTCACGGGCGGGCCCGTCCTGCAGACCTGCCACCGCGTCCTTGTACGCCTCGGCCGCCTGCCGGTGGGCGTGCGCCTCGACGCCGCGCAGGGCAGGACCGGATGCGGCGTTCCACCGCTCCAGCGAATCACCGTGCGGTGCGCGGCCCAGCCTCTCCCTGGCCCGGCCGAACCAGATCTCCTCCAGCGCAGCCAGGAGCCCGCCGAGGAACCGGGGGTCGGTGAGATCACCTGGTTCGCCGACGAGGGGAGCGTCGCAGGCAGCCGGTTCGGTGGCGAAGAGCATTTCCGCGGCCGCCTTGGCGTGGATGGCCAGGTTGTCGCCCTCGGCGGTGATGACACCTTCCACTCCGGTGATGAGTTCGGTCATGCCGTTGTTCTCCAGGAGCGCCTGGGCACCGCACCTTTCACGGCATTCGACGATCACGGACCTGGCCTGCCAGGTGATCCATCCCTTGGCGACGGCGACCAGCCGCTCCGCCTCATCCCGGCCGGAGCCCGAGCCGTCCTCCCGTCGCTCCCAGCGGTTCAAGGCCCTGCGGTGCAGCAGGCTCATCGCGAAGACGGTGGCCATGGCCCGGGCGAGCGGGCCATGGTGGCTGCGGTGGGCCATCACCGGTACCTGACGCGATCCGCGGGGCCCGGAGATGTACCGGTGGCCGCCGTAGCGGACGGCGACGGCGAGCGTTGCGCGCGCTGAGCCGACCGCGCAGGCGCTCATGGAGATCTTGCCGGAGGTGACGCGCCCGATCGATGCGAGGAGGCGACGCCTGCGGTTGTCAACGGCGCTGCTGAACTCGCCGTCGTCGCCGATCCGTCCGTGGTCCCCGCCGAGCAGCGCATCGCGCCCCACGAAGACCTGGTCGAAGGAGGTCAGGCAGTGGTCCACCGGGCTTCCCAGGCGCGCGGGAAGTCTGCGTACCCGTACTCCGGGCAGGGCCCGTACGGCATCGGTGAGCGGTACGAGGAAGAGGAAGACGCCGTGGTCCATTTCTTCGACGAGCAGACGCGCCGCCACAAGACCGGTCTTGGGGCCGCCTGCCGGGCTGGTGTTGGGCATGAATTTCTGGGCGCCGGCATGCGGTGTGTGCAACACAAACCCGTCGCGTTCGCGGTCGTAGGCAGCCGTGGTCTCGATGGCCGCCGCGTCGTTGCCGTGCGCCACCTCCGTACAGAGAAAGGTGCCGATGCTGCGCAGTCGGAGGAAGTCCGACAGATCGCGTCGGCTATCGCCTTCGTGGTCGAGGAGGCTGCCGAGAAAGAGGTTGTAGTGGATGCCCGCCACCGTGGTGAGGGCCGGGTCGACCGGGCCGAGCCATTCGTGCAGGGCCGCGAGGGCGCGGGGGTCGGTGGCGAGCCGGACGCCGCTGTCGAGGCAGTCGTTGAGGATGCGCAGCCGCTCGTACGCGAGTCGCAGGCGTTCGTCGGGAGTGCAGCGGTCCGGGCGGCGGAACGGTTCTGTGCTGATCATCCGGCGCCAGAATCCGTGCTCCCGCCGGAAGTTGTCGCCGAGGAGCACACTGGTGAGAAGGTCCGTGGATTGTTCCGCGGAGGGGCTGTCGATCGTTGCGGTCATGAGACAAGAACGATCAGCCGAGGGTGAGGACACCGGGGGCCGTCCTCGGCGGGCCGTCCGCGTCGACGCGTTGGAAGGCGAGCGCGACGTTGTGTCCACCGAAGCCGAAGGAGTGGCTGAGTGCCCGCTCGACGTGCTGCATGCGGGGCTGCTTGACCACACAGTCGAGGTCGAACCCGTCCGGCAGCGAGTCCAGGTTGGCGATCGGCGGGACGAGGCCGTGCTCCAGAGTCAGTACGGTGGCCACCGCTTCGATCGCCCCTGCCGCGGCGAGGGTGTGCCCGAGCACACCCTTCGGGGCGGTCACCGACGGCCGGTGGGGGAAGAGCCCCGAGATGAGCGCAGTCTCCATCGCGTCGTTCAGCGGGGTCGATGTGCCGTGCGCATTGATGTGGTCGACCTCGTGGGCCACCCAGCCCGCCTCGTGCAGCGCAGCCTCCACGGCCCTGCGCGCACCGGCTCCTTCCGGGTCCGGGGCCGTCGGGTGGTGGGCATCGGTGCCGGAACCCGCGCCGGCCAGCAGGGCGCGCGGCCGCCGCCCGCGGCCGTGCACATCGGGTGTCCGCTCCAGCACGAGCACGGCGGCGCCCTCACCGATCACGAAACCGTCCCGGTCCGCGGCGAACGGCCGCGATGCCCCCGCCGGATCGCCCGTACGCAGGGAGAGCGCTCCCATTCCCGCGAAGGCGCTCACCACCAGCGGAGTCAGTACGGACTCCGCGCCGCCGGCCACCACCACATCGCACCGGCCGCTCGTCAGCAGATCACGGGCGACGGCGATCGCGGTCGCCCCGGAGGCGCAGGCCGTGGCCGGTGCCAGGCTGGGACCGTGGGCCCGCAGGGCGATCGCCACCTCCCCGGCGGCGGCGTTGGGCATCATCATCGGGGCCAGGAGCGGAGACACCGCTGCCGGTCCGCCGCCGTCCAGCCTGCGCAGATTGTCGACGAGCACGGAAACCCCGCCCACACCGACGCCGAGCACCACTCCCACCCGGTCGCCGTCCCACCGCTCCGGCGACAGCCCGGCGTCCGCCACCGCCTGGCGGGCGGCGACCAGCGCCATCTTCACGAACCGTGCCATCCGCCACGCCGAGCGTCCGCCGACGGCGTCGTCCAGGTCTATCCCGTCCACCGGACAGGCGAAGTCGACCGGCAGCCCGGCCAGTTCGGGACAGCTCCGCGCCACGGACACACCGGCGCACAGTCCCGCCCAGAAGCTGTGCTCCTCCGCACCCGCAGGGGTCACCAGACCCACTCCCGTAACCGCGACACCCATGTCGGCCCGCCCCATGTTCCGCCCCCTCATTCGTGATCGATCACGTCTACCGGTTGTCGAACGGCAGTCGCCCCGGCGAGGATGCGCTCGCTGAGCCGAACGGGTCACCGATGGGCCGAGCGGACCGAGCCGAGCCGCGCGCCCGGTGAACGTGTTCACCCGCCCGCAGCAGTCCGCCGCGCTGTGTGCACCGGCAGGGCATCTTCTTGGGGCATGGACGCGGACGGTAGCCAGTCGCAGTCCCCGGAAGCGCGCACGGAACTGGAGGCGCTGCGCGCCAGGGTGGCGGTGCTGGAGGCCTGGGCCCCGGCACGGCACCGGCTGCGGGCCCGTTCGTTCTTCGCCGTACTGCTCATCCTCGTCGCGGCCGTCCTCACGCCGCTCAGCATCGTGTCCACCTGGGCGAAGAACCAGATCGGCAACACGGACAACTATGTGGCGATGATGACGCCGCTCGCATCCGACCCCGATGTGCAGTCCGCGGTGGCCGATCGCGTCACCGGCGCCGTCATGAAGCACCTCGAAGTGAAGGCGCTGCTGGCGGATGTCGCCCCCGCGGACCGGCCGGTTGTCGACAAGGCGCTCTCGAGACTGAGCGGCCCCCTGACCACGGGGCTTTCGGACTTCGTGCACGGGGCCGTGGAGAAGTTCGTCACCAGCGACGCCTTCGAGACGATCTGGACCGACCTCAACCGGACAGCCCATGCCGTGACGATGAAGGCACTGTCCGGGAGCGGCGGCGGGGCGGTGAAACTCACCAATGACACCGTCACCATCGACCTGGCACCGGTGATCGACCGGGTGAAGCAACGCCTCGTCGACCGGGGGCTGACGATCGCCGCGAAGATCCCGGTAATCCACACCGACTTCACGGTGCTGACCTCCGACTCGGTCGGCAACGCCAAGAAGTGGTTCCGGGCCCTCCAGATCATCGGCTTCTGGCTGCCGGTGGTCACTCTGGTACTTGCCGCGGGCGGGGTGCTTCTCGCGGTGCGCCGCCGTCACGCACTGATCACGACGGCGCTCGCGGTCGCGGCGGGTGCCGCGGTGCTCGGGCTGGCCGTGTGGGTGGGCCGCGCCTTCTATCTCGACAGTCTCCCGTCCGAGGTGTCGCAGCCGGCGGCCGGTTCCGTGTTCGACGCCCTGTTCGGTTACGTACGTGCCCTGATCCGCCTGGTGATCACGCTCGGCATTGTGGTGGCCCTCGCCGCCTGGCTCACCGGTGACAGTCACGCCGCCACCCGAGTCAGAGCGATGTGGAGCGACGGCATCGGTGCCGTGCGGGACGCGGCGGGTGTCACCGGCGGCACGGTCGGCAGCTGGGTGCATCGCGCCAGGCGCTGGCTGAACTGGACGGTCGTCGTGGTGGCCGCCGCGGTCCTGGTGGCGTGGGATCGGCCGACGGGCCTGGTCACGGTGTGCATCGCGCTATGCGCACTGTTCGTCCTCGCCGTCATCGAGTTCCTCGACGAGGACAGCACACCGCATCGGGTGCCGCCTGGGTAACGTACTCGGCGCTCCCCCGGACCGTCCCGGTCGGCCGACCCAATCCCGGCGACACGATGGGGCCACCGCCTCGCAAGGGGGCGGTGGCGTCGTCGTGTTCAGCACCGGGCGAGTGCCGCCTTCAGTTCCGCCTCGTCCGGCGGGTTGGCACCGGCCCGTGCGACGGTCACGGCAGCACAGGCCGCGGCGTGACACAGGACGTCGGTCATGATGTCCCGGTCCAGCGAGCGCAGCCGTCCACGACTGTCCGCGCCGAGCAACCCGTGCGAGGCGAGGGCATGCAGGGTGCCGGACATGAAGGCGTCGCCCGCCCCCACCGTGTCGACCACGTCGGTGGGCAGCGCGTCGACCGTCACATGCCCGTCGGGAAGGACGGCCAGGGCGCCGTCGCCTCCCCGGGTGACGAGGACGACGGCCGGGCCCGTGGTGAGCCACCGCTCGGCGGCCTGCTCCGGCTCCTGGCCCGGATACAGCCACTGCAGGTCCTCGTCGCTGGCCTTGACCACATCGCTGAGCGCGACGCAGCGCTCGACCTTGCGTACAGCCGCGTCATGGTCCCCCATCAGCTCGGGCCGCACATTGGGGTCGTAGCTGACGGTCGCGGACGTACGCAGCGACTCGACGGCGGAGAGGACGGTGGCCGCTCCGGGTTCCATCACCGTCGCGATGGAACCGGTGTGGACGTGGTGGGGCGGCCGGTCCAGAATGACCGGGTCGAGCGTCCAGGCGATCTCGAAGGTGTACGCGGCATGGCCGCCGTCGTCCAGGGTCACGGCGGCGGACGGGGTGGGCGCCGTGGCACTGTCCGTGCGGACTTCGACCCCGGCACCGGCCAGATGCTCCCTGATCAGCCGCCCGTTGTCGTCCGGGCCGAGCTGAGTGAGCAGGGTGGCACCGTGCCCGAGCCGGGCCAGACCGTGAGCGACGTTGGCCGGACTGCCTCCCGGGTGGACCTGGTCGGCCGCACCTGGCAGCCGGACGATGTCGGCGACGCATTCGCCGATGACCAGCAGGTCGAGTCTGTCGGGCATGAGGGCGGCTCTCCTCTGGTGCGGTGACGAAAGTGTCCTGGTAGGCGTTGCAGCCTCCGAACACAATGAGCCCGATCCTGTCGCGTGCATAGCGGGTGTCGGTCACATCGATGACCGGCCGGCCGTCGATGAACGCCTCGATCCGCCCTACTGGGCCCGAATCCGCAACGGAAGGGTCACCCCGGTGCGTAGACACCGAGCCCGGTCAGGAACGCCGCAGCGGCCGGGGTGGGGCGGAAGCGGCTCCAGACCAGCCGCTCCGTGCGGGCGGGCGCGTCGCGGACGGACAGCACATGCAGGCCGGTCAGTTCCGCCGCGAAGGCGGCCGGAAGCATGGCGATGCCGAGCCCGCTGCGGACCAGCCGGACGATGTAGTCGGTGCCGCTGACCTCGAACGCCACCTCGCGGGTGAGCCCCATCGCCGCGAACGCCTCGTCCGACTGCGCCCGGGCCGCGGTGCCGTCGGGATGGTCGACGAACACCTCCTGCGCAAGCCGTTCCAGGCCCACCTCTGTCTGTCCGGCCAGGGAGTGGGTCGGTGCCACGACGGCGACCAGTTCGCCCGTGGCGAGTTCGTGATCGCTCACGCCCTTCGGCCGATAGCTCGGCAGCACGCCCAGGAACGCCACATCGAGCGTGCCGTCCCGCACTTCCTGGACCAGGTCCTTGCTCGCCCCGTCCCGCAGGACGATATGCACCTTCGGGTAGCGGAGGTGGAACGCCCGCAGCGCGGCCGGGATGTCGACCGCGGCAACGGTCGGGATGGCTCCGACCGCAAGGCGTCCGCGGACCTCCCCCGCCGATGCGGCTACTTCGGCACGGGCCCGCTCCGCCGCGTCCAGCGCCTGCCTGGCCTCCGGCAGAAATGCCTCACCCGCCGCGGTGAGCCGCACCTGACGGCTGGTTCGGTCGAAGAGCCGGGCCCCCAGCTCCTTCTCCAGCCTCGCGATCTGATGGCTCAACGCGGACTGCACGACCAGACACCTCTTCGCGGCGCGGGTGAAGCTCCCCAGCTCCGCCACCGCGACGACGTACCGCATCTGCTGAAGTTCCATCCATCCATCGTGAACCACGATCAATGGAATGAAAAACATGTGTTGGACTCATGGATGGTGGATCCCCGACGCTGAGGGACATGGCTCATTCCACACACGGGACCCGAAGCCGGGCCGTCCCGCACACTCTCCCCGATTCGCCTGCGCTCGGGCGCGGCCTGATCCTGCTGATGGCCTTCGCCGCCGGGCTCTCGGTCGCCGGCAACTACTTCGCGCAGCCGCTGCTCGACGTCATCGAGGTGGATCTGCACATCGGGGTCACCGCAGCGGGGCTGATCGTGACCGCCGCCCAGGCCGGGTACGCGCTGGGCCTGATCCTGCTCGTTCCCCTCGGGGACATCATGGATCGCCGAAGGCTCGCCGTGAGCCTGTTTGCGCTGACCGCCTTCTTTCTCCTGGTGACGGCGGTGGCCCCCACCGGCCCCCTGCTGATCGCCGGAACCCTGCTCACCGCGCTGACCTCCGTCGGGGCTCAGGTCGTGGTGCCGTTCGCGGCGACCCTCGCGGCTCCGGCCGAACGCGGCAGGATCGTCGGCGTCGTCATGTCCGGCGTACTGCTCGGCGGCCTGTTCGGACGGCTGGCCTCCGGTGCGCTGTCCGAGCTCGGCGGCTGGCGGACCGCGTACTGGGTGAACGCGCTGCTCATGGCCGTCATGGCGATACTTCTGCACAACCGGCTCCCCCGACTGCCCCGGCCGCGCGACGCGGCCCCGATGTCGTACGCCGGGCTGCTGCGCTCCACGCTGTCCCTGCTGCGGCAGGAGCCTCTGCTGCGCTGGCGGGCGGCCATCGGCGCGTTCTCCATGGCCTCGTACAGCGTGCAACTGACCGCGCTGACGTTTCTGCTGACCCGGCCTCCCTTCGACTGGAGCGCCGCCGCCGTCGGGCTCTTCGGTCTGTTGGGCGTCATAGGTGTGGTGGGCATGAACGTCGCGGCCCGGTTGAGCGACCGGGGCCGGGTGCAGGCCGTGTCGGGAACGGCGGCCGCACTCCTCACGCTCTCCTGGCTGCCGCTGCTGGCCGGCGAATCCTCCCTGCTGTGGCTGGCGGTCGGGGTGATCTCGCTGAACATCGCCCAGCAGGCGGGGCTCAACAGCAGTCAGAACGTGATCTACGCGCTCCGCCCGGAGGCCCGCAACCGGATCAACTCCGGATTCATGACGCTCTTCTTCATGGGCGGGGCGGTCGGAGCCGCACTCACTTCGGTGGTCTGGGCGCGGGCGGGCTGGAGCGGCATCTGCCTCCTGGGCGGTTCGCTGGCTGCCGGAAGCCTTGTGCTGTGGGTCCTCGAGCGCGTCCGGATGGCCTCCGCCGCACGTCCCGGATCCGTCGCCGTCACTCGTTGACAGTGGTCAGCAGCACCACGGCGTCCTCCAGCGCCAGCAGCCCGTGCCGCTCCTGCGGGATCGGGTGGAGTCCTCCGGCGCTCAGCTCCACATCGCCGGAGGGCGCCGTGAGGCGCACCCTGCCGCGGAGCACCTGGAGCGAGGCCGCGGCGGGTGCATTGTGCTCGTCGAGGGCGGATCCGGAGGTGAGGGCGATGACGGTCTGGCGCAGGGGTTCCTCATGCAGCAGGCGGTGGGCGCTGCGGCCGTGTGCCGAGGTGCGGGCCGCGGCCAGATGCTCGTCGGCGAGGGCATTCAGATCGTCCATATGCCCACTGTGCCGCAGCCCTCGTCCCCCCGCGATCCTGCCGGAGGGCGCCAGCTCGGCGGATTCCGCGCCCGGCTCGACAACGCACGTCAGTCCTCCGGGCCGGCGAACGCGAGCACTCTGCCCTCCGCCCCGGTGCGTGTCCACGGTGGGGCAGTCGCGGACCGGCGCAGGCCACCCGCGAAAATGACGGCGGGGAAGACCGCAAGTACCGACCGATACGGAGGAGTGGGCAGATGGCGCACGAACGAGCTGGACAGCCGGCCCGGCCGGAGGATCTCACCGATGTGGCCCGGCTGGTGACCGCGTATTACACGCTGCACCCGGATCCGGCCGAGCCCGGCCAGCGGGTGGCGTTCGGTACCTCCGGCCATCGAGGGTCGTCCACGTCCACTGCGTTCAACGAGGACCACATCGCCGCCACCAGCCAGGCCATCAGCGAGTACCGGGCACGGCAGGGCACGGACGGGCCGCTCTTTCTCGGCGCCGACACCCATGCACTGTCGGAACCGGCCCGGATCACCGCCATCGAGGTGTTCGCCGCCAATGACGTGACCGTGCTCATCGATCCGGCCGACGGATACACCCCGACCCCGGCGGTGTCGCACGCCATCCTCACCCACAACCGGGGCCGGACCTCGCAGCTCGCCGACGGTGTGGTGGTGACGCCGTCCCACAACCCGCCCGGTGACGGCGGGTTCAAGTACAACCCGCCGAACGGCGGCCCGGCCGGCTCCGATGCCACCGGCTGGATCCAGGAGCGGGCCAACGAGATCATCGCGGCCGGAATGAAGGATGTACGACGACTGCCCTACGCCCGCGCACGGGCGGCGTCGACCACCGGGACGTACGACTTCCTCGGCAGCTATGTCGCGGACCTGCCGTCCGTGCTCGACCTGGACGCGGTCCGCTCGGCCGAAGTACGCATCGGTGCCGACCCGTTGGGCGGCGCGTCCGTCGCGTACTGGGGCCGTATCGCCGAACAGCACCGGCTCGATCTGACCGTGGTCAATCCGCTGACCGACCCCACCTGGCGGTTCATGACGCTCGACTGGGACGGCAGGATCCGGATGGACTGTTCCTCGCCGTACGCGATGGCCTCGCTGATCGGGCAGCGTGACCGCTATCAGATCGCGACCGGGAACGACGCCGACGCCGACCGGCACGGCATCATCACACCCGACGCCGGGCTGATGAACCCGAACCACTACCTCGCCGCCGCCATCAACTACCTGTACGCCCACCGCGAGCAGTGGCCGGCCGCGGCAGGGGTCGGCAAGACGCTGGTCTCCTCGGGAATGATCGACCGGGTCGCCGCCGACCTCGGCCGTGAGCTGGTCGAAGTGCCGGTCGGCTTCAAATGGTTCGTGGACGGCCTGGTCGGCGGATCGCTCGGGTTCGGCGGCGAGGAGTCGGCCGGGGCGTCCTTCCTGCGACGTGACGGATCGGTGTGGACGACCGACAAGGACGGCATCGCCCTGGCGCTGCTCGCCGCCGAGATCCTCGCGGTGACGGGCAAGTCCCCGTCGGAGCACTATGCGGCGCTCACCGCCCGGTTCGGCGAGCCGGCGTACGCCCGGATCGACGCTCCCGCCGACCGCGAGCAGAAGGCCGTTCTCACACGGCTCTCCCCCGAGCAGGTGAGCGCCGACACCCTGGCCGGTGAACCGGTCACGGCCGTGCTGACGGAGGCGCCCGGCAACGGCGCACCGATCGGCGGCATCAAGGTGACCACCGAGAACGCCTGGTTCGCCGCCCGCCCATCGGGCACCGAGGACGTGTACAAGATCTACGCCGAGTCCTTCCTGGGCGCCGACCATCTCGGCCGGGTGCAGGAGGAGGCCAAAGCCGTGGTCTCCGCGGCGCTGGACGCCTGAGTTCGGCCGGGGCCGCGTCGAGGCGGCCCCGGCCGTTCGGCGGGCTCAGCGCACCACGTCAAGCTGTGGGGTTGCTCCATGCCGTCGCACGGAGGGGAGCGCCAGTACCGCTCCGACCGCGGTCAGCTGCCACATCACGCCGAATGCCAGGAGCCGCTCTGCCCCCACGGCGCCCGACACCGGCCCAGCCAGCGCCAGCCCGAGCGGTCCAAGCGCAAAGGCGCCCAGGCTGTCGAACGCGCTGATGCGTCCGCGGACCTCGGCGGGAATCTCGCGCTGGATGACGGTCGTCGACAGGGTGTTGCACGCCGCTGCCCCGGCCCCCGCGGGGAATGCTGCCGCTGCCACGCAGGCCAGCGGCAGCCGCGCGGCCAGCGCGGCCGCCGGTAGCACCCAGCCCGCAGATGCGGCCATGGACCAGGCGAGTGCTCGACTGGGGTTCCTGCCGAGCAGCGCCAGGCCACCGACGACTGAGCCGGCGCCGTACAGGGCAAGCACGAGACCCCAGGAACTCGCGCCGCCGAGCCGCTGCTGGGCAAGAGCCGGTCCCAGCACCAGGAACGGCGCCCAGAGGACGAAATTGAACAGGCTGATGTGGAGGGTCGTGACCCACAGCCACGTGCGGGAGGTGAACTCCTTCCATCCGCGTCCGAGGTCGGTGAACAATCCGCGGCGGGGCGTGACCGGCTGCGACAGGTGCAGTCCGGCCAGAGCCAGGGCGCTCACGCCGTAGCTGACCGCGTCGACCGCGACCACTGTGCCTGCGTCGGAAACAGCGACGAGCACACCGGCCACACCGGGACCCACGACCGAGGCGACTGCCTGGGCGGTCTGCAGCAGCGAGTTGGCGTCCGCAAGGTCCTCCGCAGGGACCAGGCCGGGCACCAGGGCTGTCAGGCCCGGGCTGAACCCACCCTCGCCGATTCCGAGAACCGCCGCCAGCACGACAATTTCCCAGAGCTGCGCACTGTGGGTGACCAGCAGCACGGCCAGGACGCCCTGGGCGGCGAACCGGAGCAGATCCGCTGTCAGCATCACCGACCGGGCCCCGAGCCGGTCGGTGAACACGCCACCGAGCAGCAGCACAGCCAGGACCGCCAGAATTCGCACCGCCATGACCAGGCCGACGGCGTCGACCCCGCCGTCAGGCAGCTGCAGTGCGGCAAAGGTCGCGCCGATCGTGCTCATGCCGGAGCCGAGCAACGATGTGCTCTGGCCGACGAGGAAGCGACGGAACCGGGAGTGCCGCAGCACGCGCAGACGGTGCCGGGGTTTCCGGGGACCCGCTGCAGCAGGAGGGCGAGCACGAAGTGTCATAGCCCGCAATGTTCCGCCGCCGCCCTATGCACCACAAGTATTTCGGGAAAGAAAGTTGAGTCCCTTACGAGCAATTTCACTTCCGAAGTGAATTAGCGCAGTAAATGAGCCCTATTTACTGCAACATGCCTGGTGGTAGGCTCCGTTGCCGAAGAATGGAATCGTCTCCAAAGAACTCATTTACTGCGGATGTGGTCAGCATGAGTCAGCAGCGAACCGACGGGGTGGGCACGCCTCGCCCGGCATCGGTGGAGTACGGCGCCGCAGTCGACCGCTACCTCACCGGCCGGGCTGGGTAACTCCTCCAGCCGCGTCTACCGCATCTCGCTGCACGGGTGGGCCTGGCCGCTCGTCGACCGCCGGGCCCCGACCGGTCGCGAACGCAGAGGCGCCCTCCCGCCCGTCGTGCCGCTGGCCCAGCTCGACGACCCGCAGGCCGCGCAGCGGTTGCAACGGGGACTGGTCGACCGCGCCGCCGCTGTGGAACCACGCACGCTGGCCCGCGAACTGGCCTGCCTCCGAGCCGCGACCGCATGGTGGCGAGCACGAGGCTGGATCACGGAAGACCCGGCCGCTGGACTGGCGCTACCGACGCCACTTCCTGGACCGGCACCGACCCCCTCTGGTGCTTCCATGGCCGCGAGGCCGACTGCTGACGCGCCCGATCGGGCCCGCGCCGCTCTCGCTTTGCGGGCCCCGCTCAGGGAATTGGTCTTGTGGCACCTCCTCCACGAGACGGGTGCCCCCGTCGAACGGGTACTCGCCCTCGACATCGACCACCTCGACCTGCCCGGTCGACGCACCAGAGCGGGCGCGGCAGCACCCCTGAGCTGGGGATCGGGCGCCGCACGCCTGCTACCCATGCTGCTTGCCGGGCGCACTGCAGGGCCGGTGTTCGTCACCGACCGGCGTGCTCCCGCCACCACGCCGACAGCCGACCGCTGCCCGGTGACCGGCCAAGGGCGGCTCTCCTACCGCCGAGCCGCCGAATTGTTCACCGCCGCGACCAGACCACTCGATCCAACCGGCCGCGGCTGGACCCTGCTTGTCCTGCGCGACCGAACACCGCGGAGCAGGACGATCCGCAGATGACACACCAATTGGTGGTCCTCATCGCCCACGCACGAACCCATTCCGCAGCTTCCCATAGCCGATGTCACCGATAGCGGGTTGCCCTTGCCGGGCGGCAGCGGACCGGCTGGGCGGAGGCCATTCAGAACGATGAGCCGGGCACACAACAGCGTGCATCGCTAGAATCTGGGGCATGGGAGGGCGGCCTGTCGCGCCGACTGCGCCCGGACTCGTCATCGAAAGTCCGAGCCGCGATGACCACGTCGGGCGCGACCCCCGATCGTGCCGGGCAGGCTGACGGCGGACCTGCTGTTCGCGTACTCCGCGGGGCTGCTCAACATCGGGATGCTGGTGACACTCTCAGTCGTCTTCGGAATCGCGGTCGCCCGGCTGCTGCGTCGGCATGGACCCGCCATCATGCGGAAGTAGCGAAAGCAGGCGCCCATGGTGACTCCGGAGTTCCACCCAACCCATGTCGTCCCCCAGGGCGGGCTGCCCGCATGGGAGGCACCGGACATGTCCCGTCCCATCGAACCGCTCGACCCGCTGCTCCCGGTACAGCTCATCGACCGGCGCGGGGACTGGGGGCAGGTTCTGTGCGCCGACGGCTGGTCGGCCTGGGTCGACGGCCGCCTGCTCGTCTCCGTACCGCACGGGCCGCCGTTGGCCGGGCAGCCGCTCGCCCGTCAGGCGGACCCCCGCCCCCTGCTGGCCCGGGTCCAGGAGTCGCTGACCCAGTACCGGCGCGCGGTGGAGGAGCTGGCCGACGAGCATATCGACGGGGAGACCTTCCGCCGCCGTACGCAGGGGCTGCGGGTGGGGCTGGTCGTGGACGGCGAGGCGGTGTGGCTGTACGACGCCGAGCGTGAGCGCTGGGTGTACTGCGACGGAATGAAGCTGAGCAGAAAGAGGAACGGCGATTCCGCGACGGACCAGCCATTGCACCCCGAGAGTGAGCAGTGATTAACTGACGAAGAAAGATATGAATGGAGGTTCAGAGCATCGTGAGTCTGCGGCCCGACGCCCCCGCACCGCACGCCACCCATGCGGTCACCAACCAGGCACCACCCCGGACCGGCCTCGACGAGTACGGCACCAATCTGCCACTCGCACAGGCGGTCCGGACGTTCGGTGCGGCCTGGCACGAGCCGGAGCTGCACGACATCGGCGCCCTGGTCGGTTCGGAGCGGTTCCAGACCAGTGCGGAGCTCGCCCACACCTCCCCGCCCGTCCTGCGCACCCATGACCGCTACGGCAACCGCGTCGACGAGATCGACTTCCACCCCGCCTATCACGAGGTCATCGGCGCGGCGGTGAGTCATGGGACGCACACTGCGGGCTGGGCCGACCCGAAGCCCGGAGCCGCGGTGGCACGAGCGGCCTCGTTCATGCTGTTCGCCCAGATCGAACCCGGCCACGCCTGCCCGATGTCCATGTCGCATGCCGTGGTCCCGGTCCTGCAGCACGACCCGGACGTGGGACGGGACTGGCTGCCCGGCCTGCTCAGCCGTTCGTACGACCCCCGGCTGATCGCCCCGGGCAGCAAGTCCGGGCTGATCTTCGGCATGGGGATGACGGAGAAGCAGGGCGGCTCCGACGTCCGCACCAACACCACGCGGGCCGTCCCGCTGGCCTCCGACCCCGAGGGCCGGAGCCATCTGCTGACCGGGCACAAGTGGTTCTTCTCGGCCCCGCAGTCGGACGCCTTCCTGGTCCTGGCCCAGGCCGAGGCCGGACTCACCTGCTTCCTCGTGCCGCGTGTACTGGCCGACGGCACCCGTAACACCGTCCGTATCCAGCGGCTGAAGAACAAGCTCGGCAACAAGTCGAACGCCTCCTCCGAGGTGGAGTTCGACGGCACCTGGGCGGTACGGGTCGGCGAACCCGGCCGTGGCGTCCCCACCATCATCGAGATGGTCAACCACACCCGGCTCGACTGTGTGCTCGGCACCACCGCCGGCATGCGCCAGTCGGTGTCCGAGGCGCTCTGGCATGCGCATCACCGCAGCGCCTTCGGTGCCCGGCTGGCCGACCAGCCGGCCATGACGGCGGTTCTCGCCGATCTGGCGCTGGAGACGGAGGCCGCGACCTGGACCTCACTGCGCCTGGCCCATGCGTACGAGGCCGACAGCGGCGAGTCCGAGGCGATGTTCCGGCGGCTGGCCACCGCGGTGTCCAAGTATTGGATCTGCAAGCGCGGCCCGCACCACGCCTACGAGTCGCTGGAATGCCTGGGCGGCAACGGCTACACCGAGGACTGGCCGCTGGCCCGGCGCTACCGCGAGCAGCCGGTGATGGCGGTGTGGGAGGGGTCCGGAAACGTCATCGCGCTCGATGTGCTGCGCGGCATCGCCAGGACCCCGCGGTCACTGGACGCCTTCTGGGCCGAGCTGGAGACCACCGCCGGTGCCAGTTCCGTACTGGACGCGCACATCCGCCGGGTGCGACAGGAGCTGGCCGAGGACCTGCGTGACCCGCTCGCCGCGCAGGTCCGCGCCCGGGCGACGGTCGAGGGCATGGCGCTGGCCCTGCAGTCCTCGCTGATGCTCCGTCACGCTCCCACGGCGAGTGCCGATGCGTTTGTCGCCGCCCGGCTCGGCGAGGCCCGCGGCCACCAGTACGGCATTCTGCCGCGCGGCACCAATGCCGCGGCGATCGTGGAGCGGCACTTCGGCGGGGCCATCTGAGACCGTCAACCACGACGGGGCGGGCAGCGGCCCGAAAGAGCCCTGCCCGCCCGTCGTCGCCCAACGCTTCCGGTGCCGTGACCTTGGACCGGTCGGCAAATGGGTGGCGGTCCAAGGTTGGCCCCCACGGGCTCAGGCCGTGGTGTCGGACCATGCGTACGGCGGCGTGAGGGGCCCGCTCGCGGGTCCGGCTCCGACCGTTTCCAGTTCCTGGTCGGCGGCCTTCATCAACTGCGCGGCGATGTCCTTCATGGCGCGGCTCGCCGCTAGTTCCTCGCCGATGACGGGAACGTCCACGTCCTGCGGGTTGCAGCGGGCGACCCCATGCCCGACGAGCTTTTCGGAGCCGGTGTCCAGCACCGCCTCGGCCCTGGTCGTACCGTCCTCCTCGGACAGAGCTACGCGGACCTTCCATTCCAGCGTGTGAGTCATCGCGCACCTCCTGCGACCGCGCCCGGCCTCGGTCCGCCGCCACAACGCAGTCCTGTGACCAGCATCCACCCGGCCAGGCCCGTTCGCGCGTTCCGGTTCGTCCTGCGGGGATCACTCCGCCGAAATAGGATGCATGGAGTCACTTCCACCGAATGCGGAGCGGCCCATGAACCGGCGTCGTCCTGCTCGTTCGACGAGCGCCGGGAACTGCTCACCACTCTGCATCGGCTCCACCTCACGGACGCGCCGTGAGGTGGAGCTGTATCACGCTGAACCGGACCGGCTGCGCAACGCACCATGCGATTCCGGCGCCTTCCAAATGCGAACAGTCACCCACAGAACGAGAGATCCCGCATGGAACGGGACGAGTTCCCAGTCTGTGCGCATGTCTGAACTTCACTGGAACTCCAGCGAAATGGCACGTGTGTGGATATCGTGCACCGAGCGAGGGCGCATCCGTCAGTCCATGAGATCGGCGGATGCGCCGCGTTTATGGCGATGCAACTGTGACTGGGGGGTTCATGGGGCATGTCGAGCTACCCGATTCGAACAGATCAGGACCTGTGGGACTGGCGGGGGCGCCTCGTCCACGAACTGCTTCAAATCGGCCTCGCAGCAAGGAACTCGACGATTTGTGGAGGGTACCGGCCGTACAGAGTGAACGTTCAGGACCGGCCGCGGCGAAGAGAAGGACGGGCCGGCGTCTGCCGGTCGTCATCGGGGCCGAACTTCTCGGCCTGGGGATTCCGGCATGGCTCGCCCTGCAGACCGACGGGCACTCGCGGGCCGCGTTCGCCGCTGCAGTGGCCGCGCTCGCGTGGACCGGTGTGCGGGCCGCGCGCGGCCGGTACGCGGACCGGCCTCCGGGCGATCCGCCGGGGGTACTGAGCACGACCGGCGACTGGCTGCTACTCATCGGCGTACTCGCCGTGCTGCGGACCACGACCGGCGGTTCGGCCGATCCTGCGACGGCGGTCGTGGCACTGCTGCCCGGCCTGCTCGTGGGCATTGCGATATGGGGGGTGCGGCGGTTGCCCTGGCCGGGGCGGAAGCAGCGGGCGGTCCGGCGGGTACTGGTGGTCGGTGAGGCTCCGGGGGTGGAGCGCGCGGTGCGGCTGCTCGGTTCCCGTGCAGACCATCCGTACTCGGTCGTGGCCGCCATACCGGTGGGTAGCACACCACTGAAGTGCCAGGTCCGGGTGCCGCGCCGGCTCGCACCGGCACCGGCCGACGACGACGCGTCGACCGTGCTGGGCGGAGCCTTCGCCCATGACGCGGACCTGGCTCTGGTGGTGCCTGGGCCGCAGCTCTCCGAGGAGCGGCTGCGCCGACTCTCCTGGGGGCTGCACGACGGCGGGCTTCCGCTGTCCGTGCTGTCGGATCTCTCGGGCATCGCAGCCGGCCGAGTACGGCCGTCCGCGGCGGCCGGACTGACCCTGCTACACATCGCGCCGCCGCTGCGCAGGGGACCGCAGATGGTCCTGAAGGCCGTGGTGGACCGTACCGGCGCCGCACTGGGTCTGCTGGTCCTGGCACCCCTGCTGCTCCTGATCGGGGTAGCGGTGCGGCTCGGCTCGAACGGGCCGGCCTTCCACCGCCAGATCCGCCACGGGCAGCACAACCGGCCGTTCACCATGTGGAAGTTCCGGACGATGGTGGTGGACGCCGAAAGCCGCAAGGCACAGCTGGTCATGGCGAACGAGAACGACGGCCCGATGTTCAAGATGCGCCGCGACCCCCGGGTGACCGGGATCGGCCGTCTGCTGCGCCGGACGTCTCTCGACGAGCTGCCGCAACTGCTCAATGTGCTCCGGGGCGACATGTCGCTGGTCGGTCCACGGCCTCCACTGCCGGACGAAGTGTCCCGCTACGACGAGCGCGAACTCCGGAGGCTCACGGTCAGGCCGGGGCTGACCGGCCTGTGGCAGGTCAGCGGACGCTCGGACCTGTCCTGGCAGGAATCCGTCTCGCTCGACCTGTGGTACGTCGACAACTGGTCGGTGGCCACGGACATGGGACTCATGGCCCGTACACTGCGCGCCGTCACCGACGGCCGTGGGGCGTACTGAGTGCGGCGGCCGTCGATGCGAAGAGCGCGAAACCACTGGCCGTGCGGGGCCAAGGGGACTGGCGGCCGTCGCGTTGCGGCGGCCGGCCCGTGCCGGTCGGCCCGTCGGGTCCGCTCAGACCTGTGTGGTCTGCTGCTCCAGCCACCATGCGTAGGTACCGGCGATCCCGTCGCGCAGCGGAATCTGCGGTGCGAAGCCGAGAGAGGTGAGCCGGGAGACGTCGAGCAGCTTGCGCGGGGTGCCGTCGGGCTTCGACGTGTCCCATTCAACGGAGCCCTGATATCCCGTCACATTACTTATGATCTCTGCGAGTTCACGGATGGTCAGGTCTTCGCCGCAGCCGACGTTGACCGGCTCGTCGCCGTCGTAGCGCTCCAGCAACAGGAGGCATGCGGCGGCCAGATCGTCGACGTGCAGGAATTCGCGGCGCGGACTGCCGGAGCCCCAGAGCGTGACCGCTGGGGAGCCGTCCCGTCGCGCCTCGTGGAAACGGCGGAGCAGCGCGGGCAGTACGTGCGAGGTCTCCAGGTCGAAGTTGTCGCCCGGGCCGTAGAGGTTGGTGGGCATGGCGCTGATGTACGAGGCGCCGTACTGCCTGCGGTAGGACTGGGTCTGCACGATTCCGGTGATCTTGGCCAGCGCGTATGCCTCATTGGTCGGCTCCAACGGACCGGTGAGCAGGGCGCTTTCGTTGATCGGCTGCGGGGCACGCTTGGGGTAGATGCAGGACGAGCCGAGAAAGAGCAGCCGCTCGACCCCGGCGGCATGTGCTCCGGCGATGACGCTCAGCTGGATACGCAGATTGTCCTCGAGGAACTGCACCGGATACGTGTTGTTGGCCATGATCCCGCCGACCTTGGCGGCGGCCAGCACCACGGCGTCCGGACGGACCTCGCGGAGAAAGGCCTCGGTCCGCGCGGCGTCGCGCAGATCGAGCTGGTCGCGATCGCGGGTGATCACCTCGTGTCCGGCGGCGGTGAGGCGGCGTACCACCGCCGAGCCGACCAGACCGCGGTGGCCCGCGACGAATATGCGAGCGCCGGGCCGTAGGAGGGGGCGGACGAATTCCTGGGGAGGGCCGGGGAGATCAGTCGTCATGGCTCGGATTGTGCCAGCAGCCGCAGGCCGCGGTGACGTTTTGCCGCAGATCGCTCAATTCAGATATTTCGGTGAGAACCAACAGCCTTTCAGGCGAACACAGAGGGGGAATCGTGGCGAAGACCGCGCTCATCACCGGCGTGACCGGGCAGGATGGTTCGTACCTGTCCGAGCTGCTGCTCGACAAGGGGTACACGGTCCATGGACTGATACGCCGCTCGTCGAGCTTCAACACCGAGCGGATCGACCACATCTATCAGGGACCGGAGGAAGAGAACCGTTCGTTCGTCCTGCATCACGCCGACCTCGCCGACGGGGTCGCGCTGGTGAATCTGCTGCGCGACATCCGGCCGGACGAGGTCTACAACCTGGGTGCGCAGTCGCACGTCCGCGTCTCGTTCGACGCTCCGCTGTACACCGGTGACATCACCGGTCTCGGCACCATCCGGCTGCTGGAGGCCGTCCGCGCGAGTGGCATCGACACCCGTGTCTATCAGGCGTCGTCGTCGGAGATGTTCGGAGCCACCCCGCCGCCGCAGAACGAGAAGACCCCGTTCCATCCGCGGAGCCCGTACAGCGTCGCCAAGGTCTATTCGTACTGGGCAACCGTCAACTACCGTGAGGCATACGGCATGTTCGCGGTCAACGGAATTCTCTTCAACCACGAGTCCCCGCGCCGCGGCGAGACGTTCGTGACCCGGAAGATCACTCGTGGGGTTGCCAGGATCAAGGCTGGTCTGCAGACCCACCTCCACCTGGGCAATCTCGATGCCGTGCGCGACTGGGGCTACGCCCCCGAGTACGTGGACGCGATGTGGCGGATGCTGCAGTGCGACAACCCGGACGACTATGTGGTGGCCACCGGCGAGGGTGTCAGCGTCCGGCAGTTCCTGGAGTACGCCTTCGCGCACGCCGGCCTGGACTGGCGGGAGCACGTCCGCTTCGACGCCAAGTACGAGCGCCCCAGCGAGGTCGACGCGCTGATCGGTGATGCGGCCAAGGCCGAGGAACTACTTGGCTGGAAACCGGCCGTGAAGTCGCAGGAGCTCGCCAGGATCATGGTCGAGGCGGACATCCGTCAGCTGTCCGATCAACTGGCCGGAGCGGCCGTGCGGGTGGACCGATGAGAAATCCTGGCACATCCGACAGCCACGCCTCCCTGCCGGTCACCGGTGTGTGGACCGGTTCGTTCGTTCTCACCTTCGGAGCTGAATGATGAACGGAAGTAAGAAGCTGCGCAGACCCTTCGGACGCGGCAGGGCTCGCGCGGCGGCCGCCGCGCTGTGCCTGCTTGCCGGAGCCCTGACCGCCGCCGCGTCCGGGGGCTCCCCGGCCGCGGCCCTCACATCGCCGGTCTCCCTGACCGCTGACGACCTCACCACCTGGCAGACCAACGGCATCGTCTGGTCGATGGCCGCGTCGGACGCCGGTGTGGTGTACACCGGCGGGACCTTCTCCACCGTCCGGCCGCCGGACGCGGCGGCCGGAACCTCGGAACAGTCCGCGGTGAACTTCGCCGCGTTCGACGCGGCGACCGGCGTACCGACCGGCTGCAGCCTGTCGTTCACGCTCTCGTCGGGGACGGCGACCGTACGAGCCCTCGCGCTCTCCCCCGACCAGAAGACCCTCTACGTCGGCGGGCAGTTCGGAGCGGTGAGCGGGGTCGGGGTGAGCAATATCGCCGCGATCGACACCGCGACCTGCACCCCGCGCCAAAACTTCAAGGTCTCCGTCTCCGCGACCGTACGGGCGCTGGCCGTCACGGCCGACACCGTCTATCTGGGCGGTGACTTCAACACCGTCGCGGGGCAGACCCGGAACAAGTTCGCCGCGGTCACCACAAGCGCCGCCCTCAAGCCGTGGACGGCCAACACCGACGAGGTGGGCCGGGCCGTGGAGCTGACGCCCGACCGGAAACACGTACTGATCGGCGGTGACTTCTTCACCGTCAACGGCACCACCTCGCACGCACTGGCCGTCGTGGACGCCACCACCGGGGCTGTCGCCAAGAGCTACCCGGCCGGCTTCATTCCGAACACTTCCACGGTGCAGGACCTGACCACGGACGACACCGGCTTCTACACCGCCAACGAGGGCACCGGAGGCGGTGTCTTCGACGGCCGGATCGCACTGGACCTCAGCAATTTCGAGCAGCGCTGGCGGGACACCTGCCTGGGCGCGACCCAGGCCGTCCTCGTGCACAACGGCGTTCTGTACAGCGGAAGTCACGCACACGACTGCGCCAGCATGGGCGAGTTCCCCGACCAGCCACGCAAGCATCTGCTGGCCCAGTCCGTCGACGACCCGAAGCTGCTTCCCTGGTTCCCGGACACCAATGACGGCATCGGGGAACCGGTCGGACCGCGGGTGATGGCGCAGACCGACAAGGGCGGCCGTCACTATCTCTGGGTGGGCGGGGAGTTCACCACCGTCAACGGCTCCGCACAGCAGGGCCTCACCCGATTCGCCGACGGCCCCGACACCGGGGCACCATGGGTGCCGAACGTCAGCCTGTCCACCGTTGCCGCGGGCAGGGTGGAGGTCAACTGGCAGACGAGCTTCGACGCCGACGACGGTGAACTCACCTACCGGATCTACAAGGACGGTGCGAGCACCCCGGTACACACCACGACGGGGTACTCGCTGTTCTGGGACCGGCCTCAGCTGAGGTGGACGGATACCGACGTTGCCGCGGGTGAGACCCACTCGTACCGGATCAGTGCGAGCGACGGCACCAACACCAGTGCCAAGTCGCCCGCCCTGTCCGCCACCGTGGCGTCAACGCCCGCGAAGTACCCCGCCAGGGTGCTGGCGGACGGCGCTTCGCTGTACTGGCGGTACGACGAAGGCACCTCCACATTCGCCGGGGACACCGGCAGCGGGCTGGACAACGGATTCCTGCGCAACTCCCCTGCCTACCGCCAGACTCCGGCGGCCGTGGCGGGTGACTCGACCGCGATCGGCTTCAACGGGTCGAACCAGTACGCGTACAGCAACAAGCGTCATGCGCAGCCCACCAGGTTCTCGGTGGAGACCTGGATCAAGACGACGACCACCAGGGGAGGGAAGATCATCGGCTTCGGCAATGTGACCATGCAGAACAGCACTCAGTTCGACAAGCATGTGTACATGCGCGATGACGGGAAACTGGTCTTCGGCGTCTACAGCGGCGGCACCAGGACCATCACCACACCTGCCGCCTACAACAACGGGGCCTGGCACCATGTGATCGCCACGCAGGGCACCGGCGGCATGGCGCTGTACGTCGATGGGCAACTCCGCGCCTCGAGCGTTCTGTACACCGGCAACGAGAGTTACAGCGGCTACTGGCGAGTGGGCGGCGACAATCTGAACAACTGGCCGAGCCGGCCGACGAGCAGCTTCTTCGCCGGGCAGATCGACGAGACCGCCGTCTACCCGACCGCGCTGAGCAGCGCGCAAGTCAGCGCCCACTACGCTCTGAGGACGGGTGGATGAGGTATTCGTTCTCGGCCGGTGCCGCCGTCATCGTGCTGACGGCAACGCTGGTCGCCTGCGGCTCGTCCTCCGACGGGCACAGGGCGGCGAGCGGCGACGGGCCATCCGCCACCCGGGCCCCTGTCACGGCCCCCTCGGCAGGTCCCGGCGCCACCGCGTCCAGTGGCCCTTCGGCTCCGCGGACGAGCGAACCAGCGATACTGCCCACCGATGAACTCACCCCGGCCACCGGTTCCTTCAACAAGAAGGAGAAGGAGTTTCTGGTCGACCGTGTGCCCAGGGGCATGGACCCGGCGGCCGTGCTCCAGACCGGTCAGGAGACCTGCGACAAGCTGACGTACCTCGTCAAGGTCGACCGGGACACGGCGATCGGCGCGATCGTGACGGGCGAAATCGCCGATGCGGAACCTGCCGCCGAGCACCTCTGCACCCAGCACAAGGAGCTGGTGCGGGATGCGTCACGGGGGTACGCGGACGGCACGTACAAGGACGAGCAGATCCGGCCGGGCCGCTACCACGACGTCACTCCCACCGAGAACTGCACCTGGCAGATCACCGGGGCGAACGGCAAGAACCTGGTGTCGGGCTCCTCCACGTCCGGGAAGCGGGCCAAGATCACCGTCCCGAAAGCGGCCCGCGCCTTCACCTCCACAGGCTGCTACGCCTGGCTGCCCGAAGGAGACCATGGATGAGCAAGCTGCCGATAGTCGTGGCAATCCCCACGAAGAACGAGGGGCTGAACATCGCCGAGGCGGTGAAATCGGTATTCGGCCACTTCGAGGCGGTCGTCGTCGTCGACTCGCACAGCACGGACGACACGGCGAAGATCGCCGAGGAATGCGGGGCCGAGGTGATCACGTACACCTGGGACGGTGGCCATCCGCGGAAGAAGCAGTGGTGCCTGGACCATGTCCGCACAGACCTGGACTGGATTCTTCTGCTCGACGGGGACGAGCGGCTCAGCCCCGGACTGCTGGCCGAACTGCGGCAGATCTTCGCCGATCCCAGCGCGCCGAAGTACGCGGCCTACGACATTCCGCTGGGCTACTGGTTCTCCGGGAAGCGACTGCGGCACGGCTACACCATCCGCAAGCGGTCACTCACCGACCGTACCCGCTGCCGCTACCCGGAAGTCGGTGACCTCGAAGCGCCGGGCATCGGCGAGGTCGAGGGCCACTACCAGCCGGTCGCCGAGTCGGCCGGCTCGCTCCGCAACCCGATCGAGCACCAGGACCACGACCCGGTCACCGCCTGGTTCGAGCGGCACAACAGGTACTCGGACTGGGAGGCGTGGCTGGAGCACCACCCCGAGGTCAAGGAGCAGGTGCGGAGAGTGAAGTCGCGCCAGGGGCAGCTGTTCCACAAGGCGCCCTTCAAGCCCCTGGTGTCGTTCGCGTACATGTATGTGTACCGACGGGGCTTCCTCGATGGGCGGGCCGGTTTCGACTTCGCGCTGGCGATGAGTTTCTACCGCTGGCAGATCGCGCTCAAGTCGCGTGAGCGGAAGGCTGTTTGAATTGGAACGGCCAGCAAATGGGCAACACCGCCTGCCATTTACCGGTCGGTCTCAGCGGCTCTTCCGGCGGACCACGTCCTCGTAGGTCCGCCGGAGGGTCCGGGTCACGACCTCGATGGTGAAGTGCTCATTGACCAGGTCCCAAGCAGCCTTCCCGGACCGGGCGTTGGTCTCGGGTTCGAGAAGTTCCAGAATCGCCCCGGCGACCTTGAGCGCATTCTTGTCGTCCTCGCCGACCCGGCTGTCGATCACCCGGCCCGCACCGGCCCGCGCGACATCGGGGCCGAGGCCACAAGTGCGGGTGATGACCACGGGAGTGCCGACCGACATCGCTTCGAGGACGGATACGCCCAGGGGCTCCTCGATCGACGGCAGTACGTACACATCGGCCTGCCGCCCCGCCGCCAGGACCTCTTCGTGGCCCAGCGGACCCACATGGTCGAGGGAGCCCATCACCCCAAGCCTGCGGGCGAGTTCGAGCGTTGTGGGCAGCGCTCCGGTGTCGGGACCGGCCAACACGAACCGAGCGTCCGGATGCTCAGCCAGGACCGTGGGCATTGCAGCGACGAAGTCCTCCGGGCGCTTGCGCTCCTGAATCCGGGCCAGGAAGAGGACCGTCGGCGGCCGCCCCGGCTCGCGGGCGGGCTTGCGTTTCTGCGGTTGTACGCCGTTGACCAACCGTACGGTGCGGGTCAACGGCACCGGTGCGGCAACGGCGTTCACATCGCGGCGTTCCATTTCGGTCAGGTGCAGCACGGCGTCGGCGTCGCGCAGCACCTTGCGCACCCCCAGCAGATCGGTCAGCTGGGCGACCCGCTTCTCGGTCGGGTCCACCATGCCGTGGGTCTGGACGACCATGGGTGTACGGGTGGCCAGCGCGAGCAGCGCGGCGGGCAGCGTCACCAGGTCGCGCATCAGATGGACATGGACGAGATCGGCGCCACGCATCATGCGACGGGCGGCGAGCAGGAGCGCACCGGAGGTGATTCCGCTGACTTCGAACATGGGGAGCAGATGGCGGGCCTGGAAGAGATGCACCGGCACTTCCTCGACCTCGCGCGGCAGTCGGCCTTCGAAGCCGTCGCCCAGTGCCATGATCCGGGCGTCGTCGCCCCCGGCCCGCTGGACCTTCGACAGGTTGAGCGCCACCCTTGTCGGGCCGCCGAACGCATGGTCCGGGGTGTGCAATGTGACGACGTGCAGGATCTTCACCAGGTTCCCCCTCAACCTTGGCCGGTCTTACAGACTAGTCATCCAAACCCCCCAAGTGGGTTGATTCGTTAGAGTGTTCACAGGTCCACGGAACGGGGAGCAGATGACGTCCGTGCACGAGTCGGCGCCGCTCGCACCCGTACCGGAGCACGGCCCGCAAGAGCCGGTTCTGCCGCCAGCGAAGGCCATGTCGTGGGCGATGCTGTCGCGGGCCCTGTCCGTGCCTCTCATCCTCGGCCTGGTCTGCTTTCTGCCCGCGGTGATCGCCGCGCAGCCTGGCACGGGCGTCCGGGACACCGCGTACTGGCTGCAGCTCGTGCTGACCTGCTATGCCGGGGCCCGGCTCGCCACGATGATTCTGTCCACCCGGCGGCGTCTGCTGCAGGGCGTGTTCTGGATGTTCGTGTACATCGCAATGGGGGTGGCGCCGTTTGCGCAGACGGTCATCGGGCAGACCCCCACCCCGATGGTCGGGCCGCGGTCGGATCTGATGACGGCCATCGCGCTGATCCTGGTGGGATGCGCCGCGTTCGACCTCGGGGCACTGCTGGCGTCCCGGCGTCCGCTGCGCCGCCGCCCCACCGCACGCTCCGGCAGCGGTCCGGCCACCGCGCACCGGGTGCGTCTCAGACTGCTGGTGGCGCTGGCCTTCGCGGCGAGCGGCTACTACATCCTGAAGCTCGGCGGGCCCGCGATCTTCTTCACCAGCCGCCAGGAGATCAGCGCCTCGGTCGCGGTCAGCGGGGTGGCGTCGAGCCAGTCCAACGTGGGATCGGCCTTCCTCAAGGGCTTCGGTACGGTACCCGCGCTGCTGGGGCTGCTCTTCTACACCCGTCGGCTGGTGACCTCGCGCAGGGCCCGGCGTTCACCCTCGACCACTCTGGTCTGGTGTGCGCTGCTGATCCTCAACGTCGTCGTCAACAACCCGATATCCAATGCTCGTTACTGGTTCCTGACCGTACTGGTCTCGCTCCTGTTCACCGCGTTCCCGAGCAGCGCGGCGATGTACCGGTCGGTGCTGGCCATGGGGGTGGTCGGGGCGCTGGTGCTGTTCCCGTACGCGGACCGGTTCCGCTACGACAGCGCCGGGTACCGGCCGGTGGATTCGTCGTCGGTCTTCGAGCCGCTGGCCACCAAGGACTACGACCAGACGGTGATGTTCGCCAACACCATTACCTGGGTCGACACCCGCGGCCACACCTATGGGCGTCAACTCGCGGGCTCCGCCCTTTTCTTCGTACCCCGGTCGGTGTGGAGCGGCAAGCCGGAGGACACTGGGGTGCGCGTCGGCCAGTGGATGGGGATGAAGATGACCAACCTGTCGGCGCCGCTGTGGACCGAACTCTGGGTCGACTTCGGTATGCCGGGCATGGTCGGCGGTCTCGCACTGATCGGGTATGTCGCTGCACGCACCGACCGCCGCTACGCGTGGGCGGTGTCCCGGAACGGCCCGGGCCCCGGCAGTGTTCTGGCCATTGCCGCGCCACTGATCGCCGGGTACACCTTCATTGTGTTGCGCGGACCACTGCTGCAGTCCGTCGGAAAACTGGCGATCGCGACGCTCTGTCTGCTGCTGATCACAAGCTTCAGGAGCCGGAGCGGACAGCGCTCGCGCTGATGTGCGCCTGGTCCACCGCGGCACGGCGTCTGAGCCGGGCCACCCGGATCCACGTGGCCGCTGCCTTGCAGACGGACCCCAGGCACAGGCCCCAGGCCGCGCCCGGCACCCCGCCGAGCACATAGCCGCCGGTGAGGAAGGCGACGGTGGCGAGCGAGAAGACCACCTGGATGGAGAGGGTGGTACGGGGGTCGAGCATCCGGAGCGCGAGCAGCCCGCAGGTGCCGACGGCCATCGCCGCGTACTGGCTGCCCGTCGCCGGGAGCAGGGCAGCGGCTGTGGACCAGGTGTCGCCGAGCAGATGGCGGCCGATTCCGTCGGGCAGCAGGGCGAGTGCGGTGGCCCAGGCGGCGGCTGTGGCGGCCAGGACTGCTGCGAGCGTCGCCGTGGCACGTACCCTGCGCCGTTCGCAGGCGAGCCGTCCGAGAAGTGGGGGTCCGAAGCCGGTGGCCGAGGTGAACAGCACGTTCAGCGGCCCGAAGAGGGTGGTGGCGCCGCGCAGGGCGCCCACCACGAGCGGGTTTCCGACCATGCCGAGTCCCAGCACGGAGAGCTGGCTGGTGGCATTACCCACCCCGAACTCCACCACGAAGCGCCGCCCCAGATGGCCTCTTTGCAGCAGGACCTCGAGCCGCAGCGGCGTGCCGGCCACTCTGTGGTGCAGCAGGGCGGCCGACAGCAGCAGGGCGGGAAGCGCGGACAGCCCCCAGACGGTGACGAGCCGGGCCGCCGGGGCACCGTAAGGCTGCACGGCCAGCGCGCCCAGCACGCAGAGCAGTCTGAGCGTGTCGCTCGCCAGTGCCAGGTGCGGCAGTTGCAGGGTGGAGAAGGCGTAACGCATGGTGTCCTGCCCCAGGACCACCGGCAGGACGAGTCCCAGCATCATCAGGGCACGTGCGGTGGCTCCCGGCAGCGTCAGGCAGACGGTGGCGAGCAGGGCGCCGAGCGCGGCCGCTGCGAGCAGGGTGAAGGTGACCGCCGACCGGCACGCGCCGTGTACCTCGTCGCTCTCGCCGCGCCGCAGCACGAGCGGCTGCCCGGCGTAGGCGCCGGATACCCCCAGCAGCACAGTGAAGACGAGGTAGACCGCCGAGAAGCGGGCGAAGTCCGCCACCGTGGAGAGCCGGGCGGCGGCCACCAGCACCAGGATGTTGGTGAGTGCCGCGACGCCCTGGTCCGCGACCGAGCAGACGATCGTGGTCCGTGCCTTCATCTGTGTCCCGCGGTGGAGTCGAAGGGGCGCAGGCCGAGCGTCTCGGCCGGGTCACCGGTGTGCTCCCGGCCGTCGCGGCCGTCGCCGTCGTCCCGGCCCGATGCGGAGCGGGACCGGCCACCGCTTGTGCGGCGCCTGTCGGCCTTCTTGCGGGCCCGGCGCTCGTAATGGCTCCGGCCGGGGTGCAGCAGGGCGCCGAGCACAGAGCCTCCGGCCGCCCCGATGATCTCGCTGATCCGCTCCAGGTCGCTGCGGTGCACCTCGCGCGGGTCGCACACCACCACGACACTCTCCACCCGGTCGATCAGTGCGACGGCGTCGGCGTACGAGAGCACGGGCGGGGCCAGCACGATGACGACAACGCCCAGCCGGTCGCCCTCGGCGACGATCCGTCCGACGGGCGCGGAGGTCAGCGCACGCGGGACGTTGTCCGTGCGCCGGCCCGCTATCAGGGTGAAGGCGCCCGACCCGGGTACGTCCACATTCATCCAGCTGTCCGACGGCCAGGCCCGTTCGCCCTGCCACGCCCAGCGCGGCCCGGCGCCCTGCACGGCCGGGCCGAGGTCCCTGGCCAGTGAGGGGGTACGCAGATCGGCCTCGACCAGAAGTACGTCACGTCCCATCTCGGCGAAGGCTGCGGCCAGGTTGACCGCCGCGGCGGCCGCCGCGGCGCTGTCCCCGCGCGGCGCCGTGACCAGGAGTCTGCGGCGCTGCGCGAACGACGGGTCGTAGGCGAGCCGGAAGGCGACCGCCCGGTACTCCTCGGCGAGTCGGCTCCCGTTCCGCCCGATGGCGAGCAGCGCACCCGCGGATGCCCGTTCCCTGGGCAGAATGCCGAGCAGCGGGGCGCCGAGTGAACGGACCAGCTCCCGGGTGGAGCGCACGGCCGGGTCGAAGACCAGGCGCACCCAGGACAGGAGCAGTCCGAGCGCGAGCCCGACGACACCGCCGAGTCCCAGCAGCAGGGGCAGCCCCGCACCGGTGGGCTCCGTGGGCGCGACGGGTTTCTTCGTCAGATAGCCGGGAGTGGTGTCCAGGGCGCGCAACTCCGAGATTTTTCTGCTCAGTTCGGAGATCGAGACCACGAGGTTGGCCCGTGCGCTGGTCACGTCGTTACCCGCCCCGGCCTGCTCCGCCAGCTGATCGCGCTGTTCGGTGAGGGGCTCCAGCTGAGCGCGGTAGCCGTCGACCATGTTGGCGATGCTGTTCTCGGTGCGCTGCCTGCGGATCTCCAGATAGGCTTCGGCGAGCGCCTCGGCCCGCGCCTTCGCCAGGGCGGGGGTGCGGCCGGTGTAGGAAAGGCGGAGCACGAGGGTGTTCGGCGGGTTCGTGACCTGGAGACCGGACAGCAGTGTCCCGACCTCCACCCGGTCGCCGTGCCTGGCCAGGGAGCCGGCGGCCAGGGTGCCCACGGTGTCGCTGACGGCGTTCTGTCGCTCGGAGCCGATGTTGATGCCCTTGTCGGCGGAGGCGCTCGCGGCGAAGGGGTCCGAGGTGGCGGAGCGCACGACGACCTCGCCCGTCGATGTGTAGCTCTCCTCACCGCTCAGGGCGAGCCAGCCGCCGCCGAGCAGTCCGAGGACCACTCCGGTGGCGAGCAGTGCTCGGTAGCGCAGGAGCTGACGGAACTGGTCCCTCAGCAGCGCGGGTTCGTCCTGGTCCTCCAGCGCGCGGATCGGCTGGGTCATCGGCGTGGCCTCCCTTGTGCGTCCGCAAGGACCTCGGTGAGCAGTGCGTCGAAGCGGGCCAGGCCCGCCTCTCGGCTCAGGTGACGTGCGACGTACTGCGGTCCGTTGGCGCCGAGCCGGTCCGCCTCGGCCGGCGCTTCGACGAGCTTGCGTACGGCTGACAGCAGCGCGGCGGGATCCTCCGGTGCGACGAGGATGCCGGCACCGGACCGGTGGACCTCCTGGGCGGTGCCTCCCCCGTCGGCGACCGAGGCGACTACGGGGCGGCCCGAGACGAAGTACGAGGTGAGCTTGGACGGGACGCTCATGTCGAGCACGGATGCCCGCTGGGTCACCGCGAGCACATCGGCGGCGGCGAGAATGTCCGTGAACTCATCCGCGCCGGCCGGCGGCAGGAAGTCGAGATTGCGCAGGCCCCTCGCACGCCCCAGCAGCGCCTCTCGCTGATTCCCGTCCCCCATCAGCACGACGCGTATCTCCGGCGCCAGCCGGGCCGCGTCGACCAGGACCTCCAGGCCCTGCTTGAGTCCCATGTTCCCGGAGTGCAGGACCACGGGAGTGCCCTCGCTCCATCCGAGTCTCGCCCGGGTCCCGGCTCGGTCGGCCGAAGGTGACTGCACATGCGACCAGTTGGGGACGACACGGATGCGCCCCGGGTCCACGCCGTACGCCGTGACGCGCGGGACGAAGCTCTCATGGATGACTCCGACGAGGGCTGCGCCGCGCAGCGCGTAACGTTCGGCCGCTGAGGCGACGGCTGCCGCTCGGCCGCCGCCCCGGATACCGCTCTGCGCGGCGGCGGCACCCATCAGATCCTGCACGACCGGTATGTGCGGGACTCGGTGACGGTCGGCCAGCCGGGCTCCGACGACACCGCCCGCGAGGCTGGGCAGTTGGGAGATCACCGCATCGGGCTGACACGAATCGGGCGGCGACAGCAGGCCGTGCCCGAGCACGGTTGCCTCGAACGCCGCTCTGCGCAGAGCAGTCTGACGGGACGGCACATAGTGTCTTCTCCGGTGGACGGTGACCCCAACCCGCTTCTCGGTGACCCGCCAGACGCCCCGGTACTCCGCTTCGGTGCGCCAGGACGGGTAGTGCGGCATGCCGGTCAGTACATGGGTCTCGGCCCCCGACACGGCCCAGTGCTCGGCGAGCTGCGCTGCGTACGGGCCGATGCCCGTGAGCTCCGGTGCGTAGTTGGTCGAGACGACCAGCAGAGTGCGACCTTCGAACGGCTTGTGACGATCGGCATCAGACATGGACGTTCGCCTTCCCCCCGGAACATTCTGTGTTCCCCCCAAGGAACAGCCCCAAAAGCGAGCTTATCCGTTCACGAGATGCGCAAGTGGTCCTCACAGTAAGGTCGTTGCACCATCAACACCGATACCGATATCCCGCAGCACCGGATGCCATGTCCGGACAACTGCTGCTGGACACGGACATCACGTTCACCGTGGGGGGAGAGAACGGATGGCGCACAGGGTCGGCTACGCGCCGGGGGTCTACGACCTGTTCCACATAGGGCACCTCAACATCCTGCGGCATGCCCGCAGCCAATGCGACTATCTTGTCGCGGGCGTCGTCTCGGACGAGATGGCCGCGCTCGCCAAGGGGCACAAGCCGGTGATTCCGCTGTCGGAACGGCTGGAGATCGTACGCAGCGTCCGCTTTGTGGACGCGGCGTTCGTCGAGACTGTGCCCGACAAGGTCAAGACCTGGCAGCAAGTCAGGTTCGACGTCATTTTCAAGGGGGACGACTGGCAGGACACGGAGCGGGGCAAGCGACTGGAGCGCGACTTCGCCGAGGTCGGCGTCGAGGTGGTCTACTTCCCGTACACCGTGCACACGTCCAGCACCCAGCTGCGCCGGGCGCTGGACACGCTCGTCAGTCCGCAGTCCGGAGCGCTTTCAGCTCCTTGAACCACTTGACGAGGAACGCCACCAGGAACAGTGCGTGCACGACGGCGAGCATCGCATAGCCGATGCGGAACGCGGTCCGGTCGCCGAGCAGCAGGAACACCAGGCAGAACACCCCGTAGTCGGCGGGCAGCAGTGCCACGGCCCGCACCCGGGACACCGGAACCGCGGCACCGCTGCCCGCCGCGGGCCGGGCGGCCACCTTGCCCAGTTGTTCGCGCAGCAGCCCGGCGCAGAAAGTCAGCACGGCGGTGAACAGAAAGCCCAGCGGCAGGAGCAGCCAGCCCTCGGCCGGCAGGTCGAAGAACCGCTGGAACGAGATCAGCACGGCGGTGTGTACGAGGATCATCTTGGCGCAGTCCACGACATGGTCCAGCCACTCGCCATCCGGACCTCCCCGGCCGGTCAGCCTGGCCAGCTGCCCGTCGGCCGAATCGAAGGCGAAGCCGATGGCGAGCCCCGCATACACCGCGACCGCGAGCCCCCAGGACGGCCGGACGAGTGCCACCGAAGCGATGGCTGCGAAGGTGAGTGCGGCGCTGATCACCGTTACTTGATTGGGTGTCAGTCCGATGCGGTATGCGCCCGCCGCGAACACCCGCCCGGCCGGGCGGTTCACATACCGCGAATACAGCGACACCCCCTTGGCCGTCTTCTGCGCACCGCGCAACTCGCGCAGAACCGTGGCTGTGCTTCCCATACGCCCCCCAGTGTGTCGCCGTTGCCGGTGGCATCGGCAGAGCACTGCGGATGCCACCGGCCAAGCCGCATCATGGCACGCAGGCTCCATTTCGCGTGGCCACTCGCCCGCTCCGGCCGACGATCCATGCCCCGTCGGGCCCGCACCGTGCGCAGGCCCGACGGGGCGGTGTTTCAGGGCTGTCGGGTGACCTCTGATCCGGCGGCCACGCCCTGGCACGCGCGCTCCCCGATCGGAGGCCACCCGACAGCCTCTCAGGCGGGCGTGGTGCGGCACTCCGGGTGGCCCCAGCCGTTCGGGTTCTTGGCGATCATCTCCTGTGCCGCGTAAGGCCTTCCGCAGTGGCAGCGGCCCGCGAACTTGGCCCGGATGGTTCCACCGGAGCGTGCGGAACGTGCCACTCCCCCTGCCTTCTTCGCCCAAGCCGCCTTGCTCCGCCCCTCGGTCGCCCGGGCCGGAGCGGGCGTCGGCAGCTGCGAGCCGTGCGCGGTGCCGGCCGGCCGCTGCGCCACCGCGGCCTCGCTGGCCGCCTGATCGGCGAGGGCGTTGAGCGGATCTCCGTCCACCTGGTGCGCGGGCACATAGACGAAGTCCACGGTCCGGCCGGTCAGCAGCTCGTCGATGCGGGTCACCAGGTCACGGTTGGCCACCGGCTTTCCGGCAGAGGTCTTCCAGCCGTTGCGCTTCCATCCTGGCAGCCACTTGGTCACCGCGTTCATCGCGTACTGCGAATCCATCCGTACTTCGATCGCCACGGACGGATCCGTGGACTCCAACAGCTCCTGCAGCGCCGTGAGTTCAGCGACATTGTTGGTGGCGGTCCCCAGCGGTGCCGCTTCCCAGCGCTCCGGTCGCCCCTGCGCATCGGCCACGACCCATGCCCAGGCCGCAGGCCCCGGATTGCCCTTCGATGCCCCGTCACACGCGGCGATGATGCTTTCGTTCATGCCGTTGATAATGCCAGCGCCGCAAGGCCCCCATGGCATGACGTAACGCTGAGTGACGATTCGAGGTGCGGTGAACCGGCGACGCTGGTTCTCTGATGGAGCCCGCTCTTCCCAACCGCACAAGGAGCGATGATGAGCGTTGGACGTGAATCCGGTGACCGTGCGCAGCAACTGCGCGAAAAGGCCCGGCAGATGACCGAGGCCGCTGAGCGCACCACCGACCCTGAGCAGCGCCAGCGGCTCCAGGAGAAGGCCCGACAGCTGCAGGAGCAAAGTGACCAGCTGGGCAACATCGGCGGCGAGAACATCCGCCCGCCGAAGTAGTACCCGACTCATACAAGCGGCCAACGGCTTGCGGCTCGTACCTGAGTGCGTGGCGAGCCGTCGGCCGCCCGGTCCCCGACACTCCGACACGAGGACGGCAGCGGGGATGTGATGCTCCGGCTCCACGAGGCCCACGGGGGCCGGGCCTTGGCGCCGCGAACGGGGTGGGTTCGCACCGCTGCGAGCCCGCCCCGTACCCTCTTTTCCATGAACGCTGGGGGACCTGTACGCCGTGTGATCGACGAGCGTTTCGAGCTGCGCAGCAGGCTCGGCAGTGGCGGCATGGGCATGGTGTGGAGGGCCCATGACCTGGCTCTGCACCGCGATGTGGCGCTCAAGGAAGTACGGCCCCCGGACCCCGCGCTGGCCGAGAACGATCCGGAGGCGGCCCGGCTGCTGCGGGCGCGGGTGCTGCGCGAGGCCCGTGCGCTGGCCCGGCTCGACCACCCGGGTGTCGTCACGGTTCACCACATCGTGGACGGCGGCGAGCACGCGTACCCGTGGATCGTGATGGAGCTGGTGCCCGGCGCCTCGCTCGCGGATCGTCTCGCCGAGGGGACCCTCACCCCCGTCGAGGCCGCCGAGCTCGGCCGTGGTGTGCTGTCCGCGCTGGGCGCCGCCCATGCCGCCGGTATCCACCACCGCGACGTCAAGCCCGCCAACGTACTGCTGCGGGCCGATGGCAGCCCGGTGCTCACGGACTTCGGCATCGCCGCGATCCGTGAGTCCACCAGCCTGACGGCGACCGGTTCCATCATCGGCTCCCCCGACTACATGGCGCCCGAGCGGATTCGCGGCGAGGAAGGCGATCCGTCGTCGGACCTGTGGTCGCTCGGCATGATGCTGTACGTCGCTGTGGAGGGCCGGCATCCGCTGCGCAAGGCCACCACGCTGGCGACGCTGGCGGCCGTGCTCGACGAGGAGATCCCGCCGCCCCGGCAGGCCGGTCCACTGGCTCCCGTACTGAACGCGCTGCTGACCCGGGACACAGCCGCGAGGCCCAGGGCCGAGGAACTGGACCGGATGCTGGCGTCGGTGAGTGAGCCGGTCGAGGCGCCGCAGCCCCCCGGGGCTCCGCAGGATGCGGTGCCGCAGCGCCCCGAGCCGGCCGCGCGGCGGGACGAGGTAGCGCCCGGCCGCGAGCCGGTCGGCCCGACCACGGTCCTGCCCACCGCCCCCGTCCGTCGCCCCGTCGCCACACCTGACCGTCCGCAGCCGCTGACGCTGGGCGCTCACGAGGCCCGCCGCCGGGTGCGGCGCAGCCGCGCCGTCACGATCTCGACGGCTCTCGCGGGGACCGCCCTGACCGGCGTACTCGTGTGGTCGCTGCTGCCCGCCCCGGACACAGAGGCTTCCGGCAGAAAGCGGTCCGATTCGGAGCACTCCTCCAGCAACCCGTCGGCCACCGAGTCCGAGAAGGCCCGGAAGGCGAATGAGGCGAAGCCCAAGGATCTGCTGACACCGGCCGGGGCACGCTCCGTCATCGCCGCGCTCAAACCGGTGATGGGCGGCACCCACGTCACGTCGTTCTCGCTGTACGAGGAGCATGCGCGCGTCGAGGCCCCGGTCACGAACAGCAAGGGCCTGTACGACGTCTACGCGTACCGGGACGGCAAGGCCACCCGCGAACGTGCCGGCGGCACCCTCATGCCGGACGCCAAGACGGTGGATCTCGAAGAGTTCGACTGGGACGCCCTCCCTGCTCTGATGCGCCGGGCGGACAAGGAGCTTGGCGTCACCAAGCCCACCGGCCACTACGTGGACATCGATCCGGCCTCCCCGTTCGACGGCTACCAGCCGACCATGAGCGTCTATGTCCTGGACGAGTACGGCGGCGCCTATCTGCGGGCCGACATCAATGGCAAGGTGCTCAAGCAGTATCCGCGCGGCGCCTGAACCGGACGCGCCTAAGAGGCTGGCGGGTGGCCTCTCAGCCGAGAAGCCGCACCAGCACCAGCAGTACGCCCGCGAACACCACGCCCATCACCAGCGTCCAGAAGCCGGCCGGGAAGCCACCGACGCGGTTCTTCACCGCGGCCGGCGGTGTGAGGCTGTTCGCGCGGGCCAGCCATTCGCGGGGCGGGTTGTTGGGGATGACGACCCGCCAGGGCTGATCTGGGTCGTACTCGACGACCGCCCTGGACCGGTGCAGCAGTCCCTGTACGTCGAGGGGGTGACGGATCTCGATCCGGTAGGCGGGGAGCCCCTCGGGCACTACGGTCAGGTCGAAGGCGAACACGGAGTCCGCCGCCTGCCCGTCGGTGGCAGGCCGGCCGTTCGACTTGTTCACGGCCTTGACCCCGTGGACCACGGCGGGCGCGAAGGCGCGCGGTCCGCCGGAGCGCAGCCCGCGGACCACGGTGCCCGACTCCGACGGCTCGGCCGCCTTACCGAGCGCCGTCAACGCCAGCGCCGACGCGGGGAGACCGGCCAGCAGCAGCCAGCGGGGGCCGTTCACGGCGCCCTGGATCAGCGCGGCGAAGGCCAGGCCTGTGCCCGCCGCGGCCAGCAGGCTGAGCGTGGTGAAGATCCTGCGCAGGAAGGAAATTGTCGGATTCATGAGAGGCGCAGCAGCTTTCGGCGGGGTATGGCGACCCTGGTTCGGGCGGGATCGTCGGGGCGGTCGGCGTCGTACACGGCGAGGACGTCGCGTCGGAGGACGACGCGTTCCACGATGGCCGGGACCTCGTGGCGCACCCCGGCCGTGTCATCGAAGACCACGGTGACCTCGCCGTAGTTGCGGCCCACCGACCGCCAGCCCTCCAGCACCGCGTCGGCCGTGGTGTAGCGGCGGGAGATTCTGCGCAGCGCCGCGGTGCGGCGCAGACTCACCGCCGCGCCCCACCAGGCGGCGAGGCAGCCCACGCCCGCGGTGGACCACAGGAAGGTGAGCCAGTCGGAGACGGAGAACCGGCCGACGGGGAAGAAGAGGTGGAAGTCGGTGACGGTGCCGTACTCGATCCGGCCGTCCGCCACCGCGTCGTACCAGCCGGCGGCGCAGGCGACCGCGCAGAGCGTGACCATCGCGCCCGGCACCGCGCGGTGCAGGAACCGGGCGGAGAGCAGACCGAGCAGGATCGCGCAGAGCACCCCGACGAACGGGGCCACAGCCGCGAACTGGTCGCTGGCGCAGCCGCCGGTCCCGTCGCAGCTCCATTGCACGGTGGACGCGTCGTAACTGGCGATGTGCCACATCATCCAGACCTGCCACACCATCAGCGCGCAGGCGATGACACGCATCACCTGCGCGTAGGCTTTCTGCCGCACTGTCCGCCCCCGTCATTGCCACGTCACAGGGGCCATGGCGTGCCCCGGTGGACGATATACGTGCTGTCCACACTCTGTCCGTGATCCACACCACGCGGCCGGAAGGACCGGGGCCGGAACGGTCGGCGCGCCGATGACGGCGCCGTCCTTCGGCTCATTCCTGTCAGCGGGCCACGTGGCGTCCACCGCCGGCCGCGCGGCGCCTGCGGGCCGCCGTGACGAGGGCCGCGCCTGCCAGCACGGTCACGCTCGCGAGTGCACCGAGGCAGGCCAGGACCAGGGCGCCGGCACCCGTCGCGGCCAGGGCGTCGGCAGCCTTTGTGGCCAGGGACGGCTCCTTGGGTGTTCCGGCTCCGGCGGCCTGCCGGATGAGATCGGCGACGACATCGGGGTGCGACATCATCGCGACATGGGAGGAGTCGACCTCGACGGTGTGCGCATCGGCGCGCTTGGCCTCGAAGCGTTCGAGATCCGGGGCGATCGCCTTGTCCCGGGTGGCGACCAGCGCCCAGGACGGAATGGTCTTCCAGGCCGCCGCAGCCGACCTGTCCATGAAGGCGGCTCCGTTGATGGGGCGCTGGGTGGCGGCCATCACGGCCGTGGTGCCTGACGGGACGTCCGCCGCGAAGACGTCGTGGAACTTGGCGGGCTGGATGTACAGATCGGCCCCCTCCCCTCCGTCGGCCTCCGGGAACGGCACCGGCTTCAGAGCCGCATTCAGCTCGCTTCCCGCGAACTTCGCCGACAGATCCGCCAGCTTCTCCCACTTGTCCGGCATGAGCGCGGACACGAAGACCAGCGACTTCACCTGCGGGTTCCCAGCGGCGGCGTTGCTGATCACCGCACCGCCGTAGGAATGCCCGGCCAGCACGATCGGGCCCCTGATGCTCTTCAGCACGCTGGCTATGTACGCGGAGTCAACGGCGAGCCCGCGCAGCGGATTGGCCGGGGCCATGACCTTGTACCCGTCACGCTGCAGGCGTTGCACCACACCGTTCCAGCCCGAGGCATCGGCGAACGCGCCGTGCACCACCACCACCGTGGGCTTGGCCCCGGACGAATCGGCATCGCCATTGGCTGCGGCGGGTCCGGCGGCGACGGCAACGGCGGCCGCGGCCGCGGTGAGCGCCACGGCGGCGGTCTGCGCGCGCCGCCCGCGTATCCGCTTCCGCGGGGCGAGAAAGGTTGAGACAGTCATGGCTCTTCTCTCTTCGTCGAGGAGCGGTTGGTGGGCTCAGCGTTGCCAGGCACCGGCCCGAAGGGCGCGACACGCGACGCAGGGGAGTGAAAAAGGCCGACTGCCCGAGTGAACATTGCGCAGCACGGAGTGACGGCGGATTATGTGCCCGTCCGCGTCGAGTGGGCTGTGCGGATCGGTCGTACGGGGAGCTGTGACGGACCGGGTGAAGTGTCCCGGAGCCGGTCCGGCCCGTTTCAGGCCCGGTCGGTTCGCAGCCTTCGCGATACGGCGCGCAGCCAGGGGTGGCGTTCGTGCAGTTGCGCCGAGCGCCGGTCGAGCTCCCTGCCCAGGCGTTCCGTGCGCTTGTCGATGTCGAGCTCGTCGAGAATCCGGTCGACCTCGGCGAGAAGGGCTCCGTGCAACTGCCATTGTCTGGGATGTTCCTGAACGTCTTCGAGGAGCAGGTTCGCCACCCGGTCCCTGGTCGCGTGGCTGACGGCCAGTGCCTGGGCGAGCCGGCCCTCCGCCTCCTCTGCGTTCTCCGCGGCGGGAGCAGTGATCAACTCCGAGAAGCTCTCGATGGCACCGGCCATCTGTCCGAGCAGCTCTGTCAGGGATTCGGCCACGTCGGCGGGGAACAGCGGCTCCTCGGTACGGGCCTTGGCGAGGTCGGTCAGAGTGCGCGACAGCACCCGCAGTACCACGGCGCAGATCTCCAGGGTGTCCAGACCGGTGCGCAGCACGACCCTGTACAGCAGCCCCTGCCGGACGCGCGGATTGAGCGTGAGGCTCTCCTCCGCCTGCCGCAATGCGGCGTCGACCGCCACGATGTCATGGTCCAGCCGACGGGCTTCGTGGAGCCGTTCGGCCGCCTGCTGGACGGAGATGTGACCGCCGACGTCCTCCCCCATCGCGCGGAACATCTTTCCCATCTCACGCGCCAGGCTGTCGATGGAGGCGCCCGCCGGCTGCACCCACACGGGAGGCGCCAGGAGCAGGTTGAACAGCAACCCCACGCCCGCGCCGATCAGTGTCTCCAGCACGCGGTCCCAGGCGGTGGCGGCGACCTGCGAGACGCCCAGGACGAGCATCGCGCTGATCGCCACCTCGGGTACGAACTCACCGACGCGCACCAGGCGTCCGATGATCAGCGAGGTGAAGATCACCAGTCCGAGGCTCCACCAGGTGAGGCCCACCAGTGAGCTGAGCGCAGTGGCGATGAGCACCCCGACGACGACCGAGTTCACGCGGCGGATCCCCGTGGTGAGGGTCGCGTAGAGAGTGACCTGTACGACGAGCAGTGCGGTGAGCGGCGCTGTGAGCGGCGCCGGATACGGAAGGGTCCACACTGCCACGGCATAGGCGATGACGGCAGCCGCCGTGGAACGCATGGTCTGTGCTCCGACAGGCTCGGTCGTACGCCGGACAAGCTTGATCACGGGTTCGGATACTCCTGGCATCTCATTCCCATGCCCGCCCGTGTGCCAACACAGCGCGTCGGCGCGTCGAACCCACCTTACGGCCTCACCCACGATGGGCAGCGGCGTCGCAGCGCCAATCATGAGTGAGGCCGTTACGGACGTGCGTGCCATGCCGGTGGCCGAGAAGCAGTGATCGACTTCGTATTTTGCTGATTATGCAGTCTTGACAGTTCCTGGTTGCACAGCGAGTCTCCAGCCATCGCTTCGCACCGGACCCGGGTCGGCGCGGCCCCGAGCCGACGCGCCCTTTCCCCGTCAGGACAGGACAGAGAGGCCCACGCATGACCACCCCGACCGCCGACCGGTACCAGCTCTTCATCGACGGCGCCTGCACCGACGGCACCTCCGGGACCGCCCACGAGGTCATCAGCCCCGCGACGGGCGAACTCGTGGGGATATTCCCGCTGCCCGCGGCCGCGGACATCGACGCGGCGGTGCGTGCCGCGAACGAGGCCCAGCCGGCCTGGGCCGCGACCAATGTGTGGACCCGCGCCGAGCTCTGTCACCGCATCGGTACGGAAATCAGCAGGCGCGTGGACGAACTCGCCCGCCTCCAGTCCCTGGAGCAGGGCAAGCCGCTCGCCGAGTCGGTCGCCGACATCGAGGAGGCGGCCAAGCTCTTCCACCTGCACGCCGAGGACGCCGTACGACTCCACGGCGAGACGCTGCCCTCCACCGACAACACCAAGCGGATGTTCACCTTCCAGCGCCCGGTGGGGACTTGGGGCATCATCACGCCGTGGAACTTCCCGCTGCTGATGCTCGCGGAGTTCGTCGCCCCCGGACTGGCCACCGGCAACGCCCATGTCGTCAAGCCGCCGGCCAATACTCCGCTCACCGTTCTCAAGGCGATGGACGCGTTCGTCGCCGCCGGACTGCCCGACGGCCTCGTCAACATCGTGCCCGGCGAGGGTGACACCGGCGATGCGCTGGTACGCCACGAGGGCATCCACGCGATCGGCTTCATCGGCTCCACCGCGACGGGGGCGAAGATCCAGTCCGCCGCCGGCCTCAAGCGCTCCATCATGGAGTGCTCGGGCAACGGCCCGCTCGTCGTCCTCGCGGACGCCGATGTCGAGGCCGCCGCCAAGGCCGCCGTCGACGGCGCCTACCCGTGTGCCGGGCAGGTCTGCTGCGCCACCGAACGCGTCATCGTGCACGCCGACATCCACGACGAGTTCGTCGAGGCCGTGCTGCACGAGGCCCGGCGCATCACCCTCGGCGACCCGTTCGACCCCAAGACGGTTCTCGGCCCCCTCAACAACGAGGGCGTCGCGGCCAAGATGGACCGTCACATGGCCGACGCCCGCGAGCGCGGCGCGCGCATCCTGCTCGGCGGCAAGCGCGCTTCAGGACACCCAACGGACCTCTACTACGAGTTCACCGTGGTGGACGAGGTGCCCGAGGACAGCCTGCTGTCCCGCGAGGAGTCCTTCGGCCCGGTCGTCCCGATCATCACCGGGCAGGACGAGGACGACCTGCTGCGCATCGCCAACGACGACAAGCTGGGCCTCCAGGGCGCCGTCTTCACCCGCAGCATGACCTCCGCCTTCCGCTTCATCGAGGAAATGGCCGTCGGCCAGGTCGTCGTGAATGAGAGCAACAACTGGTGGGACATCAACATGCCTTTCGGCGGCGCCGGCAACCGCTCCACCGGCTGGGGCCGCATCGGCGGCAAGTGGACGCTCATGGACATGACCGACACCCGTACCGGCGTCATCAGTCTCTGACCGCCCCGCGTCCGCCCCACCGTCCTATGAGAGCCGGAGCAACAGCATGCGCACCGGGGTGTCGGTGAGGAGGTGGACGGACACCTCGTTGCTCGACGCCCCGCAGCCGCCGCTCGGCGCCGGTCTCGACCGATGCGCCTGAGAGGCTGTCGCGTGGCCTCTGAGCGGTCCTCGTTCACCTGGACCCGGACCCGTACAGATTTCGATGGTCAGGCATGAATAGCTTCATCATCTTCCATTCACCCGGGAGCGACTGCCAGCATCGGCGCACCGCCACCCCCGTGAGGGAGAATCCGATGAATCGTCCCCGTTCCCTGCGCTGCCTGGCAGCCCTGGCCGTGATGGCCCTCGCGGCCACCGCCTGTGGACGCTCCGGCCAGGGCGACACCCCGGCCGGCAGTGCCTCGCAGGCCACCGCCGGCCGGACCGCAGCCGAGCTGCTGCCTGCCCAGTACCGGCAGAAGGGTGTGCTGCGGGTGGCCACCGCGGTGGGATATCCGCCGATGGAGATGTACGAGCCCGGGACCACCCGGCTCACAGGTGTCGACCCCGACCTGGCCAAGGCCATCGCCGAGCGGCTGAAGCTGAAGCTCGAACTCACCAACGCCGCCTTCGACGGGCTGATTCCCGGTCTGGAGTCCGGACGCTTCGACCTGGTCATGTCCTCCATGACGGACAGTGCCCAGCGGCGCCAGGCGGTCAATTTCATCGACTACTTCCGCACCGGCGGCGTCATCATGACGAAGAAGGGCAACCCGCAGGGCATCAAGTCCCTCGCGGACCTGTGCGGCAAGACCGTCGTCCTCGCCAAGGGCAGCTCGAACCTCCACATCGGCGAAGAACAGAACGCCAAGTGCCAGGAGAAAATGCGGATCTCGCAGAGCGAGGACGCACCGACCGGGCTGCTGCAACTGGACAGCAGACGCGCGGTCGCGACCATCGTCGACTATCCCGTCGCCAAGATGTTCACCAGGAAGAGCAGCGAGTACGCGGTCCTGCCGGAGCAGTACGGCACCGCCCCCTGGGGCATCGCGGCCGCGAAGAGCCAGGGCGGACTGCGTGACGCCGTCCACAAGGCCCTGCAGGAACTGATCGACAACGGCGGATACCAGAAGATCCTCGACACCTGGGGAGTCGGCGACAGCGCCGTACCCGAGGCCACCGTCAACGACGGGCAGTGAGAACGGACATGAGCCACCAGAAAATGCCCGGCGCCGCCCTCGGTGCGGCGCCGGACGTCACCCCCGCCGCCGGAACACCGCAGCAGGACGACCTCTCGCTCCAGGTGACCGGACGCCCTCGTCCCGGGCGCTGGCTGGCGGTACTCGCCGCCTCGCTGTTCGCGGTGTGGCTCGCCTACACCGTCATCGTCAACCCCAATCTGCACTGGGACATCGTCGCCAAGTACCAGTTCGACGGCGTGATCCTCAAGGGACTCGGGGTGACCATTCAGCTCACCCTCGCCTCGATGGCTCTCGGCATCGCCATCGGGGTTGTCGTCGCGGTGATGCAGCTTTCCGACAGCCCGGTTCTACGTCTCACCGCAGGTGCCTACACCTGGTTCTTCCGGGGCACCCCGCTGCTGGTCCAGCTCATCTTCTGGTTCAACCTGGCCTTGCTGTTCCCGGTGATCAGCATCGGTATCCCCTTCGACGGCCCCAAACTCATCAACTGGCAGTCCAACCAGGTCATCACCGGTTTCGTGGCGGCGCTGCTCGGCCTGTCCATAAACGAGGGCGCCTACATGGCCGAGATCGTGCGGGCCGGCATCCAAAGCGTGGACCCCGGCCAGCGCGAGGCAGGTGCGTCCATCGGCATGTCGAACCGTCAGATCCTGTCCCGGATCATCCTTCCGCAGGCGATGCGGGTCATCATCCCGCCGTTCGGCAACCAGTTCATCTCCATGCTCAAGACGACTTCGCTGGTCTCGGTCATCGCCGGCGCCGATCTGATGACCGTCTCCCAGCACCTCTACCTCGCCAACTTCGAAGTGGTCGCGCTGCTCCTGGTGGCTTCGTTCTGGTACCTGCTGCTCACCACGATCGCCAGCATCGGCCAGCACGCCGTCGAACGCCGCTACAGCCCCGGCGCCGCTGCTCCACTGCGACGCAGGGTCCTGGCCAATCTCGTACCCGGGCGCGCCAAGAAGGGGGCAGCGACATGAACGACGTGATCCTCAAGGCCCGCGGGGTCCGTAAACGATTCGGTGAGACCGAGGTGCTGAAAGGCATCGATCTCGACGTCCGCAGCGGCGAGGTGCTCTGTGTCATAGGCCCCTCCGGGTCCGGGAAGTCCACGCTGCTGCGCTGCTTCAACCACCTTGAGCAGATCGACGCGGGGCGGGTGTGGATGGACGGTGAACTGATCGGCTACGAACAGCACGGCCCGTCCGGCCGCGTGCTGCGCGAGCGTCGCGCCCGCGACATCCGACGCCAGCGCGAGCGGATCGGCATGGTGTTCCAGCGGTTCCACCTGTTCCCGCACCGCACAGCGGTGCAGAACGTGATGGAGGGGCCGGTCGCCGTCAAGGGCCGGTCACGTGCGCTGGCCGAGAAGCAGGCCCGGCAACTGCTGGCCGACGTCGGTCTTGCGGACCGGGCGAACCACTACCCGGGGCAGCTGTCCGGCGGGCAGCAGCAGCGCGTCGCGATCGCCCGCGCCATGGCCATGGAGCCCACGCTCATGCTCTTCGACGAACCCACCTCCGCCCTCGATCCCGAACTCGTCGGTGAGGTCCTGGGCGTCATGCGCGACTTGGCCCGCAGCGGTATGACGATGGTCGTGGTCACTCACGAGATGGGCTTCGCCCGCGAAGTCGCCGACCGCGTCCTGTTCATGGATCAGGGTGCCGTGGTCGAGGCCGGGAGCCCGGACCTGCTGTTCACCGACCCGCGGCACGAGCGCACGCGGGCCTTCCTGTCGACGGTGCTGTGATGGGCCGCCCCCTCGATCTGCTGCTGCGCGGCGGCACGCTCGTCGACGGAACCGGCGCCCCCGCCAGGGAGGCGGACATCGCGGTGGTGGACGGGCGGATCGCCGTACTCCCCGCCGGCACCCCGGCCACGGCGGCCGAGACCCTCGATGTGACCGGCCAGATCGTCACACCCGGCTTCATCGATGTGCACACGCACTCCGACGCCCTCGCGGCACCCCACGGCGCCGACGGCGCCACGGAGCCGATCGACGGTCTTCGCCTCGCGCCGCTGCTCCAGGGTGTCACCACGGAGATTTGCGGCAACTGCGGGACCAGCCTGTTTCCCTCGTTGCCGGAACGGCTGCCGCTACTCGCCGAGCATCTCAGGGTGACGTTCGGGCTCGGACCGGTCCGGCCCGCGGTGGACTTCGACGCATTCGCCGCCGGACAGGACCCTGCCCTGCGCCGCACCCATATCGCCTCGCTCGTCGGCCACGGCACGCTCCGCGCCGGAGTGATGGGCTTCGAGGCCCGAGCGCCTCGGCCCGACGAGCTGGACACCATGTGCGCGCTGCTGGACCGGGCGCTGACCCAGGGGGCGGCCGGCCTGTCCACCGGGCTGATCTACCCGCCCGGCACCTACGCCGACACCGAGGAGATCGTCGCGCTGGCCGGCGTCGCCGCCCGCCACGGCAAGCCCTACGTCACCCATCTGCGCGACGAGATGTCACAGGTGGAGTCCGCTCTGGAGGAGGCCCTGGAGATCGCGGTGCGCTCCGGCGCCCCGCTGCAGATCTCCCACCACAAGACCGCGGGCCGACACGCCTGGGGCGCCACACTGCGCACCCTGCCCCGGCTGGAACAGGCCCGTGCCGAAGGCGTGGACGTACTGTGCGACGTCTATCCGTATACCGCGGGAAGCACCGTCCTGCACGCCATGCTGCCCCCGTGGACGAGCGAGGGCGGCATCGGCGCCCTCCTGGAACGGCTTCGCCGGCCTGAAACGCGCGACCGGATCAGGACGGACATCGCTCAGGGCGTCAAGGGGTGGGAGAACACTGTGGGAAACGGTGGCTGGGATCTCATCACAGTGGCCGCCGCGCAGGCGCATCCGGAGGCCGAGGGCCGCAGCGTCGCCGACCTCGCCACCGGACACGGCGTCCACCCGGTCGACTACGCGTGCGATCTGTTGCTGGCCGAGCAGGGCGAAGTGACCATCATCAGCCATTCCATGCGTGAGGACGACGTCCGCCGGGTGCTCGCCAGTCCGCTGTCGATGATCGGCTCGGACGGCGTCCCCAAACCCGGTCGGCCGCATCCTCGTTGGGCAGGCAGTTTCGCCCGCGTACTCGGCCACTACAGCCGCGACGAGCAGCTGCTCCCGCTGGAGAACGCGGTGCACAAGATGACCGGTCTGCCGGCCCGGCGGTTCGGACTCGCCGGCCGCGGTGTGGTCCGCGACGGCGCCCTCGCCGATCTGGTCGTGCTCGAACCGGCGTCGGTACGCGACACCGCCACCTTCGACCGTCCCCTGCTCGCACCCGAAGGCATCGATACCGTCGTAGTGGCGGGACGCGTCGCCGCCAGAGGTGGCTGCCCGACCGCGGTGCGGGCGGGAGAAGTGGTGAGGATCCGATGAGTCTGGCCCAAGTGGCAGCGGCGGCACGGCGCTCGGCCACGCTGCCGCTCACCCTGGCTGTCGCCGCCGTCGACATCGACGGCGGCGAGACGGTGGGGGTCGACGAGCACACCGTGCTGCCGGTCGCGTCCGCCTCGAAACTGCTGCTGCTCGCCGAGGTCGCACGCCGGCTGGACACCGGGGAGCTGCTTGCCGACGGAACCGTGGAAGTCCTCGACGAGGACGTGGCGGACGGTACCGGCCTGCTGCGCGGGATGAGCAGGCGCGGCTGGACCGTCGAGGATCTGGCTTGGCTGACTGCTGCGGTGAGCGACAACACCGCCACCAACGCGCTGCTGCGCCTGGTGGGGCGCGAGTCCACGGCCCGGCTCGCGAAGGAGCTCGGGCTCGACCGCCTCACGCTGCACGACAAGGTCCGTGACATCCGGGGCCCCGACGTGCCGCCCGTCTTCGCCACCGGCACCGCGAAGGACCTGGCGCGGCTGGTGACACACGCGGTACGCGGAACGATGAGCTCCCCCGCGGCCTCCGCACGGCTGCTGCATTGGATGCGCGCCAACACCGACCACGGCCTGGTCCCCGCCCTGGTGGATCACGACCCTTACGCCCCGGGCTTCCCAAACCCCTTGCCCAACGGGCTCCTGGTGGCCAACAAGACCGGCACCGACACCGGGGTCCGCGCCGACGCCGGTGTCATCGTCGGGCGGCGCCCGCTGGCCTATGCGGTGGTGGCGCGCTGGGACCCGGCGCTGGGCCCCAGTACGGAGCGGGCCGCGGTGCACGCCATCCGGGACGTCGGCCGCACCCTCGGGGCCTGTGCCCGGCGCCGCACCGCCGAATGAGAGCGGCCCGCCCCACCGGTCAGGACCACTGCATCTCCAGCAGCGACCGGATCTCCTCGGCGGCCGACCGCAGCTCCGCGAGGAAGATCCGCAGCAGCGGGTTGCGGTTGGTGGGCCGGGTGGCGACCCCGATCCGCCGGTGCAGTCGGGGATGGTCCAGTCGGCAGACGTGCACGCCCGTGGTGTCGCCGAGTCCGAGGGCCGGGACCAGTGCGATACCCATGCCCGCGCGAGCCAGGTTGATCGTGACCTGGTAGTGATCGCTGCGGCAGCGGACCCGCGGCCGGAACCCCTCGGCCGCGCATGCGCGTTCCAGGACCGGCTCGCCGGTGTGGCCGCCGTGCGTACCGATCCAGCTCTCCCCCTCCAGAGCGGCGAGCCGGACCGCGGTGCGCCGCCCGAGGCGGTGCCGCAACGGCAGGACCACCAGCTGCGGCTCGTCGAAGAACATCTCCACGTCCACGGTCGCCTGCCGGCACCAGGGGTCCAGCGGGTGTTCGAAGACGACCGCCGCATCCAGCCGGCCCGCCTCCAGATCGGGCACCAGCTCGTGCGGCTGCCCCAGGATCAGCTCCAGCTCGACCTGGGGCCGCTCGGCCGCGAAGACCGACAGCGCGCGAGGCAGCAGCTCCAAGCCCGAGGAAGCGAAGAAGCCCAGCCGCAGTACACCGGCGTCGCCTTCGGAGTGCGCCCGCAGATCGTCCTGAGCGACAGCCATCAGGTCGGCAACGGCCTGTGCGTGCTCGGCCAGTCGCACACCGGCCGCCGTCAACCGCAGGCTCTGCGGCTGACGCTCCACCAACGCCACCGCGAGTTCCTGCTCCAGCCGGGCCAGTTGATGCGAAACCGCGGAAGGGCTCAGATGCAGCGCCTGGGCCGCGGCCACAATAGTGCCCGTGCGGGCTATTTCCAGCAGGACGAGCAGTCGGGCACTGTTCAGCATCGGGTCAGATTAGGCCGTTCCGACGCACTGCGCCGCGTCGGCACCCGACTGTACCGTCGCCGTCGGCGCGATGAGCCCGGCGGGCTCGTCCACGTCCAGGCGCAGCAGGTCCTCCTCGGTCTCCCGCCGCACCACGGTACGGACACGACCATCGGACACGAAGACGACAGCGGGGCGCGGCAACTTGTTGTAGTTGGACGACATGGCGTATCCGTATGCGCCCGTTACCGGCGTGGCCAGGAGATCACCCACCCCGACTCCGGCCGGCAGGGCGGCGTCGTCGACGATCACGTCACCACTCTCGCAGTGTTTGCCGACCAGCCTTGCCCGCAGCGGTCGCGGTGCGAGGGGGCGGCTCGGCAGGAACGCCTCGTAGCGGCTGCCGTACAGGGCGGGGCGCAGATTGTCGCTCATCCCGCCGTCGACGCTGACGTATGTCCGCACGCCCTCGATCCGCTTGATCGTGCCCACCCGGTACAGGGTCAGCCCCGCCCGGGCGGCGATGGACCGTCCGGGCTCCACTGCCACATCGCCGCCCCAGCCCGCTTCGCGCACCGCGGTACGCACCCGGGACGCCCAGTCGGCGAACGAGGGTACGGTCTGCCCCGCCTCGTATGCGGCTCCGAGGCCGCCGCCGACGGTGAGCCGGTGCACCCGTGTCTCCGCGGCGAACCATGCGACGGCCGCGGCTCCTGCCGCGAGCTCCGCCGCGTCCAGCACCTGGGAGCCCACATGTGCATGGACGCCCTCCAGGATCATCGCCGGGGAGCCGGCTGCCCGCCGCACGGCGGCTGCGGCGGTTCCGCCGACGAGGCCGAAGCCGAACTTCGAGTCGTTGCCACCGGTCCGGATCGCCTCGTGTGCGCCTGCGGCGACACCGGGCGCCACGCGCAACTGGACACGGGCGGGCGGAAGTTCTTCCTCGGCGTGCAGGCGCTCGATGCGGTCCATCTCGTCGAAGCTGTCGACCACCACGTGCCGCACCCCGGCCGACATCGCCGTGCGCAGCTCCGCCTCGTCCTTGTTGTTGCCGTGCAGCACGATCCGTCCGGCCGGAACACCCGCGTGCAGCGCCACCCGCAGCTCGCCGCCGGAGGCGACATCGAGCAACAGCCCCTCCTCATGGGCCAGTCGGGCCATGGCCGTGCACAGGAATGCCTTGGAGGCGTACGCGACGTTGTCCTGACCGAAGGCGGCGACCGCCTCCCGGCAGCGTCGGCGCAGGTGCTCCTCGTCGTATACGAAGAGCGGTGTTCCCAAGCGCCGCGCCAGTTCGGTGAGCAGGACCCCTCCGACAGCGAGCCCGCCCGGACGGATCTCGGAAGTGAATGGCAGCAGACCGGTTTCGATTGCTGACGACATGGTTCCTCCCCGTAGGCCGGTTTCTCCGCCATCCTGCGGCCTGCACGAGGGGTCAAAAAAGCGCATTCTTCTGTGGCTGAGCCTCATGTCTTTGGATGCTCGTGCGCGTCGAGGGCCGCGGGAAGGGCCGCGTTCCGCGCGTTCAGGCGACCAGGGGCCGGTCCTGTGGAGCGATGGGCGCCGGAAGTACCGTGGAGCCGTTCAGATAGCGGTCCGCTGCGGCCGCGGCGGACCGCCCCTCGGCGATGGCCCACACCACGAGGGATTGGCCGCGTCCCGCGTCACCGGCGATGAACACCCCACCGGTCCCGGTTCGGGCTGTCCGCTCGGCCGACTCCGCCGTTTCGGCCGCGAAGGCAGCATCGCGGGCGAAGTTTCCCCGGCCGTCCAGCGTGAGCCCGAGCTGCCGCGTCAGACCGGTGCCCCGTTCGGGACCGAAGAAGCCGAGGGCGAGCAGGACCAGATCCGAGGGGATCACACGTTCCGTCTCCAGCCGCGGCCTTCTGCCCTCGGGCTCCACTTCCGCCAGGCGCAGCGCGCGCACGTGGCCGGACCGGTCCCCTTCGAAGCAGAGGGTGGCGGAGGAAAAGAATCTCGGATCTGCGCCCTCTCGCCCCCGAGCCTCTTCATGAGCATGGGATATCCGATAGACCTTCGGATACACGGGCCAGGGCTCGGTGTCCCGTCGCGTGTCACCGGGCTCCGGATTGATGTCCAACTGCACCACGGAGGCGGCACCCTGACGCAGAACGGTGCCCAGACAGTCCGAGCCGGTGTCCCCGCCACCGATGATCACCACATGTTTGCCCTCGGCGGTGACGACAGGCACGTCGTGGTCGCCCTCCGCCACCCGGTTGGCCAGGGTCAGGTAGTCCATGGCCTGGTGGATGCCGTAGAGCTCACGGCCCGGGACTGGAAGCTCCCGTTGCCCCGTGGCTCCGACGGCTATGACGACCGCGTCATTTCGCTCCGCGAGCTCAGTCGCGTCGAGATCGCTGCCGACCTCCACACCTGTGCGGAACCTGGTGCCTTCCGCCCGCATCTGCTCGAGACGGCGGTCCAGGTGGCGCTTCTCCATCTTGAACGCGGGGATGCCGTAGCGCAGCAGCCCACCGATGCGGTCGGCACGCTCGTAGACGGCGACGGTGTGACCGACACGGGTGAGTTGTTGTGCTGCCGCCAGACCCGCGGGGCCGGAGCCGACGATGGCGACGGTTTTGCCGCTGAGCCGCCCGGGCGGTTGCGGCGTCGCATACCCGCGCGCCCAGATCTGGTCGGCGATCGCCTGTTCGACATTCTTGATCGTCACCGGATCGGCATTGATGGTGAGCACGCAGGCGTCCTCACAGGGCGCCGGGCACAGCCGCCCGGTGAACTCCGGAAAGTTGTTCGTCGCGTGCAGTCGCTCGGCCGCCGCCCACCAGTCGCTCTTCCTCGCGTACGCGTTCCACTCGGGGATGAGGTTTCCCAGCGGGCAGCCGCTATGGCAGAACGGTATGCCACAGTCCATGCAGCGCCCCGCCTGCTCGGACACGAGCGGAAGCCGCGCCTGCCCCGCGTAGACCTCGTTCCAGTCGCTCAGCCGTTCCTGGACGGGGCGCGCCGGGACGGGCCGGCGGGGGGTCTTGAGGAAGCCGTACGGGTCGGTCATGCGCCGCCTCCGTCGCTCACTCGCGGTGCATGGGCGTTACGCCCAGACTACGCCCGCATACCACGACGACCACCTGCTCGCTGCAGGGGTTTCGACGCAAGCCTGGGGGTGCGCACGGGTGAGCCCGGCCGATTTCACGGTGCTTCGCCTGTACGGGTGGTACATCCCTGGCCACAGTCGTAGCGTCGACTGAGGAACAACTGCCGGAAAGGGGCGCCGCCACCACCGACGACTGTGTCTGGCGTGCACACCGCAGCGCGCGTGGCGAGTCAGGTGTACCCGGAGGACCGCCCAGGCTCGAAAAGAGGCAGCTGGGGAGCCGATATGCCAAGAGACACGTTCAAAACAGCAGCCATGCTGTGTGCTGCTGGCGCACTCGCAGCAGCAGTAGTACCGGCATCCGCATCCGCGTCCACATCCACTTCCACAGAGTCACGCTCGGCCGCTCATGTGGTGGCCGTCGACTGTTCCTGGAATCCACAAGTGCGCCCCGACAACTTCTTGCTCGCCTGCGGGGACGGCAACAACCACCTCATCGCACTTCGATGGTCCGATTGGGGACGTACGTCGGCTGTGGGCAGCGGACTCGACGCAGTGAATGACTGTCAGCCCTATTGCGCGGCAGGCACGTTCCACTCCTACCCAGTCACCGTGAGGCTCGACCGTCCGAAGTCCTGGCAGAAGCACCCAGAGCTACAGCACTTCACCCAGCTGCAACTCACCTACACCGTCGACCGGCCGTCGGACACGCCGCGGCACGTGACGTACGAGCTCTGGGGCTGACGCGCACCGCGACCCGCTGCGGCAGCGCACCATCTCGTGCCGGGCACAACCCAATGAGGTCGCTCGTAGGGGGTGTGATCGTGCGCGCCGAGGCGTCCGGGCCGCCCCGGGGCGGCCCGGGGCGGCCCGGACAAGGATGTCGGTGCCTTCCCGCTGTGGGTCACGGCACAGCAGGCTTGAGCACGACAGGCAGCTCCGCGAGACCGCGGAAGGCCGGGTACGGAACCTCCATCCAGGGCGCCTCACGCGCGGGGTCTGCCAGAACCACCCTCGGAAAGCGGCTGAACAGACATGTGAGAGCGAGTTGCATCTCCAGTCTGGCCAGAGGCGCTCCCAGGCAGTAGTGAATGCCGTGCCCGAACCCCAGATGGGCACATTTCCCACTCGGTCGGGTCACATCGAACTCGTCCGGGGAATCGAATTTCAACGGGTCGCGGTTGGCCGAACTGAGCGCGATCTGAACCAGGGAGCCCTTGGGAATCCGCGTCCCGGCGATCAGTACATCCTCGCTCGCGAAGCGGAACGTCGCGCTCTCCACCGAGCCGTCGTAGCGCAGCAGCTCCTCCACCGCCTGTCCGACCAGCTCCGGCTTCTCCTGCACGGCGCGGAGCTGCGCAGGATGGGTGAGGAGATGGTGGACGGCGTTGCCGATGAAGTAGGCGGTTGTTTTGTGACCCGCGAACATCAGCAGAAAAGCTGTCGAGATCAGCTCCTGCTCGGTGAGCCTGCCGCGTTCGTCCCGGGCTGCGGCAAGCGCACTGAGCAGGTCCTCATCAGGGCGGCTGCGCTTGCGCGCGAGGAGACCCGCGAAGTACGCGTACAGGTTCTCCTCCGCATTCTGCTGGGCCTGCTTGGATTCCTTGCTGAATCCTGTCTGCGCCACTGTGGTGGAAAGGCGTTGCAGCTCCGACCGGTCCTCCGACGGCACGCCGAGCAGTTCACAGATCACGATGATCGGCAGCGGGAACGCGAACGCGGTCAGCAGGTCGATCGGTTCGCGGGTCGCACAGTTGTCCAGCAGCGTGTCGACGATGTCCTGGATCCGCGGCCTGAGCGACTCCACGCGGCGCGGGGTGAACGTGGAGCTGACGAACTTGCGCAGCCGGGTGTGCTTGGGCGGGTCGGAGTTGAGCATGTTGTCGTCCAGAGCCACGGACGAGTCACCGAAGATCCTCCGGTAGACGTCCATGGCCCCGTACATGTCCTTGCTCAGCCGCGGATCCGCCAGGGCCGCCCTGGCGTCCTCGTACCGCGTGATCAGATAGGTGTCGATGCCGTGCGGCGGCCGCATCGGGCAGACAGGTGCCGTATCCCTGAGGCTCGCGTAGACGGGGTGCGGGTTCCGTCGGAACTCGGGGGTGCACCGCTCGGCCGCGGTGACCGGATCGTCCACTGTGGTCACGGACGGCTCCTCAGATCAAAGAGGGCCTCGGCGTTCCCGCCGAGGATGAGCTGCCGGGACGCCTTGTCGATCGGCAGCTTCTCGATCATGTTCAGGAACTCCTCCAGGGGCACGGACATCGGCGGCGAGTCGGTGCCGAACAGCATCCGCTCCGGCCCCAGCACCTCTGCGTTGAGGCCCAGGTGCGCCGGGCTGAACGTGCTGGTGTCGACATACATGCGCTGGAGTGCGCCGCCCGGGTCGACCGCCGACGTAGTGGAGGATGGAGCCGGGGCCGAGGACGGCGCGGGCGGCTTGCCCCCACCCCAATGCCGCGGGCGTGCCGCCGTCTGCAGGCGTTCCGGCAGGAGCGCCATCGCGCCGCCGCCGGTGGCACCGATCAGCCGCAGGCCCGGATATTTGTCCAGCCAACCCGCGAACGCGATCATGGCCATGCCCGTGGTGATATCGCTGAACCGTCCGATCTGCTCGACGAAGCCGAGGTCATCGACCCGGTCCGTGCCGATCGGTTCGGCCGGGGCGTGCACGAGAACCGGCACTCCCGCCTCGGCTGCCAGCGCGAAGAAGGAGTCGGCCCGCGGCGAGCCGAGCAGTTCGCCGTGGACGCTGGAGGTGGTGATGAGGCCGACGAAGGCGGGATCCGCCAGCGTCTCCCGGACCCCTTCCAGATGATCGTCGTCGCCGAACGGGTTGGCGTACACGTACCCGCGCAACTGGTCGGGGAAGGAGGCGATCAGGCCCGACATCCAGGAGTGGAAGCTCCGGAGCCGGTCTCGCGGTTGCGCGTAGTTGTCGACGCCCGGGACTCGCGCCATGGCGCCGGCGCCGACCGGACTGCCGATGATGGTGAGGTCGATCCCGGCCTGGGCGCGAGCGGCCAGCATGCCATCGACGTCGGTCAGGCTGGGCGGCATGGGGAAGCGTCGGGCAGCCTCTGGTGGGGACAGATGTCCATGGATGTCGATGATCACGTCTGAGTTCCCGGGTTCGGTGTGAGTGCGTGGGCGACCGCGACACAGTCCTCGTCGCCGTGTCCCTGGTCGGCGGCGCGGACGTGGGTCTGCGCGGCTGCGGCGACGAGGGGGAGCCGCAGTCCGGCCGCCGCGGCCTGCTCGGCGGCGAGCAGGAGATCCTTGGCCATCAGGCTCAGCCGGAAGTCGGGCTCGTCGAAGCGTCCGGCCGCCAGCCGCTTGGACTTGAACGCCATGACAGGCGAGGCGAAGCCGCTGCCGGCGATCGTGCCGAGGACGAGCTTCCGGTCGAGTCCGGTGGCGGCCGCCAGCTCCACCGCCTCGGCCAGAGCCTGCACCTCGATCCCCATCAGCAGGTTGAGAAGCAGCTTCATCCGCATGCCGGAACCGAGTTCGCCGAGGTGGACGACCTCCTTGCCCAGCAGTTCGAGCAGCGGCCGCCCCGCGGTGAATACCCGTTGCTCGCCGCCGACGAAAAGTCGCAGCTCACCGCTGCGGGCATGCTCGCGGTTGCCGAGCATGCCGACGTCCAGAACGGAGTGCATGTCGCCGGTGAGGCGGACGACCTCGTCGGGGGCGACCGTGCTGGCGCAGACCAGGTGACCGGGGTACGGGCCCCCGGTCAGAATCCCGTCCTGTCCGTGCAGCACGGCTGCGAGGGCTTCGCCGTCGGTCACGGTGCAGATGGCGGCGCTCGTACCCTCGACGGCCTCGGCCGGATCGGCTGCGGCGACGGCGCCGGCCCGGGCGAGCGGTTCGGTCCGCCCCGCGGTGCGGTTCCAGACCCGCACCTGAACGCCCTGCTCGAGAAGGCGATTGGCCAGGCCGGTGCCCATCGTGCCGAGCCCGAGGACGGCGACGGGGCCAGTGGCGGGGTGTGTCATGAGTTCACCCCTACGGTCTCCTGGATGACCCGATATCGTAGCGATTGGGTCTCGTCGACCCAGACGCGCAGTGGAGCCAGCAGTGCGCGATGCTCTTCGCCCTGTTGCCAGGCGAAGAAGTGGTCGGGCGTCTCCCACTCGCTGGTGATCACCCACTGACGGGAGTCGTCAATGGGTTCTCCCAGCCGGTCGATGATGTGTCCCGGGACACTGGCGACGGACTTCCTGATTCGCTCGTACGCATCCAGGAACCCCTGCTCACCGCCCTCGACGACGTGGACCGTGTACACCACGGAAAGCTTGTCGGCCGAGTGGCCGTTCTGCTCAGTGTGCATGTCTCCTCCTGAAAGTTGAGATCTGGCAGGGCACGACTCCCACAGACTCATGGCCCCCGTGGCCACGCAACTCCGGCGTGCCGACGGCCCAATGAGGAAAAGGAAGTTCACACGTTTGCTGGCTCGGTCGAGTGAGATCCGCAGGGCCTGCTCGGTGCCCCCGGGTCGCGGCCGGCTCAGAGACCTGAGCTTATGGCCGACTGGGCAGGGCAATGCGCACTGCCACGCTGCCGACCGGGCGACGCGTTACGCTCATTTTGTATGCACGCGTCCCGACCCGTGGAGGCGGCCATGAGCGAGAACGACGAGTACCCGACGCCGTCGCAAGCAGAAGGCGAGAGGCTGGAAGAGGACATGAATCCGGCCGAGGAGCGGCACCCCGCTACGATGCGCACCCAGCCGTCCCAGGCGGAGGGCGAGCGCGGCGCCGAGGATGCCGAAAGCTGACGAGAAGGAGCCGCCACCGTACGGTGGCGGCTCCTTGCCGATCACACGCTACGCCCGCCGGTACCCGCTGCCGCAGCGCGGGGACCTTGGTACGCCTTGCGCGGGCACGGCGGTGCCAATGCGCGGAACGACGCTTGCGCCCCCATGCTGGACGGGGGTGCACCTACCCGCACGGAGAGGGGTATCACATGATCCGTCGAACGTGTACGGCCCTCGGCACAGCCCTGCTGACCGCCGGGGCTTTGGCGACGGCGACGCACAATGCGGCCGCCGCTGAGGAGACATGCTCCTACACCCCCTCCACTGATCGTCCCGCGCTCACCTACATGAGCGCCGGTCTGTCCGTGATGCAGGCTCAGTGTCTGAGCAATGTGTGGGGCGGCGTTCCGAAACTCACGGTCGACGGGATCTTCGGCTCAGCCACGTCGAAGAAGATCATATGGATTCAGGGATGCCATGGTCTGGCCAGAACCGGGGTCGTCGAGGAGGACACCTGGCGGGTGCTTTACCACCCCGCACTGGACTGCTACGACCCGTATCCGAAGTGACCTGCCCGGATTTGGCCGGGACGGCTGTCGCCGGAACTGCAACGCCGGTCGGCCTTGCGTACGGTCCATTCCGCTGCCGGGACGGCCGGCGGGGGGTGGGAGAGCAACCGGATACCGATCGGATCGGTTGCTGCCCCACTGCCGCCCCGCCGGCCGGGACACGGATCACTCCGCCGGGATCAGACCGCCGGGGCCGGGTAGGTCGGGTACTCCACCCCGGAGATGTGCTGGACGACGCGGATGACCTGGCAGGAGTAGCCGAACTCGTTGTCGTACCACAGGTAGAGGATCGCATTGTCGCCATCGACCTTGGTGGCGCCGGCGTCGACGATCGAGGCGTGGCGCGAGCCGATGAAGTCGCTCGAGACCGCGTCGGGCGCCGTGGTGAAGTCGATCTGGCGCTTGAGCGGGGAGGTCAGCGACACGTCGCGGAGGTAGTCGAGAACCTCCTCGCGGGTGGTCTCGCGCCCGAGCCGCAGGCTGAGGATCGCGATCGAGACGTCCGGCACCGGAACGCGGATCGAGCTGCCGGTGATCGGCGCCTTGAGATCGGGCAGCGCCTTGGCGACGGCGGAGGCCGCACCGGTCTCGGTGATGACCATGTTGAGCGGTGCCGAGCGGCCGCGCCGGTCGGCCTTGTGGTAGTTGTCCAGCAGGTTCTGGTCGTTGGTGAACGAGTGGACGGTCTCCACGTGGCCGCGCAGGACGCCGTACTCGTCAGCCATCGCCTTCAGCGGCGGGACGATCGCGTTGGTGGTGCAGGAGGCACAGGACAGGATCTGCTCGTCCGGCTTGATCGTGTCGTGGTTGACACCGTGGACGATGTTGAGGACGTCGCCCTTGCCCGGCGCGGTCAGGACGACCTTGTCGATGCCGGGGCGCAGGTGCTTCGAGAGGCCCTCACGGTCGCGCCACTTGCCGGTGTTGTCGATGAGGATGGCGTCATCGATGCCATACGCCATGTAGTCGACCTCCGACGGGTCGTTGGCGTAGATCACCTTGATCTCGTTGCCGTTGGCGACGATCGTGCTGTTCGCCTCATCAACGGTGATCGTGCCCTGGAACTGACCGTGGATGGAGTCGCGGCGCAGGAGCGAGGCGCGCTTGACGATGTCCTGGTCGCCGCCCTGACGGACGACGATGGCGCGCAGCCGCAGTCCGTTGCCGGAGCCGGCCTTCTCGATCAGCAGGCGGGCGACGAGGCGGCCGATGCGACCGAACCCGTAGAGGACGACGTCGCGGCCCTCTCGGCGCTCGATCTTGTTGGCACCCGTGGCGCCGGCGACGGCCTCGGCGGTGAAGTCCTGCACCGAGAGACCGCGGTCATCGCTCTTGTACGTCGCGGCGAGCATGCCGATGTCGATCTGCGAAGGGCCGAGATCGAGCGTGGCGAGAGCCTGCAGGAACGGCAGCGTCTCGGTGACCGAGAGTTCCTCACCGGCGATCTGCCGGGCGAACCGGTGCGTCTTGAGGATGCTGACCACCGACTTGTTCACCAAGGAGCGGCTGTGAAGCAGGACCGTGACGTCCCGCTCCCGATGCAGCTTCCCAATGACGGGGATCATCGATTCCGCGATCTCCTCGCGGTGCTTCCAGTTGGTGAACGAGTCGTCATTGACAGTCACAGGTTTATCTTTCGAGCTAGGCGGCGCTCATATGCTAACCCCCCGACACTTTGATCGTTCAACCGGTACCACCTGAGCAGGATCCAGGAGCCCGGCAAAGCCGATGACGTCCGGGCTGCGCCAGCAGCTCACCACCATCAGACGCCCGCGGCTCGCGCCGCCTCGTACACCTCGGCCGCCACGTCGATCAGCTCCGCAGCGTCCCGTGTCGTGCCCTGGAGATCCAGCAGGATCTCCGGTACGCCCGTTTCGGCGTGTGCCACCAGGTCTTCGACGATCTGCGCCACGCTCCCATGGAAGGGCTGTCGGCCCGCACCCTCGAACGGCTTGGCGCTGTACCGCGCATTGGCACGGGCACAGACGTCGATCGGACGCTCCCTACCACGCTCGGCGGCCACATCCTGTACCCGCTGCCACCCGTCGGCCAGCCGAGCGGCGCCCGCGGCCACGGGCATCCAGCCGTCCGCCCGGTCGACGAGACGGCGGGTGGCGCGCGGGCTGTTCGCAGGCAGGTAGACCGGAATGCGGCGCACCGGCTTGGGGCCGACCTCGGAGGGGGCGATGGTGGTCAGCTCGCCCTCGTAGGAAACAGGGTCCGGGCCCCAGACGGCCGCGCACACGTCCAGCAGCTCGTCCAAGACCGCACCACGCCTCTCGAAAGGCGCGACGGAGGCGGCTGCGTACTCGTCCAGAGACCATCCCGTGCCGAGGCCCGCGATCACTCGCCCACCGCTCGCGACGTCCAGCGAGGCGAGCGAACGGGCCAGCTGGAACGGCACGTGCAACGGCGCGACCAGGATGCTGGTGCCGAGCCGTGCCCGGCCGGTGGCCGCGGCGGCCAGCGCGAGCGTGACGAGTGGGTCGGCGACACTGCGGTACTGGTCGGGCCACGGCAGCCCCGGTACGCCGTACAGCCCCTGGGTGGCGGGCTCAGGAAACAGGACACGCTCGAAGACCCAGAGACTCGCGTATCCCGTCTCCTCCGCCGCGCGTGCCACGGTGGCCACATCGCGGCCGATGTCGTACTGCTTCATCTGCGGGAGGCCGAGGCCGAGCATGATCGTCATGTGCGCACTCTTACATAATGACTCCGGGACAACCGGCACATGACACCCATTCATTCCTTGGACCGACCGGCAAATTGGGGGGCGGACGTCGCCTTCCTGCACCACCCGATCGGCCCCGGCCCGAGCACCGTCGCTTTTGACGGCCTAAGGGCTGTCCCGTAATCCCTGGCGGGCGCGCGGCGTCAGATGCGGCACCTCGCCGCGTTGTCGGAACGTCCGCATACATCCAGTATGCGAACGTCCCTCCGCCTTGCGATGCACCGCATCTGACGCCGCGCACTGATCCACCACGGATTACGGGACAGCCCTTAGGAGACACGGACCGGCTGCCGCGCCGGCGTCCGGCCACACTCCTGGCGCAGTGATGGCGAGTGGATCGGACGGCGAGCACTCCTCGCTCCCGAGGCCAGGCATCCGGCAACGAGGTCCTCCCCTTTCGCGTCGTCGAGAGCTGCTGCCGCGCCGGCGCGCTCGAGTTCGAGTGGCAGCCCGACGGATGGACAGCTAAGACTGAGGCGACGGTTTGGAATCGGACAACGGATCCCGACCTCGTGACTTCCGGACTGCTCGCTCCGGCCATCGAATAGGCGAGTACAGGGCGCCGACCGTCATGGACGACGGCGCTCGAAAGTTCCTCAAGGAGCTCGCATGGATGAGAAATCCATCGATGTCTTGACGCCGGGGACAGATGTACCTGCGCTCGACGAGCGCAGGTACACCGGCCCGACGACTGGCATCGAGACAAACCTCGCCAAGGTACTGGCGGATGTCATGGGCGTCGAACGGGTATCAGTCGATAGCCACTTCTTCGACGATCTCGGTGCCAACTCGTTAGTGATGGCCCATTTCTGCGCACGGGTCAGGAAGCAGGCTGACCTCCCATCGGCGTCGATGAAGGATGTCTACCGGCACCCGACGATCCGAAGTCTGGCGACGGGGCTCGCGGACGCCGCGCCCGCCCCTGTCGAGGCGTCGGTACCGGCGTCGACCGAAGTGGTGACCCCCGCCGGGACAGTGCAGTACGCCCTCTGCGGAACGCTGCAGTTCCTGTTTTTCCTGGGATATTCCTTCCTCGTCGGACTTGCTGCCGACCGAGGCTTTGTCTGGGTCTCCGCCGCCTCGGATGTGATCGACGTCTACCTGCGGTCGTTCGTCTTCGGCGGCGTCGGATTCGTCGTTCTGTGCACCTTCCCGATCGCGGCCAAATGGCTCCTCATCGGCCGGTGGAAAGCGCGCGAGTTCCCGGTCTGGGGTCTGACGTATCTGCGTTTTTGGACCGTCAAGGTGCTGATCCACGCCAACCCGATGATTTTCTTCGTCGGCAATCCCCTGTACGTGCTGTATCTGCGAGCCCTGGGCGTCCGGATCGGCAAGGATGTCACGATCCTCTCCCGCAGCGTTCCGGCCTGCCCCGACCTGCTCACGATCGGCGCCGGCTCGGTGATCCGCAAGGACTCGTTCTTCCTCTGCTACCGGGCGCACGCCGGCCGAATCCAGACCGGCCGGATCACCCTCGGCCGGAACGTGTTCATCGGCGAGAAGACCGTGCTCGACATCGACACGTCGATGGGCGACGGGGCACAACTTGGCCACACGTCCACGCTGTACAGCGGGCAGGCGGTCCCGGACGGCCAGTGCTGGCACGGGTCCCCGGCACAGCGCACGGACCATGACTACCTGAGGATCGGGCCGGCCAAGTGCGGCACGCTGCGCCGGGCCGGCTTCGGACTTGTCACCGTGCTTCAGCTGTTCTTCCTCTACGTGCCGCTGACCATCGGGGGCTCGTACATGGTGGTGACCCTGGTTCCGGCGTTGCACAACCGGCTGGGTCCGGGCGCGGCGGGGTTCGCATCGCCGGACCTCTACATCGACGCCCTGGTCCTTTCCTGCGTGCTGTTCTTCGGCTTCGTCGTCGTGGGCCTGGCCCTGTCGTTCACCATTCCGCGCCTGCTGAGCCTGTTCGTCAAGCCGGACAAGGTCTATCCGCTGTACGGGTTTCATTACTCGATGCACCGGGCCATCGGACGCATGACCAACGTGAAGTTCTTCAAGTGGCTGTTCGGGGACAGCTCCTACATCGTCCACTATTTGCGCGGCCTCGGATACGACTTGTCCCGGGTGGAGCAGACCGGTTCGAACTTCGGCACAGAAGTGCAGCACGAGACCCCGTATCTATGCTCTATCGGCAGCGGAACAATGGTCGCCGACGGGATCTCCATCCTCAACGCCGACTACTCGAGCACGTCCTTCCGGGTGTCCCGGGCCTCGATCGGATCGCACAACTTCCTCGGGAACAACATCGCTTATCCCTCAGGGGCCAGAACGGGCGAGAACTGCCTCCTCGCGACGAAGGTGATGATTCCGCTCGACGGCGAGGTGCGCGAGGGTGTGGGCCTGCTCGGCTCGCCGTGCTTCGAGATTCCCCGTTCGGTCGAGCGCGACTCCCGGTTCGACCATCTGCGCACCGGTGACGAGTTTCGCCGCAGCCTGGCCGCAAAGAACCGCTACAACACCCGCTCGATGGTCTTCTTCCTGCTCGTGCGGTGGCTGCACGTCTTCGTGCTCACGCTGCTCGGCCTGGCGAACATCGAACTGTACGATTCTTACGGGCATGTGCTGATCGGCGCGTACCTGGTGTTCAGTGTTGGGTTCACCGCTGTCTACTTCGTACTGGTGGAGCGATGCATCGCGGCATTCCGCGCGCTGCGACCGCAGTTGTGTTCCATCTACGACCCGTACTTCTGGTGGCACGAGCGCCTCTGGAAGGTGCCTGACGAGTACCTCGAATTCTTCAACGGCACCCCTTTCAAGAACGTGATCTGGCGGATGCTGGGGGTTCGGCTCGGCAGCAGGGTCTTCGACGACGGCTGCTATGTGACGGAGCGGACGCTCACCACCATCGGGAACGACTGCACGCTCAACGCGGGCAGCAAGATCCAGTGCCACTCGCAGGAGGACGGCACCTTCAAGTCGGATCGCAGCACCATCGAGGCCGGTTGCACCATCGGTGTGGGAGCCCACGTCCACTACGGCGTGACGATGGGTGCCGGCGCGGTGCTCGCGCCCGACTCCTTTCTCATGAAAGGCGAGGAAGTCCCTCAGCACGCACGCTGGGGAGGAAACCCCGCCACGGAACTGCGGGATGCCCCGTATCAGCCCGAGGCGCTGACGCAAAAGGGGTAGCAGCCCCACCCTTGTCGGCGCTGAACAGCACGGTGATTGGAGAGGGACGACCAGATGGGTATGCAAGTGCAGGCCGACCGGGAGTTCTGGCGTGCAGTGCTCGTCGCCGGTGGATTCACCGCAATCCCGCGGTGGACGCTCGATCCGGTGACGGGCGTCGGCGAACACGAGGCGACGGTCCCGGACGACGTCGTGGCAGCCTTGGGGCGGTTGGCCAAGGATCTGGCGGTGCCGCTCGGCTCGGTGCTGCTGGCCACCCACGCCAAGGTGCTCGCCGCACTGTCCGGCGAGCACGAAATCACAACTGGCTACATCACCGTGGAGGGCGGCCGACCGCTGCCCTGCCGGCTGACGACCGAACCCGCCTCGTGGCGGACGCTGCTGCTGGACACCCATCGAGTCGCGTCGGATCTGATGTTGCACCAGGACTTTCCGGTCGACGAGCTCAGGCGCGAGCTGGGCCTGGCCGAACCGTCGATCGAGGCCGTGTTCGATCCGCACGGCTCGGGCGGCGAACTCGTGGGCAACACCGTGCTGAGGGTGGGATTTTCGCAACGCGGCGGCCACCTCGTGCTGCGGCTGCGATATCGGACCGACGCGCTCGACACGGACTGCGCCGTCAGGATCGCCGGCTACCACCTCACCGCGCTCGCGCTGATCGCCGCCGATCCGGACGCCGAGCACAGGCGGCAGAGCCTGCTCTCCACCGAGGAACTCCGCTTCCAGCTCGAAGGGCTCGCCGGTCCGCGCCGGGAGCTGCCGGACCGCCGGTTCCACGAACTGTTCGAGCAGCGGGTGGCGGTCCACCCGGACGCCGTCGCGGCGGTGCACGGGGAGCAGCAGCTGACATATCGGGAACTCAACGCGCGTGCCAACCGGGTAGGACGAGCCCTGCTGGACAGAGGGCTGCGTCCCGAGGGTGTTGTCGCCGTGGTGACCGAGCGCAACCTGGACTGGATGGCCGCCGTCCTCGCAGTCTTCAAGGCCGGCGGCGTGTACCTGCCCATCGAGCCGCACTTCCCGGCCGATCGCCTCGCGGCCATGCTCTCCCGTGCCTCGTGCGGGCTCGTGCTGACCGAACCCGGCAGCACAGCCACGCTCGACCAGGCCCTCGACTCGCTGTCCGGGGTCCAGAAGCTCCTCGTCGGCACAGCCTATGAGGAAGACCATGCGGACCATGATCTGGGCGTGAGCGTCGCACCGGACCAGCTCGCCTACATCTATTTCACCTCCGGCTCCACAGGTGAGCCCAAGGGCGCGATGTGCGAGCACGCGGGCATGCTCAACCACCTCTACGCCAAGATCGACGACCTGGAGATCGGCGAGGGACAGGTGGTCGCCCAGACCGCACCCCAGTGCTTCGACATCTCGCTGTGGCAACTGGTGTCGGGGCTCCTGGTCGGGGGGCGGACCCTGCTGGTGGAGCAGGAGGTGGTCCTGGACGTCCAGCGGTTCGTCGACAAGATCGTTGACGGCCGGGTCGCCGTCCTCCAGGTCGTACCCTCCTACCTGGACGTCGTCGTGTCCTTCCTGAATCAGCACCCTCGCGAACTGCCGCACCTGCGGTGCGTGTCGGTCACCGGCGAGGCGCTGAAGAAGGAACTCGTGCAACGCTGGTTCGCTGCCCAGCCCGAGATCAAGCTGGTCAACGCCTACGGGCTGACCGAGACCTCGGACGACACCAACCACGAGGTCATGGACCGCGTGCCCAACGGAGACCGGGTCCTGCTGGGTCCCGCGGTCAACAACGTGCGCGTCTACGTCGTCGACGAGCACCTGAACCCGGTGCCGCTCGGCGCTCCCGGTCTGATCGTCTTCTCCGGTGTCTGCGTCGGCCGCGGATATGTCAACGACCCCGAGCGCACCCGGCAGGCCTACCTGACCGATCCGCACAGTGGGGGTGACCGGCTCTACCGGGGCGGCGACTACGGCCGCTGGCAGCCCGAGGGCAAGCTGGAGTTCCTCGGCCGCCGGGACAGCCAGGTAAAGATTCGTGGCTTCCGGATCGAGATCGGCGAGATCGAGAACAAGCTGTTGCAGGTGCCCGGTGTTCGCGACGGTGCAGTGATCGTCACCGAGCGGGCCGACCAGAGCAAGCACCTGGTGGCGTTCTACTCAGGTCGGCAGCCACTCGAGGTGGACGTCCTGCTCGACCGGCTCGGTCAGTCGCTGCCCGAGTACATGGTCCCGTCGGCCTTCCACTGGCGGGAAAGTCTGCCGCTGACGGCCAACAGCAAGATCGACAGAAAGGCTTTGCAGGCGTTCGCCGGAGAACTCGACGTGGTCCAGGACGACTACCACGCGCCGAATACGCCGACCGAACAGCAGCTGGCGGCAGCGTGGTCGAAGGTGCTCGGCGTCCCGCAGAACCAGATCGGACGGCGGGACCACTTCTTCGACCGGGGCGGCACATCGCTGTCGGCAGTAAAGCTGGCGATCACCCTCGACCGTACGGTGTCCCTCAGCGACGTCACCCGTCACCCGGTGCTTGCCGATCTGGCCGGGCTGGTCGACGGCCGTGCCGAGCGGCGCTCCGGGCTGCTTCAGTCACTGTCGGAATCGGACGGTGCGCAGGCCGCTGCCCTGGTGTGCTTCCCATACGCCGGCGGCAACGCGGTGAACTTCCAGCCGCTGGCCACGGCGCTGTCGGGCGGCGGGCCGGCGGTCTACGCCGTGGAGTTGCCCGGTCACGACGTGGCTGCCGAGAGCGAGCCGTTCGCCCCGATGACGCAGGTGGTCGAGCAGGTCGTTGTCGAGATCATGCGGCGTGGCCTGACCAGGGTCCTGTTGTGGGGCCACTCCTCGGGCACCGCGTTGGCCGTGGAGACGGCCCGAAAACTGCAGGAGCGCGGGGTGGACGTCCAGCGGGTGTTCCTCGGCGCGCAGCTTCTCGGTGACGCCGCAGAGCGGCGCGCCGGCATCACCGAGCTGACCGGGCGAAGCAACTCCGAAATCGCCGCGAAACTGAGCGCGGACGGCGGGTACACCGAACTCGGTGAGCTGGATGCGCAACACGCTGAGCATGTGGGTGCCGCCTACCGGCATGACTGCCTTGCCGCACACCGCTATTTCGCCGACGCCCTGGAAAGCCCGCCGACGCTGAAGCTGGCCGCGCCGGTCACCGTGGTCGTTGCCGCCGACGACCCGAGCACGGCGGAGTACCGGCGCCGGTACCGCGACTGGCAGCTCCTGGCCGAGCAGGTCGACCTGCACGAGCTCGCCGACGGCGGCCACCACTTCCTGCGCACCCGTCCGGCCGAGGCGGCACAGGCCGTACTGCGCGCCGCCGAATTGTTCGCTTCTTCTTGAGTGGCAACTGAAAGGAAATCGAGATGTCGTCCGTATCCACGGCGTCGCTGGTCGACGTGGGACTTGAACCCGGCAAACCTCCGCTCCTGCGGGCCGATGCCACCGGCGACGCGCTGAGCTGGGCGACCGAGCACCGGGACGCGCTGCGCGCTGTCGTAGCCGAGCACGGTTCGGTCCTGGTCCGCGGCCTCGGGCTGCGCGACGCGGCCGAGACCGGCGCCGTCTTCGCGAGGCTGGCCACCAGTCTGACGACCGAGAAGGAGGTCTTCGCGCCCCGACAGACCTACTCCGACGGCGTGTACTCCTCATCGAAGTGGCCGTCGAACCAGCCGATGTGCATGCACCACGAACTGAGCTACACGCTGGAGTTCCCCGGCCTGATGATGTTCGCCTGTCTCAGCGCACCCACCGATGGCGGGGCGACCGCGGTGGCCGACTCACCGACCGTGCTCGACGCGCTGCCCGCAGAGTTGACCGAGCGGTTCGAGCGGCAGGGTTGGCTGCTCACCCGCAGCTACAACGACGAGATCGGGGCGTCCATCGCCGAGGCGTTCGGCACCGAGGACCGTGGCGCCGTCGAAAGCTACTGCCGCGCCAACGCGATCACGTTCGAGTGGCAGCCCGACGGTGGGCTGCGCACCAGGCAGCGCCGCAGCGCCGTGGTGCGTCACCCGGTCACCGGCCGTCGCTGCTGGTTCAACCAGATCGCCTTCCTCAACGAGTGGACGATGGCCCCCGAGGTGCGTGACTACCTGATGGACGTCTACGGCGTCGACGGGCTGCCGTTCAATACCCGCTACGGCAACGGCGACCCGATCGGCGAGGACGTCGTGCAGCTGCTCAACAGCGTCTACGAGGCCAACACCGCACGCGAGCCGTGGCAGTCCGGCGACCTGATGCTCGTCGACAACGTCCGCACCGCGCACAGCAGGGAGCCCTTCGAAGGACCGCGCGAAGTGCTCGTCGCCATGGCCGACCCGGTGCGTCTGGCCGACTGCTCGCCGACCATCGAGGTGACGGCAGGATGACTACCCTCAGTTCCACCGTAACGGAGTTCGCGATCGCCCCGCCGGTCACCGTGCCACCATTCGCAGTGATCTCCGGTGCCCAGGTCCAGCGCGCGCTGCACGGACGTGAGAAGCGGATCGTGGAGTTGGTCGAGGCCACCTACCGGGTGCACGGCGCCGGTGATTCGGTGAACCCGCCGTCGTACTTCCTGCGTTTCCCCGACCGCCCGTCCTCCCGGATCATCGCGCTGCCCGCCTCGATCGGCGGGGACGTGCGGGTGGACGGCCTGAAGTGGATCTCCAGCTTCCCGGAGAATGTGACGGCCGCCATCCCGAGGGCCTCGGCCGTGCTCATCCTCAACGACCATGACACCGGCTACCCGTTCGCCTGTCTGGAGAGCTCGATCATCAGCGCCACCAGGACGGCCGCGTCGGCGGCGTCGGCGGCTGACTGGCTCAGCCGCGACCGGCCGCGACCGACGCGTGTCGGGTTCTTCGGAGTGGGCTTGATCGCGCGCTACATCCACACCTTCCTGGTCGGCAATGGCTGGTCGTTCAACGAGATCGGCGTGCACGACCTGTCCGCCGACAGCGCGGCAGGATTCCGGTGCTACCTGGAGCAGTCGGGCACAACCGGCCGCATCACCGTGCACGACAGCGCCGAGCAGTTGATCCGTAACAGCGACCTGGTGGTCTTCGCCACTGTCGCCGGTCAGCCGCATGTCAGCGACCTGTCGTGGTTCACACACAACCCGCTGGTGCTGCACGTGTCGCTGCGCGACCTCACGCCGGAGATCCTGCTCGCCTCGACCAACTTCGTCGATGACATCGAGCACTGTCTGAAGGCCAACACCTCGCCGCATCTGGCCGAGCAGCTCACAGGCAACCGGGACTTCCTGCACGGCACGTTGGACGACGTGATGGCCGGGCGGGTGACGGTGCCGGCGGACCGGCCGGTGGTGTTCTCGCCCTTCGGCCTCGGGGTACTCGACCTCGCGGTGGGCAAGTACGTCTACGACGAAGTTGTCCGCAGCGGAGAGTTGCACGTCGTCGACGACTTCTTCCACGAACTGAGCCGGTACGGATGAGCCGGCCGAAAGCGCGGGAGGATTCTCCAGGGCTGATCCCAGGAGAGATCACCGGTCAAGTCGCAGCAAGTCAGGACGCACGAGACAACGGCCGCTGACACAGGGCCCCGTCCGGCTTGGTTGGACACAGGCTCCCGCCCGCACAGGCGAGAAGCCCGCCCACGGTCGGCTGAGCGTTCCGAAAGTGCTCTGCTCCAGACAGAGGAGACCATCGTGCCCGTCGTATCCGTTCCCTATGCGTTCAACGAAGAGAAGCTCTATGTCGACCTTCGGTCGATCTTCGGGCACTCGCTCTTCCTGAAGTGCGAGGGCTTCAACTTCGCCGGCTCGATCAAGTTGAAGGCCGCGACCGAGATGGTGGAGGCCGCTGAGCGGGATGGAATACTGACGCCGGAATCGATCCTGGTCGAGTCCTCGTCCGGAAACCTCGGCGTGGCGCTGAGCATGATCGCGGCAAGCAAGGGCTACCGGTTCCTTTGCGTGACGGACTCCCGCGGCAACCTGTCGAACAGGATGATGATGGAGGCGCTGGGCAGCCAGGTGCACGTGATCGCCGAGCAGAAGGCCAACGGAGGCTTTCTCGGCGCGCGGCTCGAGTACGTCCGCGCGCTGTGCGCCTCCGATGACCGGTACGTGTGGCTCAGCCAGTACACCAATCCGAGCAACTGGAAGGCGCACTACCGCAGGACGGCGCCGGAGATCGCCCGTCAGTTCCCGCGGCTGGATGTGCTGTTCGTCGGGACCGGCACCACCGGGACCCTGATGGGCTGCGCGCGCTACTTCCGGGAGTGGCACCGACCGGTGCGGATCATCGCAGTGGACAGCGTCGGCTCGGTGTCCTTCGGCGGTCCGCCTGGCCGCCGGATGATTCCCGGCCTGGGTATGAGCATGCGCCCGCCACTGCTCGACGAGTCCTACGTGGATGAGGTGATGCGTGTCGAGGAGGCAGACACCATCCGTGCCTGCCATCGTCTGGCCAGACGCGGATTCCTGTTCGGCGGCTCCACCGGCACGGTGGTCAGCGGCGCAACGGACTGGTTGGCCCGGCATGACGCGCGCGAACTCACCGCAGTGGCCATCGGCCCGGACCTCGGCGAGCGCTACCTCGACACCATTTACCAGACCAACTGGCTGCAGGATCTTTACGGCGAGAACGTGCTCAACTCCGACGAGAAGGCCGCCGGTCCCTGGGCGGCCTCCCCCGCGTCACCAGCACGGTGGGGCCGGCAGTTGGACCCCGCAGACCGGCGACCGCAATGGCAACCAGCACCATCAGCTCCGGGATCGTAACGACCTCACAATCGTGGGCGAGGTCGTAAGAGCTGGGTGCTCGTGACGGAACGGCCGCTCGGCATGCGGCGCGCGGGATGCCGGAGCACTCTGATCCTGTGAGCTGCTTGTCCCCCGACAGGCAGTCGGCCAGGAAGGGGTGTGGCAGCGATGTTCGCCAGGCTGAGCACGTATGAGGGATCACCGGTTCCTGCGCAGGGAGACCTGACGGCGAACTGGGAAGCGACTCTGAAGCAGGTCCGGGAGGTTCCCGGCTTCCGGGGCGTGTACTACCTCGTCGACCGAGCCTCTGGGAAGGCCAAATCGCTCACCTTGTGGGATGACGAGCAGACCATGCAGGCCAGCGAGGAAAGAGCAACCCGGCTCCGCGAGGAAGTCGCACAGAGGGAAGGCCAACGGGTTGTCTCGGTCGAGCGCTTCGAGGTGGGATTCGGTCACCTGGAGCCGTAGCAGCCATCGCTGCGCATGTTGACGGCGCCGTAGCGCCGGCGGGCCGAAGTCACGGCCGACGACACCGGGGGCATTATACGAGCGCTTGAATCCGTGCGCGATCGCGGCAGGCCCGGGTTCCCTTTCTTGACTGACGCTTCCGGGAAGCGATGTTGAGCCATTCGTGTTGTGATCGATAACGAGGACACAACGGCGTCGAGAACGGGAGGAAATCATGACTGAGAAGCTGCGAGCCCGAGACATCATGTCCGGTGGCGTGCAGTGCGTCGGTGCACACCAGTCGCTGTTCGATGTGGCGAAGATGATGCGCGATCTGAATGTCGGTTGCCTTCCCATCTGCGGCGACAACAACAAGCTCACAGGCTTGATCACCGACCGTGACATCGTCGTCAAGTGCTGCGCCGAGGGCGTCGACCCGGCAACCGTGCAGGCCGGATCACTCAATGCCAAGGTGTACTGGATCGATGCCGCAGCGGACGCCACCGATGCCCTGACGACCATGGAGGAACACCAGATCAAGCGGTTGCCGGTGATCGACGTCCAGGGCGGCCACCGTCTGGTCGGCATGATCACGGAGGCCAATGTTGCGAAGAATCTGAGCGACGAACAGGTCGCCGAGTTCGCGAGCCGCGTATACGCGAGTGCTGGGATGCCCGGTCAGTCCGCAGACTGAGGCGTCAGCGCAGCCCCGCCTGCTCTCCGGCGAGGTACTCGTCGGAGAACAGGCCGTCGCTGGTGCTTGCGGGATAACCCGCTGGCTGAGAAAAACGCTTGGACACCGGGGGTGCCGTCGCGGGACACTGCGATTCCTGGCCTCCCCCTACTCGCACGGATACGTCGCCGCGAGCAGAGCGGGGGCCCCGCCGTCGTGCCCCGCCTTCAAAAGACGACCCGGGCGAAGGCACTCACTCGAACCGAAGCTCCGCACGGCCAGAGAGTCAACGGCTTCTCCCCGGAGAAGCGCGTCGCGGTCTGCCGCACGACAGACGACACAGGGGTGGGATGGGATTGCCTGAATCGCGCGAGGATCCGCCCGGCAGGGGCCCGGTGCTCCTCGCCCTTCGCTACTACGGACGGGAGTTAGCCCGGCTCCGACGGCTGACGGTACCCGCGATGCTGCTGCCGGCGCTGGGCAATATCGGCATCAGCTACGTCGCGCCGCTGCTCGTCGCGAAGCTCGTCGGCCGAATCGCCGGCGACGCCGAGATCGCCATCGGCTCGACTCTGCCCTACATCCTCGGCTTCGCCGGCGTCCTGCTGCTCGCGGAGATGCTGTGGCGCATCGGCCTGCACTGCCTGAACCGCCTCGACGCCCTCGGCATCGAGCATCTGTACGTGATCGGCATGGACGAGCTGTTCGCCAAGGACGCCGCGTTCTTCCACGACAATTTCGCCGGGTCGCTGACCAAGCGCGTCCTGAGCTTCGCCTCCCGCTTCGAGGAGTTCGTCGACACGCTGACGTTCTCGGTCGTGGGCAGCTTCGTGCCCCTGGTGTTCGGGTCGGTGGTGCTGTGGCGCTACGAGCCGCTGCTCGTTGTCGGGCTCTTGGCGATGATCGCACTGACCGCGCTGTGCGTGACGCCCCTCATCCGCCGCCGCCAGGCGCTCGTCGCCCAGCGCGAGGAGGCGATCGCTCGGGTGTCGGGCCACGTCGCCGACAGCCTGATGAACATGGACACGGTCCGGGCGTTCGCCGCCGAGGCACGCGAGGCCGCCGAGCACCGGTCCCGCGTCGCGGCGTCGCGGCGGCTCACGTTGCGGTCGTGGGACTACGGCAACCTGCGCATCGACACGCTGGTCGCGCCGATGTCCGTGCTGACCAACGCGCTGGGCCTGCTGCTCGCGGTCACGATCGGCGGGGGTGGCCACGGCGTGGAGGCGATCGTGGTCGCCTTCACGTACTACACCAACGCGACGCGGATCATGTTCGAGTTCAACCAGATCTACCGCCGTCTGGAGAGCTCGATGACGGAGGCAGCGCAGTTCACCGAACTGCTGCTGAAGCCGGCGACCGTGCTCGACCCGGCGTCGCCGGAGCCGCTGCTGCCTGGGGCCGCCGACGTCCACTTCGAGAACGTGACCTTCGCCCACGCAGGCGCGGAGCCGCTCTTCGAGGGCCTCGAGCTGGCTGTGCCCAATGGGGCGAAGATCGGTCTCGTCGGCCGGTCCGGCGGGGGCAAGACCACGCTCAGCCGGCTGCTGCTGCGGATGACTGACATCGACGCCGGCCGGATTTTGATCGGGGGGCAGGACATCAGCATGCTGCGCCAGGCCGACCTGCGCAGCCTGATTGCCTACGTGCCGCAGGACCCGGCGATGTTCCACCGCACGCTGCGGGACAACATCGCGTTCGCCCGGCCGGACGCCACCGACGCCGAAATCCGCCGCGCGGCCGAGGCGGCGCACGTCACGGAGTTCGCCGACGCGCTGCCGGACGGCTTCGACACCATGGTGGGCGAGCGCGGTGTCAAGCTGTCCGGCGGACAGCGCCAGCGGGTCGCCCTCGCCAGGGCGATCCTGCGCGACGCGCCGATCCTGCTGCTCGACGAGGCGACCAGCGCCCTGGACTCCGAGAGCGAGATCCTCGTCCAGGAGGCGCTGTGGCGGCTCATGGAGGGACGCACGGCGCTCGTGGTGGCACACCGGCTGAGCACGGTCGCCACCATGGACCGGCTCGTCGTCCTCGATCGCGGACGGATCGTCGAGCAGGGCACCCACCAGGAGCTACTCGCTTCGGAGGGCGCCTACGCGAAGCTGTGGCAGCACCAGTCGGGCGGCTTCCTCGACGACAGCCCTGCGCGGGCCGACCTGCGCTGAAGGCGAGCTCGGCCGACCAACGCCCCATTGTGCAAGAGGCGACGTGATGCGAGACTCGCGCTGCAACTTGGGCTTCGGCAGGGGGAGTTGTGACATGAGGGGCATGCGTGCGGTGAGTGCGGTGGCTACGGGCCTTGCCCTGCTACTGCTCATGGGTTGCGGAGAAGGCGACAACCGGAGCAACGGCCCGGACACACTCGACCCGAAGGCCGACATCACCAAGCAGTCCCTCACGGTCTCCATCTGGGACGGCTACAGCCCCGAGGACCTCCCCGCGCGGGTCAAGAAGAACCTCGGTGTCCCGGTGAAAGTCGCGCACCACGCCACCAACGAAGAGATCATGGCCAAGCTGACGGCCGGCGGCGCGGCGGGGAGCGACAGCGCTGTCGATGTCGCCTTCGTCTCCGGCCAGTACGCCCAGGCCCTGAACGAGGCCGGACTTCTCGAGCCCATCCACGCGGAGCTGATTCCGAACCTCAAGAATCTCTATCCCGAGGCCCGGCAGCTCGCCTACGACAAGGGCAACACCTTCTCCGTCCCCTACACCTGGGGGACGACCGGGATCTGCTACCGCTCCGACCTGGTGAAGCAGCCCCCGACCAGCTGGAACGGCCTCCTGAGGCCCCCGCCCGCGCTGAAGAAGAAGGTCACCATGATGACCACCGAGCGCTGGCTGGCCCTCCCCGCGCTCAAGGTGCTCGGTCACTCCGTCAACACCACCAGCGACCAGGAACTCACCGCCGCCCGCACCCTGCTCCTCGACGCCAAGAAAGACCTGCTCGCCTACGACGACACCACCTTCGGTGACCGGCTGGTCAAGGGCGAGGCGGCCATGGCCGAGGCGTGGGACGGCTGGTGCCCGACCAGCGACCCGAAGATCAAGTTCACCGTGCCGAAAGAGGGCAGCGATCTCTGGGTCGACACGATGGTCGTGCTGAAGTCCTCCAAGAACAAGGAGGCCGCGCACGCCCTCATCAACTACATCCTCGACCCGGATATCCACCGCTGGGCTGCTGAGAACATCCTTTACAAAGTGCCCAACAAGGCCGCCATGGAACAGCTCGACCCGAAAGTGCTCGCGGCCAACGCACCACTGCGCATGCCCCCGGCCGAACTGCTGAAGGGCGAGTCCATCGTCGATGTCGGCGAGGCAGCCACGAAGTACACCCGGCTGTCGACCGAGGTAGCCGCCGGCTCATGAAGCGGTGGCCGCTGACCGGGCCCGGCCTGACCTATCTGACCGTCCTCATGGCCATCCCTCTGGGCCTGGTGCTGAGTTACGCCTTCCTCCGGCGCGGCCGCTTCGGCGGCGTCGTGTACGAGCCGACCACCGAAAACCTCACCCGCCTCGCCGACCCGCTCTACGCCGACGTCGTCCTCCACTCCGCCTGGATCGCAGCCCTCACCACCGTCCTCGCCCTCCTGATCGGCTATCCGACGGCTTACGTGATCGCCGGCCTCCCGCGCCGCCGGCAGACGATCGCCCTGATCGCCGTCGTCCTGCCGTTCTGGACCAGCTTCCTCATCCGCATCTACGCCTGGATCGTGCTGCTGAGCGGTCCCGGCTGGCTCAACAAGGCGCTGGGCGCGGTCGGCCTGAGCCCGGTGGACGTCCTGTACACCGACGCCGCCGTCACCGTCGGACTGCTGTACGCGTATCTGCCACTGATGATCCTGCCGCTGTACGCGTCCCTCAGCCGGTTCGATCCGCAGCTGCGCGAGGCGGCCGAGAATCTGGGCGCCGGACCGTGGACCACCTTCCGCACGGTGACACTTCCGCTCACTCTTCCCGGGGTCCTCACAGGTTGCCTCTTCGTCTTCGTACCGAGCTTCGGTAACTTCGTCGTCCCCGAACTGCTCGGCGGAGGGCGGTCGGTGATGGTCGGCAACCTCATCCGTGACCAGTTCCTCAAGGCCCGCGACTGGCCTTTCGGCTCGGCGCTCGCGCTCGCGCTGCTGGCCGTGCTGATGGTGTTGCTCTTCGCGCAGGCGTGGGCGGCGAGGAGGTACGCGACCCGATGACGAACATCCCGAACCGGCTGTTGACGCGCCTTCCGTTCTGGCTGACGTACGTCTTCCTCTACTCGCCCGTCGTCGTCCTCGTCGCCATGTCGTTCAACGCTGGCGGCTCTCCGTACGCCTTCGAGGGGTTCAGCCTGCGGTGGTACGGCGAACTGGCAGGAGACGACGAGATCCTGCACGGGCTCTTCAACACCCTGATCGTCGCGGCGGGGTCCGCGGCGCTGTCCACCGTCCTCGGTACTTTGCTCGCGGTCGGCGCAGGCCGTGACAACCGTTCACGGCTGCTGGACGCGGTGGCCCTGCTCCCCGCCGTCGTCCCCGATCTGCTGCTCGCCATCGGCCTGCTCGTCTTCTACGCGGCTGTCCAGCTCACTCTCGGCCTGCACAGCGTGCTGCTCGCGCACACCGTCTTCGGCACCGCCTTCGTCGCCGCGCTCGTACGGACCCGGCTGGCGCACACCGATCGCTCACTGGAGGAGGCATCCCGGGACCTAGGAGCGACACCGTCGGCGACGTTCGTCCGCATCACCCTGCCGTCCCTCGCGCCGGGCATCGCCGCCGGGGCGCTGCTCGCCTTCACGCTTTCCGTCGACGAGTTCGTCATCGCGTTCTTCACCGCCGCTCCGACCGAGCCGACGCTCCCGGTCGTCGTGTACTCGATGGTCCGCTTCGGCGTCACCCCGGAGATCAACGCGCTGGCGACACTGCTGCTGGCGGTCAGCTTCACCGCCGTCGTGGCCGCGCAGCGGCTCACCCGTACGACCAATCCCGGTGCTCCGGAGGCGACACGTTGATCAAGATCAAGGGGATCGACCACCATTTCGGGCGGACGCGGGCGCTGGACGGCGTCTCGCTGGACATCGGCGAGGGCGAGTTCTGCGCACTGCTCGGGCCGAGCGGCTGTGGCAAGACGACCCTGCTGCGCATCCTCGCCGGCTTCGAGACCCCGGACGCGGGCACGGTCACGCTCGACGGGAAGGACCTGCTGACCGTGGAGCCGCACCGGCGCCCGGTCAATCTGATGTTCCAGTCGTTCGCGCTCTTCCCGCACATGTCGGTCGAGCGGAACGTGGCGTACGGGCTGGAGCGGGAACGGCGTCCGCGCCGTGAGGTACGGGGACGGGTCGAGGAGGTCCTGGCCACGGTCGGCCTGACCGCGTTCGCCCGCCGCAGGCCGCACCAGCTCTCCGGCGGACAGCGCCAGCGTGTCGCTCTCGCCCGCGCGATCGTGAAGCGGCCCCGTCTGCTGCTGCTCGACGAGCCGCTGTCCGCGCTCGACAAGCAGGTGCGGGCTCACATGCAGCTGGAGCTGAAGCGGCTGCAGGAGGAGGTCGGCATCACCTTCCTCGTGGTCACGCACGACCAGGAGGAGGCGATGTCGCTCGCCGACCGGATCGCCGTCATGAACGCGGGCCGCATCGAGCAGACCGATGCTCCGGTGGCGCTGTACGAACACCCGCGCACCGCGTTCGTCGCGGGCTTCGTCGGAGCGAACAATCTCTTTCCGGGCCCGGACGGCATCACCGCCGTACGCCCGGAGCGCATCCGCATCGGCGACGGTGACAGCCACGGTGACGACGGCGGCGGCGGGCTCACGGGCACGGTCGTCGATGTCAGCTTCCACGGCGGTACGTCCCACATCGCCGTGCGCGTCCCGCAGCTGGACCAGCCGGTACTCGTCGCCGTCCAGGGTCCGTCCCGCGTTGTGTCCGGCGATCGGGTCCGTCTTTTCTGGCCGCCGGAGGCCGCCGTCCGCATTCCTGCCGGCCCGATCGCGGGGGAAGTCCATCACATCGCGGGGGAAGCGCCATGACGGAGCGCCGACTCGCTGTGCTGTTCGTACCGCAGAGCGCGTACGGCCCCCTCCTCCAACTGCGTCAGGTGCGCGTGTGGTTCCGCCAGCCGTGGTCCACCGGCCCGGTGCCGGCCCCCAGAGCGAACCCCGCCGCGATCGCCGCGGTGACGTAGTCCTTGGCCTGGCGGACGGCATCCGGAACCTGGCGGCCTTGCGCCAGGCCCACCGCGATGGCAGAGGCGAGCGTGCAGCCCGTGCCGTGGGTGTGGCGGTTGTCGTGCCGCGGGGCGCGCAGCCAGTGCTCCTCCTCGCCATCCGTCAGCAGGTCCACCGCCTCACCCGGCAGGTGGCCGCCCTTCACCACTACCCAGCGGGGCCCGTACGCGAGCAGCCGCGCGGCGGCGCGGCGCATACCTGCTTCGTCCGTCACCGTGATGCCGGTGAGCTGCGCGACCTCGTCGAGATTCGGCGTGGCCACCGTCGCGACCGGCAGCAACGCGGTCCGTACGGCATCCAGCGCGTCGTCGGCCAGCAGCTTGTCTCCGTGCTTGGACACGCTCACCGGGTCCACGACGACCGGGGCCACCACGTCCGACAACAGCTCGGCCACCACCGTGACCAGCTCGGGCGAGGAGAGCATCCCCGTCTTGACCGCCTGGACACCGATGTCGTCCACGACACTGCGGTACTGCGCGCGCACCGCCTCCACGGGGAGTTCCCATGCGCCCTGCACACCCAGGGAGTTCTGTGCCGTGACGGCCGTGAGCACGCTCATTCCGTGGGCGCCGAGCGCCAGCATGGTCTTCAGGTCGGCCTGGATTCCGGCTCCTCCGCCGGAGTCGGACCCGGCGATCGTCAGCACGCGGGGCGGCGCGGTCATGCGTGGTTCTCCTCTCGGTCTCGGGTCCATGCCCTGGCGTATGCGCGGGTCGCTGCAGAGACGGTGCGCTCGGCGGATGTCGAGGGCATTGGAAGTCGCTCCGAGCGGGAGGGGGTGGTGTCGGGGCGCCGGGGGACATCGGGATCCGTCGGCCGGCGACGGTCAGTCGCTGCGGGCGGTGGCGCAGCCGCAACGGAGCGTATGCCGCCAGGACCACGAGGAACGCCTCGTAGTGCGAGAGTCGGCGACGCGGTGGAAACATGCGTCAACGGCATGGAAGACATCCCTCCGCCAGTACGAACTGGTTCAGGTTCGACGGGTGTGATCTCAGCCCTCGAAGGGGGCACCCCGTGTCCGGTACCGCGGACAGACTAACCCGATCGCTCTGGCTCTCACATCGCCGGGACCGGTACTCCGTGCACAGCGCGCGGACGGAGCCTTCCGCGAATCGGCGTTCAGCGGTTTCGAAGGGGAGGCCGGCACGCGGCCTGCCCCAGCGCCTCACCGCCATCACAGCACGTGACCACCCGCGATGCCTTTACTCCTCGTACCCCGCTCACTTCCGGCTGACCTTGATGTGCTCGGTCAGGTTGCCGACCTCGCTGCCGAGTTTCTGCACAGGGCCGGCGAGGGAGGTCAGAGCGGACTCGATGTCGACCGCTGCGGCCGTGTAATGGTCCATGGCGGCTGCGTGCTCCACGTGTGCCCACACAGCGGCTTCGGCCACCAGCGCGTCGCGCTGAGGACTGGCAACCGGGTGCTGGGATGCCTGGGTAAGCAGCTCGCGGGCCTTTTGGCCAGGGTTTCTTTCGGTCATGGACCGGATCTTTCCAGCGGAAGCGAGGCGACGGGCGGGTTTCGGAGGAGGGACACGGAAGCGGTAGTGGAACTGGCACAGCGTGCATACGAGACGACGATCTCACGATCCCCCTTGCCCGGCCCGACCTGCCGGTCGGCGACCTGGGTGACCGCGACGACCTCGGCGCCCCGGGACGAAGCGTCGAATCCGCCCATCTCCCCGGCAGGTAACACCGTCGACGCGGTGGCGAGCGCCGGCGAAATCGGCGCCAGGGTGAGCAGCAGCGCGGCAAGGACGAGCAAGAGGCGGGCTCGGCGGATCGGGATGACGGGCATGGCGGCTCCCTGCGATCGGCAGTCACTGGCTCGGGCGTTCTCGTACCGGCTGGGTCAGCCCCGGTCGGGCGGGATCAGCAGTGCGTCCCCAACGGGGCGTTCACCGGTCGCGTCGGACGGTACGGCCTGTCCCACCCCGTGTAAACGGCGGACCCGGCGCCTCTCAGTCGGGTGCGCTCGTCCGTCGCGGCGACTGCGAGCGAAGCGCCCGCCCCTGGCCCGCCATCCCAGCGTTCCACCGTCGTAGTCGGCGGCTGCCCCGTCGAGCAGCAGCTCGTGGTGCAGGTGCTTGACCATTCATCAACTACCGTGAGATCCATTGCAATCCGTCAGAAAGGGTTGCTAGCGTGCCGCGCGCCCCGGGCCTCCGTGCCCCAGCTCTCAGCGCTCAGCCCTCAGCCCCCAGCCCTCAGCCCGAACCGAACCGGGAGAGAACCCGATGAAGCGTTCCCGCATGACGCTGCTCTCCGCCGTCGCGCTGCTCGCCTCGCTCGCTCCGCTCATGCCCCTCACTGCGAGCCGTGCCTCCGCCACCGAGACTCCCGCCACACAGGCATCCGCCTCCCCCGCCGTAGTCGCCGTGAGCGACCCCGGCTTCCAAGCCCGTACCGAGGTGATCGACAAAGTGACCTACACCAGTGTCCGCACCCGCGTGGCCCCGGGCCGGACCGTCACTGTCGAGGTCCGGTGACCGGGCCCGCGGCACCCGCCGCGTTTCCCGGCGGCGCCGGGTTGTTCCGGCTCGGCTCGCACGTGGCCCATCTCAACCACGGGTCCTTCGGCGCCGTTCCGGTCCCCGTCGCCGACGCCCACCGGCGGCTGACGGCAGAGGCCGCAACCGACCCCGACGCCTTCTTCCTCGGCGTCGCGGACCGGCTCGCCGAAGCCCGGACCCGTATCGCGGCCCATATGAACACGGAACCCGAGGGGGCCGCCTTCGTCACCAACGCCACCGAGGGCGCCAACCTGGTCCTCGACGCCCTGTGCCTGGCGCCCGACGACGAGGTTCTGGTGACCGACCACGGCTACGGCACGGTCGTCGCGGCCGCCGCCCGCCGGGCCCGTGTCATCACCGTCACCCTCGACCCGGCGCTGCCGGACGAGAGCGCGTTGCGCAAGGCGGTGCTCTCCGCGCTCACCCCCCGCACTCGAGTCGCCCTCCTCGACCAGATCAGCTCGCCCACCGCCCGCCTCATCGCCACCCCGGAGCTCATCGCCGACCTCGCCGAGCGCGGGGTGACCACGGTGGTCGACGGCGCCCACGCCCCCGGCATGCTCGCCGAACCCCTGGCCGGCGGGCCCGACTTCTGGTTCGGCAACCTGCACAAGTGGGCGTACGCTCCGCCGGGCAGCGCCCTGCTCGTGGTGTCCCCCACGCACCGGGGACGGGTTCCCGCGCCCGTGCCCTCCTGGGAGGACGACCGCGGCTTCCCTCGCGCGGTCGAGTACCGGGCCACCGCCGACTACACCGGCTGGCTCGCCGCCCCCGAGGGCCTCGACCTGCTCGCGGGCCTCGGTCCCGAACGTGTGCGCGCCCACAACAGTGCTCTGGCGGGCTACGGCGCCGAACTCCTCGCCCGCCTCCCGGGCGTGACCCCGCTGCCCGCCGACGACCGCCTCGCCATGCGTGCCCTGCGCCTGCCGCCCCGTCTCGCCCGCACCCATGCCGAGGCCGCTGCCCTGCGCGAGGAGATCGCGGCCCGGCTGGGCTGCCGGGTGCTGATCTGGCCCTGGCCGGGCGGCGGCGGCATCCGGATCTGCGGGCAGATCTACAACCTGCCCGCGGAGTACGAACGCCTCGCCGTGGCACTGCGGTCCCTTCTGGACGGGCGATAATGAGCCGGGGCCCTCCTCCGGGCCCCGGCGGCAGCACCGGTCGGCACCCGTTCACTGCGGGGCATCCGGCACCGGGCCCCTTCTTCGACGTAGTCAGCCGGCGAACCGGGCCATCCACTCCTCGACGTCGTCCGCCGAACGCGGCAGGCCCGCCGACAGGTTCTCGTGACCGTCGTCGGTGACGACCAGGTCGTCCTCGATCCGGACACCGATGCCGCGCCACTCCTCGGGCACGGTGAGATCGTCCGGCTGGAAGTACAGACCGGGCTCGACGGTGAGCACCATGCCCGGCTCCAGCACGCCGTCGACGTACTCCTCGTTCCGGGCCTGCGCACAGTCATGGACGTCCAGACCGAGCATGTGACCGGTGCCCGCCATCGTGAAGCGGCGCTGGAGGCCGAGCTCGTACGCGCGGTCGGCCGGACCCTCGATGAAACCCCACTCGACCAGCTGTGCCGCCAGGTGGCGCTGGGACGCCTCGTGGAAGTCCCGGTACGCGGCACCCGGCTTGACCGCTGCCATGCCGGCCTCCTGAGCCTCATACACCGCGTCGTAGACCTTGCGCTGCAGGGGCGTGAAGGTGCCGCTGATCGGCAGCGTGCGTGTGACGTCGGCGGTGTAGAGGGTGTGCGTCTCCACGCCGGCGTCAAACAGCAGCAGGTCCCCCGGGCGCACCGGACCGTCGTTGTCCGTCCAGTGCATGATCGTGGCGTGCTCGCCCGCGGCGCAGATCGAGCCGTAGCCGACGGCATTGCCCTCGAGGCGTGCACGGCGGAAGAACGTGCCCTCGATCCACCGCTCGGACGACGCGATCGCGCCGGAGAGTTCACCGATCACATCGGTGAATCCGCGCACCGTGGAATCCACGGCCTTGCGGAGCTCGGCGATCTCCCAGTCGTCCTTGATGAGGCGGAGATCGCTGAGCGCCTCTTCCAGCTCGGCGTCGCGCTCCTCTTCGGTGGTGACGGCGGCCTCCAGGGACGGGTCGATCCCCCGGACGATCCGCGTCGGCGCACCGGAGGCGGCGGCCAGGTCTCCGGTCGCCGTGCGGACGTCCCGGCAGGGCAGACCGAGCACGAGCTCCGACTCGGCGAGGGAGCGGCGCCTGCCCATCCACAGCTCCGCCGTGGCGCCGGTCCAGAACTCGTCGTTGTCCCTGCTGTCCCGCGGCAGCTGGTAGCAGTAGGCGTCATGGCCACCGTCCGCTCGGGGTTCGAGGACGAGAGCGCCGTCCCGGGCTTGGTCTCCAGTCATGTGCACGTAGCCCGAGTACGGCCGGAACGGGTAACTGTCGTCGTTCGAACGGACCTTGAGGTTTCCCGAGGGAATCACGAGGCGTTCGCCCGGAAAGCGCGCGGACAGCGTGGCGCGGCGACGGGCTGCGTACGGAGCCTGCTCGCCGAGCCGCAGGTCGCGCCGCTCGGTGTCCGCCCACCCCGTCCGCATCAGAGCGGACAGTTCCTCGGAGATCCCTGAGTAGAGACCGTTCTTTCGGCCTTTCGCCACGGCATACACCTTCTTCTGGCTGGGTTCCTCAGCAGCGAGGGGCAGAGTGTGCCGTACGGACAGGCTTGCTCCCGGTGCGGCTCGGGCGCCCTCGCCGCCGCCGGTCGTCGGCGGCTCCCGGACGGTATCCCGCATCACGCCTGCTCGGTGCCAAGCGGTGCCATTGGCACAGATCGGCCAAAGACCGACCGTTGATAATCGGCGTATGACGAACGCGAAACTCGGCGAGGCCCTTCGGCTTCTGGGCATCGGTCACGCGGCGGGCCAGGTCTATCTGGCACTGCTTGAGCTGGCCCCCGCTCCGCTGAGTGCGATCGCGGCCGCGACCGGCCTGGACGGTGCGGAATTGGCCACGGCTTACGGCGCACTGGTCGACGCAGGTTTGGCCAGTGCCACCGACGAGGGCGGGAATATGGTGGCCCCGGTCCCGCCGACCGCCGGCCTGGAGATCCTTGCCCGGCACCGGGTGGCCGAGGTCGAGGAGTCGCGCATCACCGTCGGGGGCGCGTTCGAGTCGTTCCGGCGGCAGCGGCTCGCCGCGTACAACGACAATCTCGTCGAAGTCGTCACCGGCGACGCGATCGGCCCCAGGATTCGTCACGCCTGGGCAAGCGCCCGCGATCAGATCCGGCAGTTCGAGTCACCGCCGTACTTCCCCTTGGCCGGCGCCACGGACGACGCGCTGGCCACGCTCGCCCGCGGGGTGACGCAGCGTGTCGTGTACTCGCGGGAGTCGCTGGAGCACCCGGGCCACCTGAAGGAGGCCATCGAACCGTGCATCAAGGCCGGCGAACAGGCCAGGGTGCTGCCGTCGGTGCCGGTCAAACTCGTGATCATCGACGAGGCCTACGCACTCGTGTCGTTGTCGATCAAAGAGGCCGACGTGCACAACACCATGCTGGTCGTGCAGCCATGCGGCCTGCTCTCCGCGCTCATGGCACTGTTCGAGCAGTCCTGGCAGAACGCCCTGCCCTTCCACGGCCGCACCACTCGCCCAGGCGGCCTGCCACCCGCCGACCGCCGGCTGCTGTGGCTCCTCGCGGGCGGCGCGAGCGACGACGTCATCGCCCGCGAGATGGGTATCAGTCGCCGCACGCTGTTTCGCCGCCTGCAGATCCTGATGGCCCAGCTGGGCGCCGCGAACCGCTTCCAGTTGGCCTTGCAGGCACAGCGCAGTGGATGGTTGTAGCCGGCTCGCTGCGCCCGCTGCTCGCCGCACAACACGTTCGGTGGCAGAGCAGGCCAGGGCTGACACCCGCCGATCTTCCCGAAGGCCTGTCAGCCCGCTTCTTCCTCGGCGGATATCGGCTCCTTTGTCAATCGCCACCCACGCCGGTTTCCGCCGACGCCACCAAGATCCTGGTCCGCCGCGAGTTCGGCCTGACATGTGACGGCAGAGATCGGGCGGGCGACTCCGCCCGTGGCGTCTCCGGAGCGGCCCGCTCATGAGCAGCCCCATGGGCGAGTGAACTCCCTGACGGGCACTCACTCGGAGGAGTGGTATGTCGGCAATGGAGATTCCGGGTGCGCCGCCAGGACCAGGATCAGGAACGAGCACCGGTGCACTGGAGATCACGATCCATGTGCATTCGTCCTTGTACGCCAAAGGAGAGCCGTATGACCGTTCACCGCTCACTTCTCTCGCTCGTCGGCACCGCTGTTCTGACCTCGGCGTTACTGCTGCCCCCCGCTCTGTCCGCCGAAGCCGCGGCGCCGACCGCATGCAAGGGATCTTCCTGCACGGGGAAGAACCCTCAGCGCGAGGGATGCGGTTCCGGTGCCAAGGTCATCGACCGGGTAAGCCCGGCCGGTGGCGGGCCGGAGGTGGAACTGCGCAACTCGGCCCGGTGCAGTGCTGCTTGGGCGCGAATCCAGAAGGCGAACAGCGCCTGGGAGTTCAAGATCCAGATCCGGGGCGGCGCGTCGTACACGGCGAACGCCTCGCTCTCCTACGCCGCATACACGCAAATGGTCGGGTCGAGCAACGCCTATCGCGCGTGCGTGGAGATCTATGACGGCCGAGGGGGCAGTTGGTCCTGCACCGGCTGGCACTGATCCGCAGGTCACCCGTCGGCCCTGCCAGACCAGCTCCGGCAAGGCCGACGGGCCCGCCGCCGGCGGGGCGGTTCGCCGCGGGACGTCAGCGCCAGGCCGGACAGTGGAAGCGCCGAGGGCGCGAACGTGGTCGCGGGGCGATCGGTCTCCGTTCGTCCTGACCTCGTCGGTGTGGGGCGCGTCCCCGTCGCCCGCACCCCACACCCCCACGCGTCAGCCGTACGGTCGACGCCCTTCGTCACACGGCACCGGAAAGGTGGTACCGCGCGTGGGCGTCGACCGCCCCGATCACTTCCAGATCTGGAAGTCCGTGCCGTTCGGCGCCAGCGGGCGCAGACCAAAGGCGAGGCTGTCGTCCAGCCGTCGGCCGGTGGCCGCGTTGGTCAGGGTGATGCCCCCGGGAGCGCTCTCCGGCTTCCACTGCTGGTACTTGTTTCCATAGCAGGGGACCGTGCGCAGCCCGTACGCGAAGCTGTCGTCCAGGCAACCGTTGGTCGCCAGGTTCCGCAGTTGGCGCAAGTCCCCGATGCGCATGACGTCCCACTGCTGGAAGGGCAGGTTGTTGCAGCCGAAGGCGCGCAGCCCGGCTTGGCTGTCGTCCAGGCAGCGGCCCGTGACCTTGTTCTGGTACGTCTCGACGACACCGTTGGCCCCGGTGGGCGCGGCCGAGGCGCTCGGCGCGGTCAGTCCGAGACCAACCACCGCCGTCGCCGCGGCGAGGAGCGGTCCGAACGTGCGAATGGCAGAAGGCATGAAGGTTCCTCCCCCTTTGAATGTGTGTTCTTTCCGTTCCAGTCTGTTGCAGCCGGGTCCCTTGATGAAGCGTTTGGTGATTCGACTCGGGCCCGCATTGATAGGCGATCACCTATCACGGCAGGTCACCGCCCCGCGCCCATCGTCGTACAACCCTTCGCGGTCTCCTTGCCACCCCTTGTCGCCCGGCGGCACCGCGGTGGGCCACTGCGCCCTTTCGGTACGGGACGCGGACTGAATTACGGTGAAGGCATGCTGATCAACAGGCGACTGACGCTCGTTGAGGTGCGGCAAAATCGCTCTGAACTTGGCTGCCAGCACGACCCGTTGGCCTTCCAACCAGCTCATGGCAGTGCAACGAATCATCGAGCGGAAAGCGACGAGTTAAAAATCTGCACGCCCTGACTCGGTGGGTCGTCGAGCGCGCGTCCGCCTGGCTGCACCAGTTCAAGCGACTCCGCACCCGCTACGAACGACGCGCCGACTTCCACCAGGGCCTGCTCGAACTCGCCTGCAGCATCATCTGCCTCCGAGGACTCCGGGCGGCATTCTAAAATGATCAGTTAGATCCATGCGTGCGACTGATGCTCTGGATATGACATATGTGGCATGTGTGGAAACATGAAATATACGGCACTTGGGTGCTGAAGAAAGTCGAGAGGAGTGGACCATGATCGCCAAGCTGCTCGGCAAGCTGTCCTTCACCCGCCACTACGGTGCGTACGGTGAACACGACTGGACGTGACTGCACCACTGCTGGCGGGCTCCCCCGGGCGCCCGCTGGCTCGCGGCCACGCTGCCGACCATATCGGCCTGGACAGGTAAGAGAGTCAGGGACGATCTCATGGGCCGAATGAATAAGCCGCCGCGGTTGCCCGAAGGTAGCTTCGCGGCCTGGAGCCGCGACCGGCTGGCAGTAGCGCGCCGTGGCGCTGACGAGTGCGGAGACGTCTGGCAGCTGGAGCCAGGTGTCTACGTAGCCGCTACGGCCGGGCCGTGTGAAGAAGTCCTGCGCCGCGCGCAGGACTTCCTCAAGGTACCCTCGCCTCTCTTCCCGCCGTTGAAGCGGTCGAGCGGAGCACCGACGCCTGAGGAGCGGGCGCACGCTCACGCCGCCCGCATGCGCGGACTACGCCCGCAGGCGGTTGCAGCCCGGATCGGTGAGATTGCGCCCGGGACCGCTCGATTTGCTGACCAATGGCCCACGGGCCAGGACGTCGAGATTCTTCCCCCGGTCCGGCACGTCCTCGCAGAGATCGGCGTGCGCTACCTCTTCTCCGAAGACGCTCCCGCCCTACTGCCCTTTGCCTCACAGCTCTTCCTGGCCCGGGAGATGCTCGTACGCCCCTCGCGCTGGGTATGGCCGCGCTGGATCCCCACACCGGCACGGCGGTTCCGCACACGGCAGCAAGTCGACTTCACCAACGCTTTGCGGTCCGTCGTCCTTCGGCGCCGTTCATCGGGTCACCTCGGTGACGACGTGCTGGGACAGATGCTCCGGCCCTCCCCCCGCTACGGTCTACTGCCGGAAGAGGCCATCCTCGACAGTCTCCCCGGAATCACCGTCGCCACCTTCGAGACACCTTCCAGGGCAGCCGGATGGATCCTGCTCCACCTGGCCCGGTACCCCCAGGCCGCGGACCGCGTCGCGGCCGAAGCCGCCTTGCTGCCCGAAGACCCGGCCGCGACGACCAGCACCCACCTCGACAGCCTGCAATACACCCAGGCACTGGTACGCGAGGTGCTTCGACTGCACCCCCCGAGCTGGCTACTGACCCGGCGCGCCACGCGACAGACTCAGCTCGCCGACTACACCATCGAAGCCGGGTCCACCGTTCTCGTCTGCCCCTACACCGCCCACCGCGACGCACGGGAACACTTCGAGCCGGACCAGTTCCAGCCCGAACGCTGGCTCGAGGATTCGGGCTCGCCAGCGAAACCCGAGGTCTTCTTCTCCTTCGGTACCGGGCCGCATGGCTGCGAGGGAGCCGCTCTGGCCATGGCGATGCTGACGCTCCTGACTGCGCAGACCGCCCGCCGCTACCACGTGAGCGAGCCGCCCGGACCGGAACCCAGTTGCCAGGTCACCACCTTCGGAGGTCTCACAACTGTCGGTTTGCGCCTGCGTGCCACATTGCGCAGCTGAGGGCAGTCCTGCTTTCAGTGACATGCCGCCTCCACCCGCGAGCAGCGAACATTGATCAAGTTCGAGTGCCGTTCCGCACACGCATGGATGACCAGCTTGCACGTGGTACGACCTTCCACGGCATTGATGGCCCTGGCGAAGGCATCTGGCTGTGGAAGCTCCAGTGACACACCCTCGCCCGAGCTGATCTGACCGCCAGGGCAGTCAGCAGCCCCGCGGCGTCCACCCATCCCAGTGGGCGGCCAACCCATGGGGCCGTGCCGACTACGTCCACCGGCGAACCGTGCGCGGGGTTCGTTATGCTCTGCAGCTTCCGAGAGTTGGAGGACGCAGTGAGTGAACGCCCTGTCCACACAGTTGAGGTGCCCCTCCGTGACGGTGGCGAAGAGACAATACGGGTGCAGATCCGTGAAGTGGACGAATCCCTGGTGCGGGTGGGTCGCGGTGGCCGCTCCGTGACGCGGGCCCAGAGATCGTTCGGCGAGATGCTGGACACCGTAAGGCCCGTCGCGGAGAGCTTCGTCGGACGGTTCCAAGGACTGGCCAACGCGCCTGATGAGATCACTCTGGAGTTCGGGGTGTCGCTGTCGGCCGAGGCCGATGTGGTCATCGCGAGCACCGCCACTGCGGCGAACTTTTCTGTGACCCTTGCATGGAACAGAAGAGACTGAGACAACGGTCAATAACTCTCGAAAAGTTGAGCCAGTGAGAATTGTTGGGCCGTGGTGAAACGGAGGCCAGGTGACGGGGTCGGAGCCGGAGCCGCAGGAGCCTGACGAGGCGCTGGTCTCGTCGGTCGTCCGGATCAAGGGACAGGACGGTGAGCCCGTGGGCGCCGGGTTCCTCCTGGCACCGGATGTCGTGCTGACCTGCGCCCATGTGGTGGCGTACGCCTCGGGGGAAGAACACGGCACGACGAACGTGGCGTCCAGGACCCCAGTCACACTGGACATGCCGCTGGACGCGGACCTGGCGGGGCGGTCTTGGACCGCCGAGGTCGAACACTGCATCGAGGAAATGGACGACAGCACCGGAGACGTCGCGGTCCTGCGGGTACGGGGCGCCATTCCGGGCGGCCGTCCGCTGGCCCTGGCCGAACCCGCGACCGCCTGGGACAAGAGAGTTGGCATCGTCGGATTCACGGGACGACGGCCGGGTGGATCCTGGTACTGGGGAGTCCTCGGCGGGCCGACGGAGGAGGGCTGGCGACAGCTCTCTCGGACCGACGAGACCAGGCCCTACATCGAGGAGGGCTTCAGCGGCAGCCCTGTCTGGGATTCCCACGGCCGTACGGTCGTGGGCCTCGTCGCGGTGACCCAGCGGGGGCCCAACGAGGCCCAACAGACGTTCGTGATCCGCGCGAGCACGGTGCTGAGGCTCATCCCCGAACTCGAGAAGATCGTGGAACCGCCGTCGCCCTTCCGAAGCCTCAAGACCTTTCAAGAATGCGACGCCGAAGTCTACTTCGGCCGTGAGGACGACAAGGCGAAGGTGACCAGAGCCCTGCTGGGCGGGCTCCCGAGCGTCACCGTGTACGGGCCGTCGGGCTCGGGCAAGTCGTCGCTCGCGCTGGCCGGTGTAGTGCCCAAGATGCGTGAGAAGGGATACGACGTCCTGGTGGTGGACGCCGGGTCAGTCTCCTCGCCGCTGGCCGCGCTGGCCACCGAGCTGTACGAGACGTACGGCTCTGGGCGGCACGGGGCGCGGAATGCCGGTGAAGTACAGGAGTGGCTCACGGATTTGGGGCTCGTGGACACTCTCCATCGCCTGCGCGGGAAGTCGGGCGGCAAGCTCCTCGTCGTACTCGACCAAGCCGAAGCACTGCTCGCCGGCAAGGACACCGAGGTCGCCCAGGCGGTCGATGTGCTCTTCCCGGAGAACCGTCCGATCGGCGCGCCCAGCATCCTGGTCACACTCCGGGCCGACTTCATCGACGCCGCCCTCAGACACCCGAGCCTCGGTCCCGCGCTGCATCGCGGAGACACCCAGCCGCTGACGCCGATGTCCCGCAAGCAGCTCAGGGATGTGATCACCAAGCCGCTGAATGACCTCCCGGGCGTCGCCGTGACGTGCGAACCAGGGCTCATCGAACGGATCCTGGACGATGCCGGCAGCGAAGCCGGAACACTGCCGCTCCTCGGCTTCGTCCTGGAAAAGCTATGGGAGGGCAAGGAGGGCGGCCGCCTCCGGACGGCGACGTACGAGGAGGCTGGCGGTGTCTCCGGCGCGCTGGCAGGCCATGCCACGCAGGCCTGGGACGAGTGCGTCACAGACGAGGAGAAACAGAAGGACGGCGAAGCGAGTCGGCTGCTCACCGGGCTCGTCCGGGTGCTGCCCGGCAGCCCTCATCCGCTGCGCCGCAGGCTCACCCGACAGGAGGCGGGCGACAAGCGATGGGACATCGCGATCCGGCTCGCCAGCTCCGAGCGCCGACTGCTCGTCGTCCACGGCGGGCAGAGAGAACCAGAGTCCGTCGAACTAGCCCATGAAGCGCTGGTCACCGAATGGCCGGCCCTCCAGGAGCAGGTGCGATCCGACATCGAGTTCCTGGCGGCGCGGTGGGAACTCGCCCATGAGCGTGAGCGGTGGGCCGACGGGGACAAGGCAACAGGGCTGTTACCCGGCGTGCTCCAACTCGCCAGTATCGAGCGGCACTTGAAAAACCGGGAGGAAGAACTTGACCCGGACGAAAGGAATTTCCTCAAACTCGCGCGACAGCGCCGCCGCGTGAGACGGAACCGGCTGCGCGCCGCGTGGATCGCAACTGCCGTGGTGCTCGCGGTGATCGCCGGGCTCGGTACGTTCCTCGTTTACCAGGGGCAGGTCAGCGAGCGGCGGGACGCGGAGGCACGCTCCCGGGCGATGGCCGTCCTCGCGGGCCAGTTGGACAGGAGTGATCCGGGACAGGCCGCACTCGTCGCCGTGGCGGCGTACGAGATCGCGCCGACGCAGGAGGCCCGCAACGCCGTGCTGCGCGGATACGACCGGTTCAAGCGGGCCGACTGGGTGCTCAGCGGCACCGAGGGGAAGATCGTCGATACAGCGATGAGCACCGACGGCACGGTGACGCTGACGACGACCCAGCTCGGGCGTGCGTCACTATTCGTCCGCAGAGCCGGGAAGAGCATCACGAGTACGCGGCTTCGTCTCAACGAGATGGCCTTCCGCCCCATGGTCAGCAGGGACGGGCGGCGTATCGCCTATACGTCGGGAGCAGGCGCGCTGGTATGGCACGACCTCGATCCGGAGGCAGACAGTACGGCGGAACTGCTGGGGCCGGCACACACGATCCGCGACGGCGAGTTCAAGGGCAGGGCTGAGGAACAGGGGCACAGCAGCGATCAGGTCCACACCGCGGACTTCTCCCCGGACGCCCGGCGAGTGGTCACGGTGGCAGCCGACGGGCGGCTGCGGCTGTGGGATCTGGAGACGGGACGGCATGAGGGACTTCCCTCGCGGCTGCCCGCGTTCGAAGCCGTGTGGTTCGGATCCGACGGCGACACGCTGGTGGCCCAGCGGCGCAAAGCCGACAAGTACGCGTTCGTGGCGGTGAACATTGGTACCGGCAGGATCCGCGAGCTGGCGACCGGCATGGGGACCTTCAGTCCCACCCCTGAGGTCTACAGCGCCCCCGCGGCCAGTCTCTCGGGCAACGGTGGGGTGCTGGCCTGGTGCCGGGTGGAGCCCAACAAGGACGGCTTCAGCAGCAACGCTGTATACCGTTTCGTGCGCGTGGGTGACGGACGGGTGCTGAACCGCTACAACAGCGATTCGTACAGCTGCGATGGCGTTTCTCTGAACGAGTCGGGGCAGCGTTTCGCGGTATACGGCAGCGAGTGGGTGCTCGGTGACAATCGACAAGGCGGGGGAGAGAGGGAGGCGATGGGGTCGAAGCCGGCCAACTTCGGCAACCGGCTTCTCGGGGATTCAGCCCATCCAGTAGTCACCACCTGGGACGAGACGACGGTGACGGGGCTGTCCCTGCAACCGATCAGCGGCAGTGAGTACAACATGATCGCCAGCAACCCGGTGCTGATCGACGAAGGTCGTATCCAGGTGGCCCAAGTGACCCAGACCAGGGGCTTCTCCGGCCTCACCGCTGAAAAGCTCGTGCTCTACGACGTGGTGACCGACAAGGTGACGACCGAGGTGAAGCGGCCCACGACGGATGCGCCTGAAGACCCCAGTCCCGCCAACGTGCTGGCGGTGAACGAGGCCGAGACTCTGGTTGCCGACGTGGTGGGACGCAACAAGATTCTTATCCGGAGCCTTCCGTCCCTGCGCGAGGTTGCGGAGATCACCACACTCATGCCCCCTGCCAGTAAGGACGGGAAGCCGGAGCCGCTGTCGCTCTTCTTCGCGAGAGAAAACGAACTGATCACGCGGTCCGGCAGCCGGATCGAGCGATGGAACACCAGGGAGGGCCGACGGCTCTCAGAACCCGTGGACGCGCGTGACCTCGGGCTCGCCAGGGAGAACCCACCGCTGTACACCTCGGAGGAGAAGCCCCTTGACTCCGGCTTCGCGGTGGGCAGGCGCCCCGAGCCGGGATATGTACAGATCATGGTCCGGGGATACCCGAGAATGCACGCCATCGATCTGCGCACAGGCAAAGAAGACAAGGCGCTGAGTGTCAGCCTCGCGCCGGACGACGACCGCGCGTTTCTCGACAGCAGTGGACGATATGCGGCCGCGAAGACGAAGGGGTCCATGCTGGAGCTGTGGTCGGTGCGGCCGGGGCGAGAGGCCCACAGAGTGGTGGGTCCGCTAGGGCCCGTGGGAGCGAACGACATGTCCTGGGGGGATGGGTTCCAGTTCGGTTTCACCGGGCACGGGACCGAGTTCTTCGTGGCCAACGGGAACTCCGTGCGTTTCCAGCGGGCGGACGACCCCAGCCACTTCGACTCTTACGACTTCGCGGAGGACCAGCACTTCGTCGCCGCGAGCAGGGACGGCAAGGCGTTGGTCCGGGTCGTCGACGGCAGGGGGGACCTGATCCGCCTCGATCCCGGCCTGTGGAAACGCCACCTATGCGACGTCGTCGGCCGTGACCTCACTCAGGACGAACGCCGTGGGATGCCCGGCGGACTCCCGGACCGGATCTGCTCCTGAACACGGGCGACCAGTGGGCACTCCGTGAAGGGGAACCCCCCTTGGACGGTCTGGGTGCAAGGAGTTCTTCCGGGCGAGGACCGAATCTATTCTTAACCTGGCCCCGGACCGGTTGAGTCGACCTGGAGCGCGGTACCGGTGTTGCCACCGGCCCGTTTCTCCAGGCCGCTCGCCGAACCCGGCGTACCCGTTACCGAGTACCGGGCTCTCCACAGTTCCTGCCGTGGGCTGTTCGTCAGGCGGTCGTCCAGGGGGTGGGGATTGTGTCGCCCCGGTAGCGGTACCGCGTGATCGCGGGCGTCCGCGCCGGGTTGACCAGTTCCACCCCGTCCACCGCGATCGGCAGCCAGGACCCATCGGGTCCCAGGAGCCAGCTGCGGATGTCCTTCCACGACCAGCGGTGCAGCGTCTTCAGCCACATGATCACTCGATGCCAGAGGAAGATCCCCAGCATCCGGAACGTATGCTTCGCGACTGCGTGCCGGAAGTAGTTGGTCCAGCCGTGCACGATCTGGTTGAGCCGGATCAGCACGTCTGCGGGATTGGCCTGGGACGTCCTGCGGGTCAGGGCACGGATCTTCGCCTTCACCGAGCGGACGGGCCGCGCGGCGATGAAGAAGTAGACATACCACTTGTCGGTTCCCCGCTTGCGCCTCCACTGGATGCGGAAGCCGAGGAAATCGAACCCGTCCTCCATGTGCACGATCCGGGTCTTGGCTGGTGCCAGCCGTAGTCCCAGAGGTTCGAGCACGGAGGCCACTTCGTCCTGGAGCGCGCGGGCGTCGTCGGCGGAGCCGTGCACCAAGATCGCGAAATCGTCCGCGTAGCGGACAATTCGCCAGTTGGGCAGGCCATGACGACGGCGCTTCTTGCGCGGGTATTGGCCATCCATCCGGCCGCCGGGCTTCCAATCGCGGTGCAGGTGCTCGTCGAGGGCCGACAGCGCGATGTTGAAGGTCAGCGGGGAGAGGATGACTCCTTGCGGGGTGCCGGTGTGGGTGTCCCTGCGCTGGCCATCCTGAGTGAGGATGCCCTACTTCAGGAATGCCTTCACCAGCGCCAGGACGCGCTTGTCCTTGACCCGTGCCCGCATCGCGTCCATGACGGCGCGGTGTGAGACGTTGTCAAAGGCCGCCTCGATGTCGACGTCCAGCACCCATCGGTAGCCCTTGGTGCCAAACCGCTGGATCTCGGCGATCGCGTCCTGGGCCCGCCGCTTGGGCCGGAACCCGTAGGAGACCGGAAGGAAATCGGCCTCGAAGGTGGGCTCCAGCACCAGCTTCAGCGCGGCCTGAACGGTCCGGTCGGCCACGGAAGGAATCCCGAGGCTCCTGACCTTCCCGGACCCGCCTGGCTTGGGGATCTTGCGTTCCCTCACCGGAAGCGGCCTGAACGATCCGGACTTCAGATCCGCGCGCAAAGCGTCCAGGAACTGGGGCACCCCCGGGGCCGACTCGACATCGGCGACCGTCAGGCCATCCACGCCGGCGGTCCGGGAACCCTGGTTGCCCGAGACCCGGTCGAACGCCATCATCAGCGTCGCCGGGTCGTGCACGAAGTTGAACAAGTCGTCGAACCGGCGGCCGGGATCGGCCACCGCCCAACGGTGAAGCTTGGTCTGCATCTCCAGTACCCGACCCGACGGTCCCATCGGGGCCGATCCGGCCGGAGCGCCGCCGTTCGGCGGTGCGTCTTCTGGCATTGCAGTCTCCTTCCCTTCTCGGAACTGCTGCCGCCCTTCCCCCTGTTCCGGGCTCTCCCCGGCTCCGATTACTACGGCGGCTCCGCCCCGTCCCGCATCGGTCGGCCGACGATGGGCCCAGCCGCCGGACCGCGCTGGCCGCGCGGCACGGCGGCAGATCCGGGACGGTTCCCGTGTTCACTGCTGACCGTTTGTCGCAGTAGGCGCCCGACTCTGCCCCGGCGGCCTCGCCGTGGTTACGCCGCAGGCATTCACCACGGCTTCCCATGCCTGCATATACAAACCTGCCTGGGAGTTCCCCAATCCCTCAAGGGAGTTGGGTGCGCACCGCATCCGGCCCAGATCCGCCAGGTTCGAGCCGGTGACTCATTTCGGGGCGTAAACGCCGGTTCCTCTCGTACACCTCTGCGTCTCGCTCGCCGGACCCGACCCATCTGGCAGTGCTGGACCGTCCCGGCTTTGTCACGGCTGCTCTCGCCCTCCCCGACACCTCTCAGTTCAGGCTGCCGTCAGCTACGCTCGCCCCGCTGCGACTGGGCTCGCGGTGCAGGTCTTCCACCTCCACTCGGTCAAACAGCGCTTTCCACGGCGCACGTAGTTGTCAAGCCAAATGATACGTTCGCGGTGTTATGAAACTCGTAATTCGGTTTGTCTTCGTTTGGTCGGTTCGTTGATCCAGACTGGCCGGGTACCCCGAGTGGCTTCGGTCGGCGGGCGAAGCGTTCGGGGTGGCGTTCGTATGCCTCGGCGAGAGCGACGGCCCGCTGGTCGCGGACCTCCTCTGCATTGCCGAAGTGGACGGAGGCGGGCCTGGCGCCACTCGATCACGTGCGAGTGGTACAGCCGCTCACGCCGCAGGACCGCGCCCTTCTCCCCGGCCGGGGCGGCGTAAGGCATCCCAGCCTCACCACCTGGACCCTGTGGGCCGGCCCCAGCATCGAACAGCCCGCCTGGGCCATCCACTCCCCCTTGAACCGCCCCGGGTTTGATGGAGACATCGAAGACCCGGAAGGATGCCCATCATGGCTGCGCCGAAGAAGTACTCCGACGAACTTGCGTGAGCGAGCGACGCGGATGGCGGTGGAGGCCCGCAAGGACCCTGCCGCGCGGACTGGGGCGATTCGGCGGATCGCCGAACAGCTCGATGTGCACCCGGAGGCCCTGCGGACCTGGGTCAAGCGGGCCGAGACCGACGAGGGCCTGCGCGAGGGCACCACGAGTGCCGATGCCGCCCGCATCGCGGAGCTGGAGCGGGAAGTGAAGGAACTGCGTCGGGCGAACGCGATCCTGAAGTCCGCCTCGGCTTTCTTCGCGGCGGAGCTGGACCGTCCACTGCGCTGAAGGTCGCCTACATCGACCAGCATAAAGAAGAGTTCGGCGTCCAGCCGATCTGCGACGTCCTGAAGGGGACGGACGCCGAGATCGCGCCGAGCACCTACTACGCCGCCACCAGCCGGCCCGCCTCTGCCCGGAGCCTGCGCGATGAGCGGGTCGACTGGTTCAACCGACGACGTCTCCACGGAGAGCTCGGACACGTCCCACCCACCGAGTTCGAAGCCCGTCACGTCGCAATAGCCGCCCCAGAACTCACCCTGAACACCAGCTGATTCACTGTCCACGAAACCCGGGGCTTGACACCAGGGACAAGTCCGATTCCCCCTGGCGGGCGGCCTCGGCGATCAGGCCCTCCAGAAGCGTGGTGAAGACACCGGCGTTCCGCCAGACCCGAAAGCGTCCGTAGACGGTGGGCCAGGGCCCGAACTCGCTCGGCATCTCACGCCACTGGGAACCGGACCGGAACCGCCAGATCACCCCTTCGAACTGATCCCGCAGCCGATCGGGGTACGGGCCGTACTTGCCGATCGGCAGATACGGCTCGACCAACTTTCCTGATCATCGTTAAGTTGCCTGCGCGTCACAAACTTCGCTCCTACCAGATCCGCCCTGCCGGCGGATGCGGATCAGCAAGATTGATCACGACATCACACAGGACCTAGTCGCCGTCACGCGGGCCGGCGGCCCCCGACTCACGGAGACGGCGGGCAATGGACTCCCGCACGGAAACCCGCAGACGCTCCTGCTCCGCCGCCTCCTCGGCCTCCCGATCCCGCGCGATCAATGGCCCCAACTCCCGCTGCAACCGCGCGATCGCCTCATCCACCCGGCTCCCGGTCTCCTCCCCTGGCGCGCGAACCCACTCCGCGATCACGGGCAGAACTTCACCGAGCCGCACCCGGCCCTCGGCGGAGACGCCCCGCACAAGGTGCGAGACATCGACATCCGGCGCTGCCGCCCCGGGCGGATCCGCCCACTCGGCGACGGCGGCGAGCGCCTCCTCCCGTATCCGCTGGGCGTCGTCTCCCTGCGCCGAGGCTGCGACGAAAACCGCCTGAAGCGACTTCACAAAACGAGCCGCTGAGTCCACCCCTTCCGTCCCGCCCGAGGGCATATCAGGCACCCATCCCTTCAGGCGGTTCTTCGGTGTCCAGGCGGACTTCACGGCCATCGACGATGGTCCAGCACTCCAATTCGTACGGCCAGAGCCGGGGCAGGTGCGCATGGGCCTCGGCCGGTTCCGGAAAGACATAGGCAATGGTCTCGATCGGCCGTTCCGGCCCGAGGGCATCATTACGCCGCGCCGCGCAGGCGTCGCGCATCTCCAGCGCCGATACCGTCCGCCCGATCACAACAATCCTCAGATCGTGCTCGTCATCGCCGTAGAGGCCGCTGATGTCGTGCTCGTAAAAATACGGCGTCTGCAGAAAGCCGCCCTCGTCGGTGATTCCCATGCGCCGATGTGCCGGCTTGGCCTGGGACAGAGCGGTCTCCGCATCCACGCCCAGGTCGTGGAATTGCACAAGCGTGGTGTCGTTGGCCCCATGAACCACCTGCCACGGACCGTGATCCAGCCAGCGACGGGACACCAGCGAGCGATGGCCGTCGCCTCGGAAGGCGCAGGCCCAGCCGTGCGGAAAGTGGTTCTGCCCAAAGGTGGGCACATCCACGTCCCTGTAGGGAGAGTCTCGCGTGTACCACTCGGGGTGGAGAGTTCGGAACGAGGCGACCGAAAAGGGCAGCTGGCTCAGCAGTTCGACCAGGCGCTCCCGACCCTCCGGGAAGTCGAAGGAGGCCGCCACAAGAGGCCCTGCGGGGCCTCCGGCTTGGATCGAGAGGTAGCCCCCGGACACATCCCCGAAGGTGGCACGCACGCCGCGCGCATTCGCATGCTGCTTGTGCCATTCGGCCGTGGGTGAAACCTCTCGGTAATTCACCTTCACCTTGCGCGGGACAGTGGAATCGCCCCACAGCCGCCACGCCATCAAGGTGTCGGCAACGGCGACCGGTGCCGATGTCCGCAGTGCCATGGTGATTCGCCCCAGCTTCACTTGCATTCCCTCCGCAGACGCCGGGTCGGCATACTACTGCTCAATACCCAGCCATGCCCCGAGTCCATCCAGCCACTTGGTGATCGCGGTGTCGTTCGCAAGGTCGACCCCCTTGCCGCCGTTGATGCCATCGCCTGGCTCTGCATATAAATTCCCATTTTCATTGTATATTTCCGTCCGCTCACCTTTCGAGTTGTAGACCTCAATCCTCAGGCTGCTGCTACCGGCATCACTGAGATAGTCGACCATCCAGTCCCGGTTGGCCCACAGTCCGCGGTAGTCCGGAAACAGCACCCTCGCCCCCTTGAGGGTGAGATTCTTCCCCTTGACGTTGATGGTCATGCCGACGCCGACCATGTCCCGCATGGCATCCAACTGCTCGAAGGCCCGGTCATCCAGTTTGCCCGTGTAGTTCTTGACCTCGATGGCGGTCGCGTCATTGCCTTCGACACGCACTTTGTCGAGGTGACGCTCCATGCCGATGTCTATACCCTGATCACTCGCCTCCTTCTTGGTCACCGTGACCTGGCTGTACTCGGGTTTAAACAGCTCCTGGTACCAGCGCTCCCCCACGCTTCCGCGGTCCGCACTGGTGAGATTGGCACTCAGATCTCGCAGCATGACAGCGCTGAGCGCATTGATGGCATCCTGGTCGGTCTGGCACCCCTTTCTTATTTCCGCGAACCTCGGATCCCCCTTGATCACGTGCGGGCTGGTGATATGCGCGATCATCCATTGACGCATCGGCTCTTTGGCCTGACTCCGCACCGGACGGTACGGCCGTCCCCCCGGATCCGGCATCAGATCGATGAAGGAGTCGGGGAGATTGTTGAGGAATCCATCGGGAAGCTCGGGAAGATTCTTACGAACGTCGGACGGAATCTTCTCCGGATCTATATTCAGGCCGGCGAATGCCTCTATGAATTTACGCAGAGACCTCTGTGGATCCTTGCCACCCAGGAGCTCGAAGGCTTCTTCCTTTCCTGTGTTCGGAGGGAATCTTTCTTCTCCTCTTCCGGTATCCGGCTCTATCTTCCCGGTATCGGGGTCGTACCACATTTTCGGCTTGTCAGTATTCCCTGACGTCCGCCTGAGATACCAGACGTTGTTCAGTCGGTACCACTCGTGGTAATCCGGCGGATCCTTCGGCGGTCTTTCGGCTGCCACATACCCCCGCCCCGGATCCAGGTTCCATTCCTTGAGGGTTTGGGCGTGCTCTTTTAATTGTTGGGTGAGGGAGGCGAGTTCGGATTCGAGTTCGGCTCGGGCGGCGGGGACGGCGTCGGCGTAGATGCGGGCGCGGTCGGCGATGATGTCGGGGAGTTTGCGGAGTTCGAGGTGGGCTTCCCAGGCCCGGGTGCCTACCGGAGGTTTGCCGTGGACACCGATCCATTCGCCGACCTGGCGCAGGAGGTTGCGGACGCGGCCGGAGAGGCCGCTGTAGCGGAGCATGGTGCGGGCGGTGGGGGTGTGGAGCTGGATGTCGGTGGGGGTGGCGTTGGGGCCGGCGATCATGCGGACGTTGGTGATCAGACCGTCGCCGTCGAGGTCGTAGTGGACGCGTACGGTGCGGCCGGGCAGGTCGGGGTCGACGGTGAGGTCGACGCGGCCGCCCAACGGGCCCAGGGCGTTGCGGAGTTCGGCTTCGATTCCGGCCTGGTCGCGGGGGCGTACGGGGCCGTCGGCGCTGCCCTGGCCGCCGGTGGGGTCGATGTCGGAGGGTTTCCAGGAGGTGGCGCCGTCGGGGCCGCGGCCTGGTTGCGGAGTGCCGCCGGGGGTACCGCCGTCGGGGGTCGGGCCCGGGGTGTCCGGTTTGGGGGCGGAGGGGGCGTCGGGGGTGGGGACTTCGGTCTTGGGCGCCCCCGGGGCATCCGGGGCGCCGGACGCGTCCGAGGTCTTGGGAGTATCCGGGGTCTTGGGGGCGTCCGGGGCGTCGGCTTCGGGGGGCTTGACACTCAGGGATTCCGGGACCTTGAGGCGGATGTTTCCCAGGAGTTTCTCCGAGCCCAGCTGGACCCGGTGCGTCAGCGCCTGGACACGCGGGTTGGCCATCACACCGGTGGCCGCCACCGTGGTGGCCGCCGTCAGCATGGCCTGCTGCCAGCTGTACTGCTGGCCGGTGATGGCGGCTGCGCCGGCCTCCAGACCGACCTCGACCGCCACCTCGACCACCATCTCGACCGTGACACGCGCGACCGTGCCCAGTGCGGTCTTGGCGACGGCGGCCGAGGCGCCTCCGCCGATCGCACCGCCGATGGCGCCGAAGAGGGCCGCTTTGCCGACGCCCTCCATGAGCGGGGCGCCGTTCATCACGTTGCTGACCATCGCGCCGACCGCGCCCGCCGCCGCTCCCACGATGGCGCCACCGACGATGGTCCCGATCACGCCCGCGACGGCGGCACTCGCACCCAGCGTCCCGGCGATCGCGCCGACGGCACCGATCACCAACGGCCCGAGCGCGATCGTCAGCGCGATGACGACGACGATGACGACGATGAAGGTGAGGACGGTGTGCCAGCGCGGTTTGACCTTGGCGGCTGCTTTGTCCGCCTCCTCGGTGATCTTCGGGTGGATCTCGTCCTTCCCTGTCCCCGTGGCCGCCTTCTTCAAGGCGTCCGCGATGGCCTTGACCTGCCCGTCCGCCCCCTGCTCGAACTTGCCCGCGAGGTCGGTGTACGCCTTGTCGAGGCCCTCCAGGACCTGCTTGTTGGCGTCCGCGTAGCCGCTCTGCATGGTCTTCGCGGTCCGGGCGAAGGACTGCTGGACCTGCCGCAGCCCGCTCACCGTCCGGGAGGCGGTACTCGTCAGCGTCTCGCCGGTGGACGTCGCGGTCCGGACGGCGGACTCCGAGGCGGACCGGGCTGTCTCCGCCATCCCTCGCGCCGCTTGCTTCGCCGCCGCGGCAAGCGATGCGCCGGCCTGCCCCGCCTGCGAACGCAGTTGCTCGGCCACGCCCTCCAGCCGCTCGTCGAACTGCGCGCCGGTGTTCCGTAACACCTCCTCGAGCTGCTCGGGATCGGGCGTCTCGTCCTGGCCGAGGATCTTGAGGAACCCCCTGAGGCTGCGGTCCAGGCCATCGCGCGCCGTCGTCACCCCTCTGGCGACCGCGGCGGTGGCACCGGCCGCGTTGCGTTCGACGGCCTGCCGCTGCTGAGCCGCCTGGCCCCGTATCGCCGCGATCTGCGAGCTCTGTAGTTGGGCCAGGCTCGCCTCGGCGGCGCCCAGGGCCTGGCCGATGCCCTGCAGCGAGGCCGTCTTGGCGTCGGCGGCACCCTGGACGGACTGCTGGTGCCCGTCGGCCAGGCCCTTCTTGCTCTGCTGGAGCACCGTGTCCAGGGACTCGCGGACGTCGTCGGCGACCTGCCGGACCGTCTTCTCGGCGTCCGGCCTGCCCTTCTTCATGTCGGCGATGGGATCGTCCGCCGCTTTGGGTAACTCCTTCCTGTACGCGTCGCCGACCGCGGTGGCGGCGTCCGCCCGCGCCTTGCACCGGTTGTCGGTGAGCGGGCCGTCCCACCAGTTGTCGTCGCGGTGGATCATCTTGGCGCGGTACTGCTCGGCGCGCTTCTTGCCCTCGCCGGCCGCCAGGTCCCCCGCTTCCTTCGCGGCGTCCCTGATCCGTTGTTCCGTCCGCCCATACAACTCGCCGAGCCTGGTGATCTGTTCATCCTGCTTGCCGGTGACGGCCTCGCCCGCCGTACGAAAGCCGCTGTCCATCGCTGTACGCGCGCCGGAGGCCGACGCTCCCATCCCCGCGACCGCCGCCGAGTGACCAGCCTCCACCTGCGCACGGGCCAACCGCGCCTGCGCCTGGATGCGCGACCGAGCATTCCGTACCGCCGTCCGCACCGCCGCCACACCGGACGTCTCGGCCGAGCCGATCTCCCCCAGCGCCGCCGCCTTGACGCCGTTGATCTGCTGGGTGAGCTGCGGCACCAGGCCGGCCAACTCCGCCGACTTCGCCCGGCGTCCGGCCGTGAACGCGGCGATCTTCTCCTGGGAGATGGCGCGGTCCTGGGACAGGGCCTGCTTGTAGTCCTGTATCTCCTCCTCGTGCTGCGCCGGCGACTGCCCCCACAGCGGCGGCATCAGCGGCTCTACGTCCAGTTCGGTGAAGCCGGTGCCCGAACCGTCGCCGCCCTGGTCGGCTCCCTGGTCAGCGCCCTGCGCGCTCCTGCCCGGCCCGTCAGGAGGCTGCCCGCCGTCCCGCCACTCGTGCCCCCGGTCCCGATCCTGGTCCCGGCCATGCTCCCCCTCTTCCTCACCGGGATGCGGCCCCCGCTCGCGTCCGGGCGCCCCTTTCCCTTCCCCTTCCTGGGCCTTACGGTGTTCCTTCAGCAGCGAAGCGGCCGACCGCTGCCTGGTACGGGCGGCCCGCAGCTCGCCCTGGCGCGCGTTCACGGTGGCGGCGGCAGCAGCGGCACCACCGTCCGGCAGCCGCTCGGGCAGCACGGACGCGTCTGCGGGCGAACCGTCCCGCTGCGGCCGACCCGGCTTCTCGTCATCCCTCGCTTCCCTGACGGAGGGAGGGCGGGCGGAATGAGGGCCGGCAGAAGGCGAGTCGGCGAAACGAGGTACAGCAGGTCGTGGCCCGGCGGCCCCGTCACCGGCGGCGTCTTGGGCCCCCGGGGCGCCTCCGGGAACAGCGACCCGGCCCGGCGGAATGCCTCCGGGCCGCTGCTCCTGGGCGCCGGCTCCCCCCGGCGCCTGCCCCGCCTGGCCCGCCTGACCGACCGGTCCGACGGGGGCGCCCTGACCGGCCGGCCCACCCGTCGGGCTTTGCCGTAGGGGGGCGGCGGGCGGCCGCTGCGCGGCGAGCAGCCGCGACACCGCGGCATTGCCCGCGCCACGCTGTAATCGCTGGACGGAACGGAGGTTGAGCGTGCTGCGGGTACGTCCGGCCAGCTGCGGCGTCCGCTGCTCCTCGCGCGACTCGGCCCGCGGTTCCGGGACTTTCGAGGCTTTCGGGTCGTCTTTTTTGGGCGCGCTTTCCTGAGCATGCACGGCAGGCCGGTCCTGTGAGCGAAGGTGCGGAAGCGTCCGAACCCGAGCTTCCCTCAGCCGACACAGATGGATCAGGGCCATTGAGGCAGCGGCGAGGGCAATCCCGTTGCCCTCCGTAACACCGGCGCTTCACGCTGACGCGGTATGCCGAACCCCGCGGCCGGAGTGCCTCTAGTCCCGTACTTCGCGGGTCGTTGATTCGTATGGTGTGACCGGTCCGGGAGTGTCCCGGGCCGGTGGTGTGGCGTTGGTCCAGGTGTGTCGATGACTTCCCGGTCCCCGCGGCCACGGTCCCAGCGTCAGCGCCTTGAGCGCGTGGTGACGTCCGTGGTGGAGAAGCGTCTGGGCGCTCTGCCTGTCGCTGCCGAGTTTCTGCGCCAGCTGGATGTTGCCGGGGTCGTCGATGAGTTGTGTCCCGGCGGCGCGAGCTCCCATCTGACGCACGGACAGGTCATCGAGGCGCTGGTGGCCAACCGGCTGACCTCGCCCGCACCACTGGTGCGGGTCGGGGACTGGGCCCGCACCTGGGCGGTGCTCCGCAGAAACCCGCCAGGCCTGACCGCGGGCGCGCGGAAGGGGAGAACACTACCCGCCCGATCCGCCCGAATGCCGAAGTTCAACGCTGCGTAGTCAGCACCAAGTCAGCACGGGACAGGTGATCAGGGTTCTGACATGCGGTTTCAGGTCAGCACCAAACCAGCACGGGAGTCAGCACCAGGGCAATAAACCATGCCTAATAGCGCAATCCTGACAGGCGCCTGCCGGCCTTCAATACGGTCCTCGAAGCAGTCTCGACGTGCCTGTCATAGTGGCCCCGCGCACACCCGGCCCAAGAACTATGGTGTCCCGCCACATGTGCCTCTGACCTGCCCATTCCTACGGTGTGGCGACACGAAACCGTCCCCGCCAACCGCCCGGAAGTGGTGTTCATGGCTGCCTCGGCATCCGCCCCGCCGACCACCCGCTCACTCAAGCGCATCGTCGCCGCAAGCCTCATCGGCACCACCATCGAGTGGTACGACTTCTTCCTGTACGGGTCAGCTGCCGCGCTGGTCTTCAACAAGCTGTTCTTCCCCGAGTCGGACCCGCTCGTCGGCACGCTCCTCTCCTTCCTCACCTACGCGGTCGGCTTCGCCGCCCGGCCGCTCGGGGCCCTGGTGTTCGGGCACTACGGTGACCGGCTCGGCCGCAAGAAGCTGCTGGTGCTCAGTCTGTTGATGATGGGCGGATCGACGTTCGCCATCGGGCTGTTGCCGACGCATGCCACAGTCGGGTCCGCCGCTCCCGTACTGCTCACCGTCCTGCGTCTGGTGCAGGGCTTCGCTCTCGGTGGTGAGTGGGGCGGGGCCGTGCTGCTGGTGTCGGAGCACGGGGACGCCAAGCGGCGCGGGTTCTGGGCCTCCTGGCCGCAGACGGGTGCACCGGCGGGACAGTTGCTCGCCACCGGGGTGCTCTCCGCGCTCACCGCGTTGATGTCGGACTCGGCCTTCGAGGCATGGGGCTGGCGCATCCCCTTCCTGCTCTCCGGAGTCCTGGTGCTCATAGGCCTGTGGATTCGACTCTCTGTCGATGAATCGCCGGTGTTCAAGGCCGCGCTGGCGCAGGCCGAGGAACGCAGGTCCGCTGCGGGGGCGGCCGAGAAGATGCCGCTCGTCGCAGTGCTGCGGCACCACTGGCGCGATGTGCTGATCGCCATGGGAGCCCGGATGGCGGAGAACATCAGCTACTACGTCATCACGGCGTTCATCCTCGTCTACGCGACCACCGCGACGGACCTGAGCAAGCAGACTGCGCTCAACGCGGTCCTCATCGCCTCGGCCGTCCACTTCGCGGTCATCCCGATGTGGGGCGCGCTGTCGGACCGGTTCGGGCGCAAGCCCATCTATCTCGTCGGTGCGATCGGCGTGGGGCTGTGGATGTTCCCGTTCTTCGCGCTGATCGACACCCGGAGCTTCGGAAGTCTGCTGCTCGCCGTCACTGTCGGGCTCATCCTCCACGGCGCCATGTACGCACCGCAGGCGGCCTTCTTCTCGGAGATGTTCGCGACCCGGATGCGGTACTCGGGAGCGTCGATCGGGGCGCAGTTCTCATCGGTCGCGGCCGGTGCCCCGGCGCCGCTCATCGCCACCGCGCTGCTCGCGGACTTCGGCAGCTCGACGCCCATCTCGCTGTACGTCATCGCCGCGGCGCTCATCACCGTGCTGGCGGTCGCCTGCGCCAAGGAGACCAGGCACCGGGATCTCGCGGACGTCGAGCGGGCTGCCGCGGAGCCGGACGCACCCGCGGCGCTGTCGGCCGACGCCCGAAGCGTCTGAGCCGTGCTCGCCGGGCGGGCCGGAGAACCGGGCCCGCCCGGCGAGCACCGGATGTCACTGCTGGGCAGTGGGTTCGAACCAAGTGGGTTCGTCGGTCAGGGACTGCTTGATCCGGAAGAGCCCGAACTCGCTCAACGGGGGCAACGCGTCCACCGGGAACCAGCCCACCTCCAGCGACTCGTCGTCGTTGACGCGTGCCTCGCCACCGGTCGCCCGGCAGCGGAAGGTGACGTCCAGGTACTGGCAGCGGTCGCCGTTGGCGTACTGCACCGGCGCCAGGGCCTGGGTGAGCACCACCCGCTCCGCCACACAGCGCACAGCGGTCTCTTCGTACACCTCGCGCTCCGCTGTCGCCGCCGGCTGCTCACCCGGCTCGCAGATGCCGCCGATGACCGACCACTTGCCGGTGTCGGAACGGCGTCCGAGTAGGACTCTGCCCTCGTCGTCGAAGACCACGGCGGTGACCCCCGGCAGCAGGAGCAGTTGCTGGCCCGCGGTGGCGCGGATCTCGCGGATGAAATCAGGAGTAGCCATGGGTTTGACCCTACGTGGCGCGCGAGTGGATCAGCGGCTCCGCCGGAGCCGTACCGAACGGACGGTGGCCCAGCCGAGCCCCGCCACGGCGATCAGTGCGAGGACTGCTTCGGGGAGCGCGCCCATCCGGGTGGCGGGCGTGAGCGAGGACCTCAGCGGCACCTCGTCCACGAGCGCGTCCGCGGTGAACGGCTCCGTCTGCTGGGCGACCGTCCCGTCCGGACGGATTATCGCGCTGACCCCACTGGTGACGGGGACGACGACGGACCTGCTGTGCTCGACCGCCCGCACTCTGGACATGGCCAGCTGCTGATAGGTCATCTCACTGCGCCCGAAAGTGGCGTTGTTGCTGGGCACGGCGATCAGTTGGCCGCCGTGCTCGACCGTGTCCCGTACGGCGTCGTCGAACGCGGCCTCGTAACAGGTCACGAGCCCCACGTCCGTACCCGCCAGATCGAAGACGCCGACCTTCTCTCCGGGGCCGAAGTCCCGCTGCACACGGTCCACCTCGGAGCTGAAATGGCGTACGAAGGAGCGCATCGGGATGTACTCGCCGAACGGCTGGATGTGGCGCTTGTCGTATGTGCTGACAGGCCCCTTCTCCGGATCCCACTGAATGAGGGTGTTGCGCAGCTTGCCGGTGTCGGGCTCGACCACCGCCCCGATGACGGTGGGTACGCCTATCGCCTTCACCGCCTCGTCGATCACGATCCGGGCGTCGGCGTTCCGGTAGGGGTCGAGGTCGGAGGAGTTTTCCGGCCACAGGACGAAGTCGGGCTGGGGAACCTTGCCCGACTTCACATCCTGGGCGAGCTGTTCCGTGCGGCGCGCATGGTTGTCGAGAACGGCGCGGCGCTGAGCGTTGAAGTCGAGTCCGAGCTGCGGCACGTTGCCCTGGATCGCGGCGACGGTCGCGGTGCCGTCCTCGGCCGAGTCGTCCACGAGCGGCTGGGCGGCGAATGCGGCGGCGATGGGTACGAGAACGGTCGCGGTGGCTGCGGCGACGGCGGCCCCGGGCATTTCACTCGTGCTGCGGTAGATACGGAACTGACGTACCGCTTCATAGAGACCGAAGCCGCACAGCACCACCGCGAAGGAGAGCAGCGGCGTGCCCCCCACGGCCGCGAGCGGCAGGAACATGCTGTCCGCCTGCCCGAAGGCGATCTTCCCCCAGGGAAAGCCGCCGAACGGCACCCTGGCCCGGATCCCCTCGTCGAGGATCCAGACAGCGGCGGCCCACACGGGCCAGCAGGCGAGGCGGGAGACTGCGGCAATGCCGATACAGCCGACCGCGATGAACAGTGCCTCGGCCGCTGCGAGCGCCAGCCATGGCACCGGACCGACCTCTTCGCCTGTCCAGTGCAACAGCGGCAGCATGAAGCCCAGTCCGGCGAGGAGGCCGAGGCCGAACGCGGCGCGCAGCCTGCGTTCGTACAGCACCCAGCCGAGCAGGGCGAAACCTGGCAGAACCAGCCACCACAGGGGCCGGGGCGGGAAGCTCAGGTACAGCAGCACCCCCGAAATCACGGCGGCTGCAGGCCGTACGAGCCGCGATATCAGCCGTCTTCCCAGGCGTGTGGGGGTTGTTACGGGCTGCTGCGGGTCGTCGACTGGAGTGATGGTGGCGCTCACCCGGCGGAGTCTACGGTGGTCTGCTGTGTGCCGGGCAGTCCCGATCACGTGACGCAACCCTGCACGCCGGATCGTTTCGCCACTTTCCCGCACAGATCCGGACCGCTGCCGTTACCGTGTCTGCCAGTCCCCATACGATCGGCTCGGCCGGATCCGGTCGCAGCCCGCCGCACGCGGCGAGCGGACCCGATCAGAGATCACCCGACAGCCTCTGAGCCGGTCTCGGATCTTGAAGCTCAGCCACACCGGACGCGGGCCACGTGGATCACGCCCCGGCCGATGCGCCGGTCGCCGACAGATGCAGGCGCTCGCGGATGAACCGTACGCCCGCTTCCGCATCGTCGACCGTGATGGTGAACGTCCTGCCGTCACCGAGGCGGAGCACCAGGCCCTCACCCCTGCGGACCACCACGGCCGTGCCCTGCTCGGGGCGCCAGCGGTAGCCCCAGCCGCCCCACTGGCGTGGGGTGACCCGGGGTGCGAACTCCGCACCCACCACATGGGTGAGCAGAATCCGGCGGCGCGGCAGGCCCATGTGGCCGCAGCGCACTTCAAGAGCGTCCCCGTCGACCCTGACGGCCACGTTCACAAAGGCGAGGGTGCCGAACAGCATGAGCAGACCGGCGGCGACGCAGCCGATCACGGACATCAGCAGCGGTGCGATTCCGGAGGCCCAGTCAGAAGTGACAGCCAGGTGAATGCCAAGCGCCAGACAGGCCGCGCCTGCGGCGGCGAGTACCCACTGGGCCCGGTTGGTGGCCCGGCCGATCCAGACGTCGGAGTGGGGGTCGGCTCCGGTGTCCCTCGGTTTTCGGGGGTGGTGCCTCATGTCAAGCAGCGTACTCAGGATTCCGCACGCAGGGGACGGGGCCCATGGCGTCCGCAGGGTCAGCGTGCGGGGCTGACGGCCCCCAGCAGCTGCCCCTCGGCGTAGGCCAGAGCGGGTTCCGGCAGCTCGGCGGTGCGCCCGCTGAGGAGCACGGTGAGACCGGCGGCCGGTTCCGCCGACGGGGCGGGTGCGACCCCGATTCGGCGCAGTGCCTGGGCGGCGACGGCACCGGCGGAGCCGTGCAGCGCGACCGGAGGCAGACCGGGCTGCCGAACGGCGGCGCGGATGCGTTCGGCGACCAGTTCGTAATGGGTGCAGCCCAGGACAACGGCCCGCACATCGCGCGGTGTGAGTGCGGCGGCTTCGGCGATGGCCCGGTCGATCGCCGGTTCGTCCGCGTGCTCCACGGCGTCGGCGAGGCCTGGGCACGGAACCTCGGTGACGGCGACGGTGCCGGCGAATTCCCGGATGAGCCCTCGCTGGTACGGGCTGCCCGTGGTGGCGGGCGTGGCCCAGATCGCGACGGGGCCGCCACCGGCGACGGACGGCTTGATGGCGGGAACGGTGCCGATGACCGGCAGTGCGGGTTCCAGCTCGGAGCGGAGCGCCGGCAGGGCGTGTACGGAGGCCGTGTTGCAGGCGACGATCAGTGCGTCGGGACGGTGGCCGGCGGCCGCGCGGGCCACGTCCAGCGCGCGGGCGGTCACGTCCTCGGGGGTTCGCGGCCCCCAGGGCATGCTGCCGGGGTCCGAGGAGAGCACCAGATCGGCGTCCGGCCTCAGGCGGCGTACCGCGGCGGCGGCCGCGAGCAGGCCGATTCCGGAGTCCATGAGCGCGATCTTCACCCGGTCACCTTAGTCGACCGCCCTTGCGGTTCCGTCACAGTGGGGCAGACTGCGGCAAATGAGTGCCGTTGCCTGGATCGCCGTGGGTTCGCTGGCCGCATGGTTGTGGCTGCTGCTGGGACAAGGGTTCTTCTGGCGGACCGACCAGCGGCTGCCGCGCCGGGAGGCCCCGGAGCGCTGGCCGTCGGTGGCGGTCATCGTGCCCGCACGTGACGAGGCAGACATGCTTCCGGCGAGTCTGCCGTCGCTGATGGCGCAGGACTATCCGGGGGTCGCGGAGATCTTCCTCGTCGACGACTGCAGCAAGGACGGCACTGGGGACGTCGCCCGTGCGCTGTCCGTACGGTACGGCGGCCTGCCGGTAACGGTGGTGTCGCCCGGTGAGCCGGAGCCGGGCTGGACGGGCAAGCTCTGGGCCGTGCGGCACGGGATCTCGCTGGCCCGGTCCCGGGAGCCGGAGTATCTGCTGCTGACGGACGCGGATATCGCGCATGAGCCGGACAGCCTGCGGGGGCTGGTCGCCGCTGCCGTGCCGGGCGGGTTCGACCTGGTCTCGCAGATGGCCCGGCTGCGGGTGTCGAGTGTCTGGGAACGGCTGGTCGTTCCGGCCTTCGTGTACTTCTTCTCGCAGCTCTATCCCTTCCGGTGGGTGAACCGGAAGGGGGCGCGGACGGCCGCGGCGGCAGGTGGCTGTGTGCTGCTGCGGACCGGGGCCGCGGACCGGGCCAGGGTGCCGGACTCGATCCGGCAGGCGGTGATCGACGATGTTTCGCTGGCGCGGGCGGTGCAGCGCAGCGGCGGGCGGATCTGGCTGGGGCTCGCGGAGCGGGTGGACAGCGTGCGGCCGTATCCGCGGCTGGCCGATCTGTGGCGGATGGTGTCGCGGAGTGCGTACGCCCAGTTGCGGCACAGTCCGCCGCTGCTCCTCGGGACGGTGCTGGGGCTCGCGCTGGTCTATCTCGCGCCGCCGGCCACGCTCGTCGCCGGGCTTCTGAGCGGTGCTCCGGTCGCGGCGTGGGCGGGCGGGCTGGCGTGGGCGGTGATGACCGGGACGTACATGCCGATGCTGGGCTACTACCGGCAGTCGCTGTGGCTGGCGCCGCTACTGCCGTTCACCGCTGTGCTGTACCTGCTGATGACGGTCGATTCGGCGGTTCAGCACCACCGGGGGCGGGGCGCGGCCTGGAAGGGGCGTACGTACGCCCGTCCCGAGGCCGCGCCGGACCGTTGAGCGCAGCCCGCCGTGGGCCGATCGCCGCATTTCCGGCCGGACCCCCGGGGGGTCATTTACGACCGGGTGTCCAGTTCATTCCCCACCCGTAGGCGTAGTCGATGGTGCGCTGCGGGCTGACGCCACGCTCGGGTACGAGATAGCGGGCCTCGCGCTGCACCGAGAGGTCTCCCCCGTTGTTGGTCAGGGCATGATCAAGTTCCGTAGGTGTCCGGATCGTTGGTGATGCCCAGGATCGGCGGGGTACCCACTACGTATTCAGCGTTGCTCGACGCGGTCCGGGGCGAGGAGAGCGGCAAAGACGGCGGCGGGCTCGGCGCCCCCGTCGGCGGAGCGAGGCGCAGAAGTTTCTTGCGCCCGGCGATCCTTCTGGAGTGGGCTGTCCCCTATGAAGAAAAGAAGCATTGCGGCACTGACCGCGGCCCTGGCCGTGGCACCCCTTCTCACGGTGGGTGTGCCGGGGCAGCGTGCGGTGGCCGCCGACTCCGGTGCCGACGGTTCCTCGTCCTCCACCGAGTCGACGCTCCTGCGCGGAGTGGACCTGGAGACGGTGACGATCCCCGAGTTACAGGCGCGCATGAAGCGCGGTTCCCTGACGTCGTCGGAGCTGACCCTGTCGTACCTCCGTCGGATCAAGGCCATCGACCCGGAGATCAACGCGGTGCTGCGCACCAGCCCGACGGCCCTGCGCCAGGCGGCCGCCAGCGATGTCAGGCATCGTCTCGGAAAGGTCCGCGGTCCGCTCGACGGCATCCCCGTCTTGCTGAAGGACAATGTGAACACCCGCGACATGCCGACGACGGCCGGTTCGCTGGCGCTGGCCGGAAGTCCGCCGGACACGGACGCGGACCTGGTCCGAAGGCTGCGCGCGGCAGGCGCGGTGATCCTCGGCAAGGCCAACATGTCCGAATGGGCCAACTTCCGCGCGGCGAAGCCGACGTCGGGCTGGTCGGCGGTGGGCGGCCAGACAAACAACCCGTACGTCCTGGACCGGAATCCGTGCGGATCGTCCTCCGGTTCGGCCGCCGCGCTCGCCGCGTCGTTGGCGCAGGTGGCGATCGGCACCGAGACGGACGGCTCCATCGTGTGCCCGGCCGGGATGAACGGGGTCGTCGGGCACAAGCCCAGCCTCGGACTGGTCAGCCAGTCCGGCGTCGTCCCGATCTCCGCAGAGCAGGACACGGCCGGCCCCATGGCACGCAACGTCATCGACACCGCGATCACCCTCTCGGTGATCAGCGGTCAGGACGCCGCGGGCGCCGACGGTGCCTTCGGTCTCACGGACACGGCCACGCGCCCCGGCGGCCTGCGCGGCAAGCGGATCGGCCTGTGGCGGCTCCCCTCGCTCGGCGCCGAGGTGGACGCCCTGATGACCCGGATCACGGCACAACTACGTGCCGCCGGGGCCCAGGTCGTCGAGGTGACGCCGCCATACCAGGACAGGCTCGCCGAACTCGAGTTCCCGGCCCTGCTGAGCGAGTTCCACCAGGACATCGACGCCTACCTGTCCACCCGCAACGGGCCTCGCGACCTCGCCGAGCTGATCGAGTTCAACCGCACGCACCCGGCCGAGCAAACCTGCTTCGCCGGCCAGGAGTTGTTCCAGCAGGCCCTGGTCGCGCCGTCGACCACAGACCCGCGCTACCGGGCCATGCGCGCCGAGCTGAAGGACCTGTCCCGGCGGTCCATCGACGAGACCATGGCCGCCCATGACCTGGACGCCATCGTCTCCCCGGCGAACCCGCCCGCCTGGACGACCGACTGCGCGCGGGGCGACAACGACGTGATCCCGTCCTCCACCCCGGCCGCCGTCGCCGGGTACCCCTCGCTGTCCGTGCCCGCCGGGTTCGTCGGCGAGTTGCCGGTCGGCCTGCTCCTGATGGCCGGCGACCACGAAGACGCCGAGTTGCTGTCGCTGGGGGCGGCGGTGGAGCAGCGGCTGGACGCCTGGCGGGCACCGCGGTACCTGCCCTCCGTGACGTCCGACGCCACTGGGTGAGGCGGCCGGCGACGGCACCGCCGCCTGTCGGCCGATGCCGTCGCCGTCCACTCGCGCTTCTGGGACTTCGGTGACCACTGCCGAGCGCGGCGATTCCCGGAGCCCCAACGATGATTGCGGTCGGGTGGACAGAACAAACGTAAAACGGATGACCCCACGATTGGGGCTCCCCAACCAGCACATCGTGGGCTTAACTTAGGTGTCATGACCTCCCCCCGCTCCACCTACGGCGGCGGCTACTACGCCGCACCGTCGTTCCCCGAAACTCCGATCTACGACTCCCTGGTCGCGGAGCGGGGCACGCCTCAGATCGCGCCGATCCGAGTGCCTGCCGCCTATGACACCGGCAACAGCTATCTGCCGGCTCTCCCGGCGGCGCTGCCGGCTCTTCCCGCGGCGCCTTCCCAGCCCAATCCGCCGTACGGCTACCAGCAGCCGGCCCAGCAGGGTTACGCGCCGATGCAGCCAGCACAGCTGCAGCACGCCCCGGCGCCGTACATCCCGCAACAGCCGACCGCGGCCCGCGGCGGGTACCAGGCGCCCTATCCGCCGCAGCAACAGCGCCCGGCGCCCGGCACCGGTTACGAGGCGATGCGTCCGGCGGCGCCGCGCCCCGCCCCGGCGCCTTCGCCTTACGAGGACCCGTACAACCGTCCGTACCAGGGCCGGGGGTACTGAGCCGGGAATCGCACACGGTCACACAAGGCCGCCGTCGAGCCATGGGGACTCGACGGCGGCCTCGGTGCTCCCGCACCGGCGGCACAGCCCCTCGGCCGCGCGCCGCGGACGGACCGTCAGCCCGGACCCGAAGTGGCCTCGGAGCGCACCACGCAGACCCCGGTGATGGCGCGCTGGAAGGCTCCGGACGGCACGAACCGCCGCGGTACGGTGACCACCTCCTCCCGTAGGACGGATCCCGGCGCCGAGGTGGAGATCTGGACAGACCTCGACGGCAGCCCCGCGCTGCGGCCCATGGACGCTCCGACGGCTCATACGCATGCGGCGCTGGCCGGGCTCGGGGCGGCGCTGCTCACCGTCGGACTGGTCGAGGTCGGCCGGCGCCTGATCGTCTGGCGCATGGTCCGGGAGCGGTACAACCGGATCGACCGAGCCTGGGCTAAGGCCGGTCCGGACTGGGGCAGGACCGGGACCGGCAGCTGATCAGCTGCCGATCGGGTCAACTCCCGCCCGCCGCGCGCGCTACGGTGGACCGGCCCGCCCAGCTTCCTCGGCGGGCGAGCTCGGGGTTCGTCGCTGCCGTAAGGCCGGTGACACGGGCATCACACACACGCACGAGGTGGGGGCACAACAGCGCCATGGCACAGGGCACGGTCCAGGTGACGCACACCGGCACATCGCGGTGGCGGCGCCGCACAGGCGAATATGCCTCCCTCACCGCAGCCCTGGAGGCCGCGGCTGACGGTGATGTCCTCACCGTCGCGCCGGGCACCTACCGGGAGAATCTGGTCCTGCACCGCGCGGTGACGCTGCGCGGCCCCGAGGGCTCGGTCGGATCGGTACGGATCGCACCGGTCGACGGCGTACCGCTGACCGTCCGTGCCTCCGCCGTCGTCTCGGACCTGCATGTGGAGGGTCAGGACTCGACGGCTCCGGCACTGCTCGTCGAGGACGGCGCACCGGAGCTCGCGGATCTGCGGATCGTCACGCGTTCGGCCGCCGGGATCGAGGTGCGCGTTGCGGCCCGGCCGACCGTACGCCGCTGCACGGTCGACAACCCGGCAGGGGTGGGCATCGCCGTACTCGACGGTGCGGGCGGGGTGTTCGAGCAGTGCGAGGTCGTTTCGGCCGGACAGTCCGGTGTCTCGGTACGTGACGGTGCGCATCCGCGGCTGGAGCGCTGCCGGATCCACCATGCGTCGGGCGCGGGGCTGAGCATCACCGGCGAGGGCAGCGGCCTGGAGGCCGTCGGCTGCGAGGTGTACGAGATCAAGGGCAGCGGAATACAGGTGACCACTCGCGCGGCCGCCCACCTCACCGACTGCACGGTGCACCGCACTTCGGCGGACGGGGTGACGCTCGACACCGACGCCGTACTGACGCTCGCCGACTGCGACATCCACGACATCCCGGAGAACGCGGTGGATCTGCGTTCCCGTTCGGTTCTCACCCTGACCCGCTCCACGGTGCGCCGGTTCGGCCGCAACGGCCTGTCGGTCTGGGATCCCGGCACCCGTGTCGATGCCAACCAGTGTGAAATACATGACAGTACGGGCGATTACCCGGCGGTCTGGGTGAGTGACGGGGCGACCGCGATACTGGAGTCCTGCCGGGTCCATGACGTACCGGACGCCATCTTCGTGCTCGACCGGGGTTCGCGTGCCGACGTGGTCGACAGCGATCTGTCCCAGGTCCGCAACACCGCGGTGTCGGTGAGTGACGGGGCGACCGCCCAACTCGACGACTGCCGCATCCGTGAGGCGTCCACCGGCGCCTGGTTCCGCGACCACGGCAGCGGCGGCACGCTGAACAACTGCACCGTCGACGCCGCACAGACCGGAGTGATCGTCACCAAGGGCGCCGACCCGACGATCGAGCGCTGCACGGTCACTTCCCCCGCCGAGGCCGGCTTCTACGTCTCCGCCGAGGGCCGCGGCACCTTCCACAGCTGCCGGGTCACCGGAAGCGAGGGCTATGGCTTCCATGTGATGGACGGCTGCCGTACGACTCTGACCCGTTGCCGTACCGAGCGGTGCGCCCGCGGTGGATACGAGTTCGCCGAGGGCGGCGCCGCCCTCGGCGACGGCAATGGAGCGGGGCCCGTCGTGGAGGACTGCACGAGCGACGAGAGCGCGCTGCGCTCCCCCGCGCCACCGGCGACCCCGTCCGTGCTGACAGCGACCCAGTCGGCCCCCGGGCTGCTCGGCGCGGTCCCCGGGCAGCGTGCCGAGCAGCCCGCCCCAGCCGACGTACCCGCCGCCGGGCCCGTACGCGCGTCGGAGGCCGTCCTCGGGGAACTGGACGCGCTGGTGGGTCTGGACAGCGTCAAGCGAGAGGTGCGCGCCCTCACCGACATGATCGAGGTCGGTCGTCGGCGGCAGGAGGCCGGGCTCAAGGCCGCGTCGGTCCGGCGCCATCTCGCCTTCACCGGCTCCCCCGGCACCGGCAAGACAACCGTGGCCCGGCTGTACGGCGAGATCCTCGCCTCGCTCGGGGTGCTGGAACGCGGCCATCTGATCGAGGTGTCCCGCGTCGATCTGGTCGGCGAGCACATCGGCTCCACCGCCATCCGCACCCAGGAGGCCTTCGACAGGGCGCGCGGCGGGGTGTTGTTCGTCGACGAGGCCTACGCCCTGTCACCCGAGGACTCCGGCCGGGACTTCGGCCGGGAGGCGATAGACACGCTCGTGAAGCTGATGGAGGACCACCGGGACGCGGTGGTCGTCATCGTCGCCGGGTACACCCAGGAGATGGAGCGGTTCCTCACCATCAACCCCGGTGTGGCGTCCCGTTTCTCACGGACCATCACCTTCAGCGACTACGAGCCCGCCGAGCTGCTGCGGATTGTGGAGCGGCAGGTCGACGAGCACGAGTACAGGCTGGCCTCCGGGACCGGGGAAGCGCTGTTGAAGTACTTCACGGAGCTTCCCAAGGGCCCGGCTTTCGGTAATGGGCGGACGGCTCGGCAGACCTTCGAGTCGATGGTGGAGCGGCATGCGGGCCGGGTCGCCCAGCTCGCCGAGCCGAGCACGGACGACCTCACGCTGCTCTACCCGGAGGATCTGCCGGAGCTCCCTTGAGAGCCTGTCGGGTGACCTCCGCCCGATCAGAGGTCGCCCGACAGGCTCTGAGCCCGCGGGGTCTCCTGGCCCCCTTCCCCGTCGGCCTGGCGCGGCAGGGCCGGCGCCAGCCGGTCCAGCAGTGCGGCCCGCTCCTGGGCGAAGACCGGGTCGGCCTGGTAGTCCGAATGTCCCAGAACGGGTTCGGGCAGCGGATGTTCGGGGGTACGTCCGTAGACCAGGGGGTCCTTCAGCGGCCCTCGGTCCACCTCGGGCCCCGGTCCCTCGTCGAGCCGCACTCGGCCGCCGATCGGGTCGGTGGCCCGCCAGAGGTTGCGCCAGCAGTGCACGGACCCGTGCAGTCCATGCAGCGGTGCGGGGCCGAAGTAGGCCGGGAACCAGCGCGCGTACAGTCGCTCGATCGGCGAGCCGTAGGTGAGCAGGGCGACCCGGCTCCGGGTCTCGGCGGGCAACTGCCACACCGCGGACGCCGCGAGGACGCTGCCTTGGGAGTGACCGGAGATGACGAGCCTGCCGCGGGTCTGCCCGGTCCAGCCGGACATCCGTGACACCAGATCGGGGACGGCGCGCTCGGCGTAACAGGGCGGTGCGAAGGGGTGCGCGGCGCGCGGCCAGAACGTACCGACATCCCAGAGGATGCCGATGGTGCGCCGGGCGGAGGCGTCCCGGTAGGCGCGCCGTCCCCAGGTGACGAAGAGCACGAAACCGAGTCCGACCATCCAGGATCCGGCCGACTGGGCCGCTTCGGCCGCGGACTCGACGAAGGCACCGCTCCCCTCCATCGCGAGCCCGGGCACCTCACCGCTCGCCCAGGCCCCGCCGACCGCCGCCGCGCCGAGCAGCAGTGTGGCGCCGGCGACCGGACCGAGGATCCAGGGCGCCGAGTCGGTGAGGGCTGCCGTGGCCCGGATCCGGGCGATCTGCCGGGTCCGGGCGGGGTCCGGCCGCTCCTGCCCGTACTCCAGGTCGACCTCGGGCTGCAGGGCGCGGGCGGCGAGCCAGGTGCGTACGAGCAGCAGGACGGCCGGGACCGCCAGCAGCACCAGGAGCACTGGGATGACCGAGGCCTGCCAGCTGAGCAGCACCGGCGGTCCCTCGATGGTGGCGTTCCTGCCCATGCCCGGGGTGCCGGAGCCATCGAGCCAGTCGGCGACGCGCTGGGCGACCCCGCCGGTCATGACACCGCCGAGAGCGCACGCGAGCATCGCGACGGCCGGTCCACCGAGTCCGTATATGACGGTGCGGGGTTCGGGGGTCCGGCGGTACAGGCCCAGTGACACCACGGCGAGCACGACGACGAGCGCCGCCTGGCCGAGCATGACGATGCTGAAGGTGACGTCGCCGGGCAGGGCGCCCGCCGAGACCCAGTCGGGGCGCGACCAGGCCGTATACACCGCGGCAAGGACGAGCAGGGCCAGGGCGGCGCCGGGCAGACAGGTGATGAGGGCGTGGTCGAGCCGCTGGTCGAGCCGCCGCTCACTGCGCCCGCGGCGGCAGACGACCCAGAGCACGGCGAGCGCGCCCAGGACCAGCGCCGCCTCGATCAGTCTGCCGGTGATCTCGGGCACGGGGCCGGTGACTGCGCGATCGTGGCGGGCCGCGGCGCCCACGACCGACGCGGCGACGGTGAGGAATCCTGCGGCGGTGTGGGCGGCGCGCAGCCGGGCGACCAGTCGGCGGCCGTACCAGAATCCCGGCCGGCTGAGGGCCGGGCGGCCACCGGCCGCAGTGCCGGAGGTGTTGAGGTCGTGCGGGGTCCCGGGAGCGGCGTCATCCGGTTCGGATCCGGTGAGTGGGCGCTGCGATTCGTACGCGCCCCATGTCCGGTTGGACAGGAACCAGAGCAGCCCCACCAGGGCGGTGGGCACCAAAGAGGCGAGGGCGAGCCTTCGGCCCGGCTGGGACCACCAGCCGCCCTGTGCCGCCGACAGGAAGCCGAGCCAGGACCGCCGGTTCGAGCAGTCCGGCACGCCCGCACACTGCCAGGCCACCAGATCGAGCGCGACCTCGCAGGCCGCCGCGGTCAGCAGGACCGTGAGGCTGAGCGCGACAAGCCGGACGAGGACGCCGTACAGGCGCACGGCGCGGGTACGGCGCCGGGCGGTGGGGCGCATCCAGTGGGCGAGGTTGACCACCATGAACGGGAGCAGCAGCAGCCACAAAGCGCGGGAGCCGTTGCCGGAGGTGAGATTGGACCAGCAGTAGGCCTCGGCGATGGGCTGGTCGCGGTACCGCTCCGGGTACTGCTCGGCGTCCATGTCCCCGGCGCGCCGGTAGATGGCGGCGGTCGCGTCACCGGTGACTCTGACCGGGCGCGGATCGTCGAGCATCTCCTGCGGGGTGGCTCCGCCCACGCCATGGACCAGCAGTTCCAGCGCGGGCCCCGGACTCTGCGGGGCCTGGGTGACTGGTGGCACTGAAGTGACTCGCTCTCTCGGTCGTGGGGAGGTGCTGATGCACGGTCACCAGAATCACGGAAGAGGCCGGTGTGCGCACCGCTCTCACGGAATCTCCCCAGTGCGGCGGCCGACGACACCGCGTGGCAGGATGACCCCGTCCGAGGAGACTGTTGTACGGCCAGAGGGAAGGACCGGACCGGCGTTGAGCGAGAATCAGAATCTGCTCGCGGAGCAGCGGCGCGCCCTGATCCTCGACGAGGTACGCAGACGTGGTGGGGTCCGGGTCAATGAGCTGACCCGCAAGCTGGGTGTCTCCGACATGACCGTGCGCCGGGATCTGGACGCGCTGGCCCGCCAGGGTGTGATCGAGAAGGTGCACGGCGGGGCCGTTCCGGTGGTCGAGGCCAGCACGCACGAGCCCGGTTTCGAGGCCAAGTCGGCTCTGGAGCTGACCGCCAAGGAGGATATCGCCCGGGCGGCCGCGACGATGGCGTTGCCCGGCAGCGCCATCGCGCTCTCCGGCGGTACGACGACGTATGCGCTCGCCCAGCAGCTGCTGGACGTACCGGATCTGACAGTGGTGACCAACTCGGTGCGGGTCGCCGACGTGTTCCACTCCGCGCAGCAGTCGGGGGCTACGAGCGGGGCAGGTACCGGGGCCGCCACGGTGGTGCTCACCGGCGGGGTACGGACCCCGTCCGACTCGCTGGTCGGCCCGGTCGCCGATCAGGCCATCTCCTCGCTCCACTTCGATGTGCTGTTCCTCGGGGTGCACGGCATTTCGGCGGAGGCCGGGCTTTCGACACCGAATCTGGCGGAGGCCGAGACCAACCGCCGTTTCGTCCACTCGGCGCGGCGTGTGGTGGTGGTCGCCGACCACACCAAGTGGGGCAAGGTGGGCCTGAGTTCGTTCGCGACTCTGGAGCAGGTGGACACGTTCGTGACGGACGCGGGACTGTCGGCCGACGCCCGCGAGGAGATCGAGGAGCGTCTTCCGGGCCTGCTGGTGGCGGGCCGCATCGCGGACGGCGACTCCTGAACCGTCGGGCGGTGCGTGGCTTCAGCTCAGCTCGCGCCGGGTGGTACGCACCTTAGGATCGTGCTGTGGCCGTATTCCGGATCGAGCGCTTCACGTCCCTGCCCGCAGCCGAGTCCTGGCGCCGGGTGACGGACTGGGAGCGGCACGCGGCGCATGTACCGCTGACCACGATCACCGTCCCCACGGGGCTGCCGACCGGGATCGGGACCGTTTTCGTGGCGCGCACGGGTGTGGGTCCGCTGGGCTTCGACGATCCGATGGAAGTGGTGCGGTGGACGCCGCCCGCAGCCGGGCGTGCGGGGCTGTGCCGGCTGGAGAAGCGCGGTTCGACGGTGCTGGGCCGGGCTTCGATCGAGGTGTATCCGACGGATTCCGGATCCCATGTGGTGTGGGTGGAGGAGCTGACTGTCCGGCTGCTGCCGCGATGGGCCGATCCGTTGCTTACCGGAGCAGGCCGCCGGGTCTTCGGCCGGGTGCTGGACGGCATGCTGGACCGTCGTTCGAGATGAGGCTGCCCGGACCGGCCTGGCTCGAGCTGTCGGTGAACCGGAACGAGCAGGGGCGGACGGTCTATCGACAACGGGCGCTGTTCCATCCGCGCGGACTGCTCGGCCACGTCTGCTGGTGGAGCGTTTGGCCGTTCCACTCGGTGGTGTTCGGCGGTATGGCCCGCAACATCACAGCAGCAGCGCGGGCGATCCCGTAACACTCTCCCACTGAACGTCATTGAGACAAGGACATCTGACGATGCATCAGCTATGGTGTGCGCCAACCCGCCCGCCGCCGACCGCACGGGAGGTGCGATCCGTGCCACGCCGACTCCGTTCTGTGGACCTCGACTTCATCGAGTCCGCTCCACTGCGACTGGTCTTCGCCGCGGAGGTGTCAGCGCCTCCCGAGGTGGTCTACCGTGCGCTCGCGGATGACGTGGCGGGCTGGCCCGGCTGGTTCACCTCGGTGACTGCGGCCCGGCCCACCGAGGACGGCGCAGGTCGCGAGGTCCGGCTCAAGGGCGGCACGGTGTTGCGCGAGACGATCATCGCGGCGGCAGCCGGCGAGCGGTACGCCTACCGAGTCGACGAGTCGAACGCCCCTGGTCTGCGGGCCCTGTTGGAGGAGTGGCGACTCACCCCGGCCGGGACCGGGACGCAGGTGCAGTGGACGTTCGCCGCGGACGGTTCCGCACCCTTCCGGTTCGCCCTGCGGCTGGGCCGGTCGGGGGTGGGCCGGGCTTTCCGGGACGCGGTACGCAATCTCGACAGGCGGCTGACCGGTCCCGCGGCCTGAGAGCGGCCGCGGGCCGGGGCGCTGCGTTCCGTCCAGGCTATCCGAGCCAGTTGCCGTCGGCCAGGAAGGAGTCGATGGTTTCCGTGTACGGGGCGATGTCCAGGCCCTGTTCGGCGAGCCAACTGTCGGAGTAGTACTTGTCGAGGTAGCGGTCGCCCGGATCGCAGATCAGAGTGACGACGCTGCCGGTGCTGCCCTGCTCGACCATTTCGGCGACCAGTTTGAACGCGCTCCACAGCCCGGTGCCGGTGGAGCCGCCCGCCTTCCGGCCGATGGCCTTCTCCAGTGCGCGCACAGCCGCGACACTGGCCGCGTCCGGCACCTTCATCATCCGGTCGATGGCCCCGGGCACAAAGCTCGGCTCCATCCGGGGCCTGCCGATGCCCTCGATCCGCGAGCCGCAGTCACTGGTGGCCAGGGGGTTGTGGTGGGTCCAGCCGTCGAAGAAACAGGAGTTCTCCGGGTCGGGCACACAGATCCGGGTGTCGAACTGCATGTAGTGCACGTAGCGGGCGATGGTCGCCGAGGTGCCGCCGGTTCCGGCCGTGGCGACGATCCACGTCGGCTCCGGGTAGCGCTCCAGTCTCAGCTGCTGGTAGATCGACTCGGCGATGTTGTTGTTCCCGCGCCAGTCGGTGGCCCGTTCGGCGTAGGTGAACTGGTCCATGTAGTGGCCGCCGGTGTCTGCGGCGAGCGTGGCGGACTCCTCGTACAACTTCCGCGAATCGTCGACGAAGTGGCAGCGACCGCCGTGGAATTCGATCAGCCGGCACTTCTCGGGGCTGGTGGTGCGGGGCATCACGGCGATGAACGGCACACCGATCAGCTTGGCGAAGTACGCTTCCGAGACGGCCGTCGAACCGCTGGACGCCTCGATCACCGGCTTGCCCGGCCGGATCCAGCCGTTGCAGAGCCCGTAAAGGAAGAGCGAGCGGGCCAGCCGATGCTTGAGGCTGCCGGTGGGGTGCGTCGACTCGTCCTTGAGGTAGAGGTCGATACCCCATGGCTCGGGCAGCGGGAATCGCAGCAGATGGGTGTCGGCGGAGCGATTGGCGTCGGCCTGGACCTTGCGCACGGCCTCCTTGAGCCAGGCCCGGTACTCGGGGTCGGAGCGGTCGATGTCGATGGTCGCCGTGGCCCGGCAGTCGTCTCTGTGCTCTACGGTGCCCATCAGCGCGTTCCTCCTCGTGTCACCGTCTCTCCACTGTCAACAATATTCCCCCTACCTGCACAAACGTTCACTTTGATGCTCCATAGCCCTGCCTTTGCGTTGACGGGCGTTGCAGCTGTGGCACCGAGCCGGGTCGCGGTCTGGCGCGCCGGTCCCGGCTTGTGCAGACTGCCCATCAGAAGCATTACGAAGGGGGCGAAGCAGTCATGCCGGAAACGGAGTTCAGTGCGACGGGGGTACGGATCGAGCGGTGGGCCCGTTCGCTCACGAGGGCGGGGCAGGTGATCGTCAAGGACGGCAGGCTGGCTCTGCTGACCAGTTACGGCCGGGAGATCGACAGCGCCCCGGTGGTGACGGTGAGCGCGGGCAGGCCGTGGTTCGCCGGAGCCGGTGCGGCCGTGGCGCGCCTCAACGGGACGCGGTACCGGCTGACGATGGGGCAGCGCAACCACGGCCCGGACGAGGCCGGGCCGGCCCACAGTTTCCTCGAGACGCTGCGCAGTGCGGGTGGCCGCATGATCTGAGGGGGTACCGCCGGTACACCGCGAGTTGCGGAGCAGTGCCCCCTGAGCGACATTGGTCACACGTCACTCATGGTTTACCGGCGGTGACACTGATCCGCGCCGCCGGAGCTGAATCAGCAGCCAGTCATCTGCTGGATCGTTCCTTCGTCTTCTTCCGGACCTATTTCGGGGAGTCGCAGCCGTGATCAGCGAGCCGAGCAGGCACTGCACAATGGAGCTCCAGGCCCTGCCGTCACGGATCGGTCAGGTCCGCAGAATCGTTTCGGCGCAGTTGCGCTACTGGCATCTCGATCCCCTGATCGACCATGCGGCGCTCGGCGTCACCGAACTGCTGACCAATGTCCACCGGCACGCCCAGCCGGACAAGTCATGCATCGTCGAGATCGAGCTGCTGCTCGAACGGCTGACAGTCTCCGTCCACGACCACGACCCACGGCTGCCGACCGTACGCGCGGCCACTGCGTCCAGTACGTCGGGGCGCGGGCTCGCGCTGGTCGCCGCGGTCAGCGAGAGCTGGGGGGTCTGCCCGAGGGGCGGCGCCGGGAAAATTGTCTGGTTCACTCTTCCGGCACCGTCCCTGTTCGCCGATCAGCCGCTGCGCTCGGTGTACGGAGCAACCACTGACGGACCGTTCGAACCGGACCCTGTCACGTATCTGGAGAGCAGGACACCCTCCGTCGCACGGTCGTCGGTGGTCGGCTAACGACCTCGGGGGAAAGAGGCGTTGGACGGAATCCTGGTACGCAACGCGGCACGCGCCTGTGCGTGGAGGACGTCTTCGGGCCTGTCCGACGACCGAGTCCGGCGCGACCGTCCCAGCCCCCGTCACGCAAGCGCGGCCAGCGGATCGTCCAGCACCGGCTGCCAGGCCAGTTCCGCCGCCCCCACCAGGCTGTTGTGGTCGAGCGTGCACGGCAGGATGGGCACACTGCCGCTGCGACCCCACAGGCTGCGGTCGGCCACCACTGCACGCAGCCGCTCCGGATCCGCGTCGAGCAGTGCGCGGTGCAGTCCGCCGAGGATGATGCGGTCAGGGTTGAGGATGTTGACCAGCCCGGCGAGCCCGAGGCCGAGCCGGTCGATCAGTTCCTCGGCCGCGCCCCGTACCGCCGCGTCCTCGTACTCCGTGCGCAGCAAATCGCCGGCCTGCTTGAGCAACGACTCCTCCGGACCGGGTTGGCGACGGGCGGCGACGAGGAAGGCCAGCGGATCGGTCTCGACGTCCAGGCAACCACGACCGCCGCAGTGGCACGGGCGGCCCTCGGGGCTCACCGTGAGATGGCCGACCTCCAGCGCGAGTCCCGAACTCCCGGTGTGCAGACGGCCGTCGAGGACCAGGGCTCCGCCCACGCCGCGATGGCCGGTGGCCACACAGAGCAGATGCTGGGCACCGCGCCCGGCACCGTGCCGGTGTTCGGCGAGCGCGGCAAGGTTCACGTCGTTTCCGGCGAACGCGGGGCCGGGGATGCCCGCTTCCCGTACGCAGGTGGCGAAGATCTCGCGCACCGGGGCGCCCGCCGACCAGGCGATGTGCAGCGGATTGAGCGCGGTGCCCTCCGGTTCGGCGACTGCGGACGGCACCGCGAGGCCCGCTCCGACGCAGCGGCGTCCACTGTCCCGCAGCAACTCCGCGCAGGCGTCGACCACTTCACCGATGACCTGTGCCGGGTCTGCCGTGACGGTGACACAGCCGGGGGCGGTGGCGACGAGCCGTCCACCGAGCCCGACAAGCGCGGCCCGGAACCCGTCGGCGTGCACCTGCGCGGCGATGGCGACGGGCCCGGACTCCCGGATGGCCAGCCGGTGCGAGGGGCGGCCCTGCGAGCCGGCTGCGGAGCCCGGCCGGGCGTCGACCCGGATCAGGCCCAGCGCCTCCAGCTGCGCGGCGACCGCACCAGCCGTTGCCCGGGTGACCCCGAGCTCGGAGGTCAGGACGGCACGGGTGGGCGCGCGTCCGGTGTGGACCAGTGCCAGCGCGGGTCCGAGCGCACTGCGACCCCTCTCCAACTTTGTCCGGGTGGTGGACACCTTGCCGTTCATGGGGGCGAGTCTCCCATGATCCGCAGGTGCCATTGACTCCGCCGTGGCGCAGCATCACCCTGCTTGCGCAGACGCATTCGGCGCTCGCGCTCGGCTTGGTGCTGCTGGTCTTCGGCGACCTCGCGGTGGCGCCGGCCATCACAGCTGCAGCACTGGCGTACGGAGCATGCAATGAGGCGCACACATGAGCGATTAAGTAGCAGTACTCAGGTGGGAACAGCTCCCCGGGCACACGATGGAAAGGTCAACCAACTACGGGGAGCGAGCCATGAACAATCCGGTCATCAACCACCAGCACCTCCGCGCGCTCATGCGGCTGACCTTCGGCAATTTCGCCTCGTTGATCTATCTGGGCCTCGTCCTGGCGGCGGCGGTGTTCGTCACCGTGGACACCTTGTTCGTCGCCCATGAGGATGCCTCGTTCGCTGGTGTCTGGCTGTTCTTCCTCGCGGCGCCCACTGTGTTCGTCTTCTTCATCGGCAGCTCGCTGTGGGGCGCGGAGGCTGCCGGACCCGCATGGTCCGTCTACCTCGCTCTGGCCATGTCCGTATTGCTGCAGTCATTCGCCCTGGGCTGGTTCCTGCGGCTGATACGCGACGGCGGCCGGACGCGCACCGCCCACCCCCGGGGAGCCTGAGAGCTGCCGGGTGACCTCTGATCGGGCGGCCACCCGGCAGCCTCTGAACCGCTGACACCTGGTCCTGGCAGCAGACCGCGGGCCGCGGCAGAGACGTCAGCCGGTCGCGGCACTGCTGCCGCGACCGATCAGGCCGACCGTGCGGGCCAGTTCGGTGACGGCTTCCCGGAAGAAGATCTCCCGGGCCTCCACCACCCGGTTGAACTGGCCGAAGATCTCGAAGGAGATCAGCCCGAACAGCTGCGACCAGGCGGCGATCAGTGGGGCGGCGACTTCCGGAGGAAGGTCGGGGGCGAAGTCGGCGACCATTCGCTCGGCCTCGGCGCGCAGCTCGTCGGCGAGCGGCGGCAAAGCGAGACCGTCCGTGCGGTAGGCATCTGAGACAACGGCAATCAGGACGAGGCCGACGCGGGAGGCGGGGCCGATCGTCGCCTGCGGTGCGGTGTAACCGGGCACGGGCGAGCCGTAGATCAGGGCGTACTCATGGGGGCGGGCGAGGGCCCAGTCGCGTACGGCTTGGGCGACGGCGATCCAGCGGGTGAGGTGAGGGGCAGCATCGGCACGGGCGGCCCGGTGGGCGGCCTCGGCGGACTCGCCCACGGAGTCGTACGCATCGACGATCAAGGCCGTGAGCAGTTCGTCCCGGCTGGGGAAGTAGCGGTAGAGCGCGGAGGACGCCATACCGAGTTCCCGTGCCACGGCGCGCAGCGAGAGCTTTGCGGCGCCTTCGGCCGCGAGCTGCTTCCTCGCCTCGTCCTTGATAGCGGCGGTGACCTCGATACGGGCCCGTTCCCTGGCTCCTCGGACAGTGCTCATGAGCTCCAGTCTGCCATGCAGAAGAGCACCGACCAACAACGAGAGCACCGCTCTTGCTTTTGGACTGCGCTCCCGTGCACACTGATCTCAAGCGAGAGCACTGCTCTCAAACAGTGAGGAGTCACCGTGTCTCAGCCGTATTATATTCAGGGCAACGCGTTCAACGTCCGGATGAACAGCGTCATCGGCTGGCTCGCCCGGCACGGCGTCAGCCTTCTCGGCTCGGCCGAGATGTCGGTACGCGGCCGCAAGAGCGGACAGATGCAGCGCATCCCCGTAAACCCCCATACCTACGCGGGCACGCAGTATCTGGTCTCCGCGCGGGGCCACTCCCAGTGGGTGCGCAACATGCGGGTCGCCGGTGGCGGCGAGCTGCGGGTGGGCCGGAAGATCCGTACCTTCACGGCCGTGGAGATCGCGGACGACGAACAGAAGGTGCTGATCGTCCGCGCCTATCTGGAGCGGTGGGGCTGGGAGGTCAACCAGTACTTCCAGGGCATCACTGCAAAGTCCACGGACGCAGAACTCCTGGCTGCCTGCCCGGACCACCCCGTATTCCGGATCACCATTGAAGGCTGACCGTGCGGCCCGGCCCGCCCCCGGCGTCAGATGGCAGGTGCCAGATGTCGGCTGTCACGTGTCAGGTGTCACGTGTCAGGTGTGAGGCGCCAGGTGTCGGGTATCAGGTGTCAACGGTCCATCGCTGACAGGGCCCGCTGTGCCAGCGGATGCGTACGGACCATCTCGGCCAGCGAAGTCGTTCCCCGGGTGACGCCGGCGAACGCGTTCCAGGCCGGGCGGAATCCCGTCAGCACCGCGTGCAGCACCCCCGGACGGCGCTCGAACAGCTTCAGCATGCGTCGTCCGACGCCCATCTCGACACCCAGGCCGGCCTTGATGGCGAAGGCGTAGTTGAGCGCCTGGCGTCGGGCGTCCACCGCATCGTGCGACTCCGCGATCCGGACCGCCCACTCACCGGCGAGCCGCCCCGACCGCAGCGCGAAGGAGATGCCTTCGCGGGTCCACGGCTCCAGCAGCCCCGCCGCATCACCGCACACCAGCACCCGCCCGCGTGACAGAGGAGAGTCGTCGCTGCGACATCGCGTCAGGTGCCCGGAGGAGATCTTCGGCTCGAAGCCGGCGAGACCGAGCCGGGCGATGAAGTCTTCCAGGTACCGCTTGGTCCCCGCCCCGTCGCCCCGCGCCGAGATCACGCCGACGGTGAGCGTGTCGCCCTTGGGGAACACCCAGCCGTAGCTGCCGGGCAGGGGACCCCAGTCGATCAGCACCCGGCCCACCCAGTCCTCCGCGACCGTTTCCGGAACCGGGATCTCGGCTTCCAGGCCGAGATCCACCTGGTCGAGTTTCACCCCGACATGGGCTCCTATGCGCCCAGCACTGCCGTCCGCTCCGACGACCGCGCGGGCCAGGACCGTCTCGCCGCCGGACAGCACCACGGCGACCGTGCGCCGGTCCGGCACCGCGGCGCCGTGCTGCTCGACCCTCGTCACCGTCGCTCCGGTACGGAGTTCGGCGCCCGCCTTCTGCGCCTCCTCGACCAGCCCCGCGTCGAACTCGGGGCGATTGATGAGCCCGAAGAGCATCCGCTTGGAGCGGCGGGTCCGCGCCAGCTTGCCGTTGAGCGAGAAGGTGACCGCGTGGATCCGGTCCCGCAGCGGCAGTTCGAAGCCGGGGGGCAGCGAATCACGCGAAAACCCGATGATGCCGCCACCACATGTCTTGTAGCGGGGCAGTTCCGCCTTCTCGAGGAGCAGTACCCGTCGTCCGGCGACCGCCGCCGCGTATGCCGCGGAAGCGCCGGCCGGTCCGCCACCGACTACGACGACGTCCCACACGGACGACTCTTCGTGCTCATGTACGGCGTCTGCGTTCTCGCTGCTCACGATGTGCTTCTGCTCCCGATCCCACCAGTGGCCCATGCTGCTCACGGCATCCTACGGCGCGTCGCGCCCGGCACCCGCTGTGGGAGGATCCACCGTGCGTTCGACCTACATGCAACGCCGCACACTCGGTGTACATGTACCCGGATTCGTACACATAACGTCGCACCCACGAGGAGCGTTCCCATGACCGCCCGTCCGATCTCCGAGACCATTGCCTCGCTGATGCCCCGCGCCAAGGCGGAGCTTGCCGAGCTCGTGGCCTTCCAGTCGGTGGCGGATCCCGCGCAGTTCCCGAAGAGCGAGTGCGAGGCGGCCGCCAACTGGGTCGCCGACGCGCTGCGCGCCGAGAACTTCCAGGATGTCGCCCTGCTCGACACCCCCGACGGCACCCAGTCGGTGTACGGCTTCCTGCCCGGCCCAGCCGACGCCCCGACCGTACTGCTCTACGCTCACTACGACGTGCAGCCGCCGCTCGACGAGTCCGCCTGGCTCTCCCCGCCGTTCGAGCTGACGGAGCGCGACGGCCGCTGGTTCGGCCGCGGCGCGGCCGACTGCAAGGGCGGCTTCATCATGCATCTCCTCGCCCTGCGCGCCCTCAAGGCCGACGGCGGCGTTCCGGTCTCCGTCAAGGTGATCGCCGAGGGGTCCGAGGAGCAGGGCACCGGCGGTCTGGAACGGTACGCCGAGGCGCACCCCGAGCTGCTGACCGCCGACACGATCGTCATCGGCGACACCGGCAACTTCCGGGTCGGTCTGCCGACGGTGACCGCGACGCTGCGCGGTATGACGATGCTGCGGGTCACGCTCGACACCCTCGAAGGAAACCTGCACTCCGGACAGTTCGGCGGCGCCGCTCCGGACGCACTGGCCGCGATGATCCAGCTGCTGTCGTCGCTGCGCGCCGAGGACGGCACCACGACCGTCGACGGGCTGGCCACGGACGCAGAATGGGACGGACTGCAGTACGCGGAGGCCGAGTTCCGCAAGGACGCGAAGGTCCTCGACGGCGTCGGACTGATCGGCACGGGTACGGTCGCCGACCGGATCTGGGCGCGGCCCGCCGTCACCGTCATCGGTATCGACTGCCCGCCGGTGGTCGGCGCGACACCGTCGCTGCAGGCGAGTGCGCGGGCACAGATCAGCCTGCGGGTCCCGCCGGGCCAGGACGCCGCGAAGGCGACCGAGTTGCTGACCGCCCACCTCAAGGCGCACGCCCCGTGGGGGGCCAGGGTGTCCGTGGAACAGGTCGGTCAGGGCCAGCCGTTCCGTGCGGACACTTCCAGCCCGGCGTACACGTCCATGGCGCAGGCGATGCAGGCCGCGTATCCCGGCGAGAAGATGCAGACGTCCGGGATGGGCGGCTCGATCCCGCTGTGCAACACCCTCGCCGCCCTCTACCCGGAGGCCGAGATCCTCTTGATCGGCCTGAGCGAACCGGAGGCACAGATCCATGCGGTGAACGAGAGCGTGTCACCCGAGGAACTGGAGCGGCTGTCGCTCGCCGAGGCCCTGTTCCTGCGGAACTACGCCGAGTCCAAGCGAGCCTGACTACGCGTCACACCCGATCGGTTGGGGTCCCGCCGCCCGGCGGCGGGACCGCCGCCGGGCGCGCCCAGCGACACCGGGCTGGCCATGACCCGGCCACCGCCTGCTTCGGACACGGCGATCCGCTCACAGTCGACTCCGCCGCAGTGCTGCGCGCCTCAGCCGACCGGGACTCCGGCCTGCAGGTTGAGCACGGTTGACCGCTCCCGGGCGCGGAGCGCCCAGCGCAGCCGTTCGTACCGGGTGGGAGGCAGCATGGTGGCCGCCTCCTCCTCGGTGACGAACCGCCAGCCGCGCAGTTCGGAGCCGGGCAGCAGCAGCCGTTCGGCGTCCGCACCGGGCAGCAGGCCGCCGTCGAAGAGCATCCGCAGCCCTCCGTAGCCGGGGAATTTCGGCTTCTCCCAGTCGATGACGAGCAGTTTCGGCACCCGTTCGAGATGGATGCCTATCTCCTCGGCCACTTCACGGATCCCGGCCTGTGCCGGTGCCTCGCCGGCCTCGACCACTCCGCCCGGGAACTCCCAGCCGGGCTTGTACGTCGGGTCGACGAGCAGGACCCGGTCGCGTTCGTCGAAGAGCAGCACGCCTGCCGCGACGGTCTCCGCGGTCGGCTCGGGCGTCTGTACGATCTCGCATGCGGTGGCAGCCCCGGTGCGGACCGCCTCGGCGATCCGCTCGGCCGTCTCGTACGGAGTGAGCGCGCTGGTGTCGATGATGTGGGCGTCCCGGGTGAGCCAGCCGAGCGACGCTCGGTAGGGCTCGATGTGCTCGTAGGCCCACTGCCGGATCCGTTCGCTGTGCTCCGGGTCGTCGGCGAACTCCACCCGGTCGGCGATCCGTTTGCGCAGGATCGTTTCCTCAGGTGAGAGCAGGACATGGCGCACCGGAATGCGCCGGGAGGCGAGCCCTCCGAAGATCTCGTCGCGGTACTCCTGTCGCAGCAGTGTCATCGGCGCCACCAGTACCCCGGACACATCGGCGAGCAGGGCCGCGGCGGTATCCACCACCAGACGCCGCCAGATCGGCAGATCCTGGAAGTCCGTCACCTCGGCAAGTCTCTTCTGGGGCAGCAGATACCGCAGCCCCGCGCCGATCAGCTCGGGGTCGTAGAACGTGCTGTTCGGGATCAGATCGACCAGCTCGCGCGCGGCGCTCGTCTTGCCCGCGCTGAACGCACCGTTGATCCAGACGATCACGGTTCCCCCTCTTCCGTAGCCCCCTGTGGCTTGCCCGTAACACCCTGCCGCGAAAACCCCGCTGTGGCGATGCCGTTACCCGAACGAACCATCGGATGACGAACCGGCGCGGCTGAGGCCCGGGCTACCCCTTGCCGGCGCCCAGGGTGAGGCCCGCGATGAAGTGGCGCTGGAGCAGCAGGAAGACCACGAGCGTCGGCAGAGCGACGATCACCGAGCCTGCGGCGAGCAGGTTGTAGTCCGTGAAGAACTGGCCCCTGAGATTGTTCAGCGCCGAGGTGATGGGGAGCTTGTCGCCGTCGGAGATGAAGACCAGTGCCCACAGGAAGTCGTTGTACATCCAGGTGAACTGCAGCGTGCCGAGCGCGGCCAGGGCCGGGCGGCACAGCGGAAGGGTGATCCGCCAGTACTGGGTCCAGACGCCCGCGCCGTCGACGATCGCGGCCTCCAGGATCTCTTGCGGCAGGGTGCGCATGAAGTTGGACAGGACGAAGACGCAGAAGCCGAGCTGGAAGCCGATCTGCACGGTGATGACGGCCCAGTACGAGTCGAACATCGTCATCGAGTCGGACATCCAGTAGGGCAGCGGGATGCGATTGAAGACGACGTACAGGGGTGTGACGATCACTTGCTGCGGCAGAAGGTTCCCGGCCGTGAAGAGCATGAGCAGGACGAGCCCGCCGCGCATCTTCAGCCGGGCCAGCGCGAAGGCCACGAAGGAGGCGAGGAAGAGGGTGACGAGTACCCCCGGGACCGCGATGATCAGGGTGTTGACGAAGTACTTCGTCATGCCGGAGTCGGAGAACGCCTGGCGGTAGTAGTCCAGGGAGAGGTGACGCGGCAGCGAGAAGTATCCGTGTTCCGAGGTCTCGTCGTAAGGCCGCAGCGAGGCATACACCGCGAGCAGCAGCGGGGCGAGGAAGGCGAGGGAGACCGCCATCAGGAAGGCGTGGACGCCGATTCTGCAGGGGCGGATCCGGCGCCGGGCGGCGGGGGCCGGTGGCACAGGTGGGGCGGAGGGGCGGGCGGGGGCGATGTGGACGGTCAACGGTTCTTCTCCCCTCGGAGCTCCTGGACCAGGTACGTCACGACGAATCCCAGGGAGAGGGCCAGCAGGACGACGGCGATGGCGGAGCCGAATCCGATGCGGCTGGCCTCACCGATGATGTTGTCGGTGACGAGCACCGAGAGGAGTTCGAGTCCGTTGCGGCCGTGATTGACGGCGTACACGATGTCGAAGGCGCGCAGGGACTCGATGACGGTGATGACGCCGACGATGACATTGACCGGCCGCAGCGTGGGGAAGACGATGCGGAAGAAGGTCTGGGCCTCGCCCGCCCCGTCGATCGCCGCGGCCTCCTTCAGCGAGGGGTCGACGGCCTTGAGCCCGGCGAGGTAGAGGATCATCACATAGCCGGTGTGCCGCCAGGCCGCGGCCAGCAGGACCACCCAGATGTTGAGGCTTGGATCGCCGAGCCAGTCGGTCGGCGACTTCGTGTTCCCGATGACCGCGTTGAGGGCTCCCTGATCGCGGGAGAAGATCAGCTGGGCTATGAAACCGACCACGGCGAGCGACAGCACGACGGGCATGTACAGCGTCGACTGGTAGAAGCGGCTGAAGCGCACGCCCCTGTCGATGAGTACGGCCAGCAGCAGGCCGAACGGTGCGGCGACCAGACCCAGGAAGGCGAGCCAGAGCAGATTGTGCCGGGCGGCGGGCCAGAACTGAGGGTAGTTGGTGAAGAGGTTCGCGTAGTTCTGTGTACCGACCCACTTGATGTCACCGATGCCGTCCCAGCTGGTGAAGGAGAGCACGACGGAGGCGAAGGTCGGTCCCCACACGATGGCGATGTCGAGCAGGACGGGTATGCCGAGCAGCACACCGAGTACGGCGAGGTCGCGGCCGGTGAACTGCCGCGAGACCTGCCGTCCGGTGCGCCGCGCCGAGATGAACGACACGGTCGGGTGCTCCAGGTTCAGTCGGATTCCATCGGGGTCGTCCGGGGGTCAGTCGGCGGCGAAGATGGTCTTCTTCTGCCGTTCGATGTCGTTGACCAGCCCGTCCACGTCATTCGGGTTGCTGATGAACTTCTGGATCGCCGGGATCATGACCGTGGAGGAGAAGTCCGGCCGGGTGTCGCGGTCCAGGAACTGGGAGATCTGCTTCGCCCCGGAGACCAGTTCCACGGCCTTCTTCTGGAGCGGTGAGTACGCGGAGATGTCCGCCTGGTCGCTGACCGCGATGTTGTTGGGGTCGCTCCTCAGGTAGATGTCCTCGGCCTTCCCGGTGGCCAGCCACTTGAGCAGGTCCTTTGCGCTCTCCAGGGTCTTCTTGTTCTTGAGGTTCTTCGACTTCTTCGCCAGCAGGAACCCGTCGATGGGTGCCTCGACCGCGTCCTGCCCGTGCTCCGGGTTGATGACGGGGAAGGGGAAGAAGTCGATGTCGCCCTGTTCGCCCTTGGGGAACTGTGCGCCGGGGTGCGGCAGGCCGAACACGGCCATGCCGGCCTCCTTCTTCTGGAGGCTGGTGGCGGCCTCCTGCCAGGTACGGCCGTTGGCGCCCTGCTGGCAGTACGGGAGCAGCCGGCGCCAGGTGTCGAAGACCTCCTTGACCCGCTTGTCGGTCCAGGCGACCTCACCAGCCATCAGGCTCTTGTGGAACTCATAGCCGTTGGTCCGCATGTTGATGTAGTCGAAGGTGCCCATGGCGGGCCAGCCGTCCTTGTCGCAGAAGGCGATGGGGTCCAGCTTGCCCTTCTGCATCTGCTTGGCGAGCGCCACGTACTCGTCGAGTGTCTTCGGTGCCTGATAGCCGCGCTCGTCGAACAGGCTCTTACGGTGGAAGACGGCCCACGGATAGTAGTAGTACGGCGTGAGGTACTGCTTGCCGTCCGCGCCGGTGGACTGGGCTTTCAGCGCGGCCGAGAAGCCCTTGTAAGTCTGCCAGTTGTCACTGATGTCGTGCAGCAGGCCTTTCTCGGCGAAGAACTGCATCCGGTAGCCGGCGAACCACATGAAGACATCGTCCGGCTTGCCCTGCAGATACCGGTTGATGTTCTCCTGAAAGGTGTTGTGGTCGACGGTGTTGACCTTCACCTTCCGCCCGCCGGACTGCTCCTCGTACGCCGCGAAAGCATCGGCAAAGGCCTTCTTCGGAATGGGGTCGGACGAATTCGAACCCATGGTGATCGTCTTTCCGTCACCCCCGGGGCCACTTCCGCAGGCAGTGAGCAACGAGGGCAGCGTCACGGCTCCCGCACCGACTGCCGCACCACGCAACAGACTTCGCCGGGACATCCGATGTCCTGCGACGCTGCCCGGCACACCTGACCTGTCGTAATCAGACTGCGTCATGCCCAACTCCTCTGGGATGCAACCCAACACAACCGAACGTGCGATTGGATCTCACCTCCAAGTGATGGTGTCGTCAAGGGTTTTGACGAGATGCCGAACAACCGACGCCGCTCCCCTTCCAACAGACTTCAACACGCTTTAACGTAATCGCACGCCTTGGCGTGCACATGCCGTCACCGATCCGGCACGAGTACGGAGGAACGTATCGATGCGTCATCTTCCAACTTGTACAACCCGAACCAGCCGGCGCAGAGTCATCGGAGTGCTGCTGGCCGGGCTGCTCTGCACTGCGGGAGCAACCGTTCCCGCAGTCGCGGACTCACCCCAGCCCCCGCTCCGCTCCGCAACCCAGGCCGACAACGGCCTTGCGCTTACCCCTCCGATGGGGTTCAACAATTGGAACTCGACCCACTGCCGTGCCGAGTTCAACGAGTCGATGGTCAAGGGCATCGCCGACATCTTTGTCGAGAAGGGCCTCAAGGACGCGGGCTATGAGTACGTCAATCTCGACGACTGCTGGGCAAAGCCGCAGCGCAATGCGGACGGAAAGCTGGAGGCCGATCCGAAGCGCTTCCCGAACGGCATCAAGGCCGTCGCGGACTATGTCCACTCCAAGGGCCTGAAAATCGGCATCTACACCAGCGCCGGCACCAAGACCTGCGACAGTGTGGGACTTCCGGGCGCGCTCGGCCATGAGTACAGCGATGCGCAGCAGTTCGCGGACTGGGGCATCGACTACCTCAAGTACGACAACTGCAACAACCAGGGCGTCGACGCGAAACAGCGGTATACAACGATGCGGGACGCGCTGGCGGCGACCGGCCGTCCCATCGTCTACAGCATCTGCGAATGGGGCGAGAACAAGCCCTGGGAGTGGGCCGGCGAAATCGGCAACCTCTGGCGCACGACCGGCGACATCAACGACAGCTGGGGCAGCATGCTGTCGATCATGAAGCAGAATCTGCCCCTTGCCGCCGCAGCGGGACCGGGGCGCTGGAACGACCCCGACATGCTCGAGGTCGGCAACGGCGGCATGACGGACACGGAATACCGCACCCACTTCTCCATGTGGTCCGTGATGGCGGCGCCGCTGCTCATCGGTTCCGATCTGCGCAAGGCCGGCCCGGAGACCTTCGAGATCCTCTCCAACCGCGAGGTCATCGCGGTCGATCAGGACCCTCTGGGCAAACAGGGCACCGTGCTCTCCTCCGCCGGTGGGCGCTGGGTCGTCACCAAGGAAATGCAGGACGGCAGCCGCGTCGTGGCCCTCTTCAACGAGACCGGCAGCGCACAGCGCATCTCGACGACCGCCGAGGCGGCGGGGCTTCCGAAGGCCACCGCGTACACGATGCGTGACCTGTGGGATCACACGACGTACAACACGGCGGGCAGAGTTTCGGCGACCGTCCCGGCGCACGGGACCGTACTGCTGCGCATCGCCGCCGACCGCGAGTGGGACGCGCATCCGCCTGCCGTGGAACTCGCTCTGAACGAAAGCCCGTTGGTCGAGGCCGGGCGCACGGCCGCGCTGACGACGACGGTGACCGACCTCGGCCGTACCCCCGCCACGAAGGTCTCCGCAGCGCTCACCGGTCCCTCGGGCTGGCAGGTGAAGGCGGCATCGCCGACCGGATCACCGTCCCTGGCGACCGGCCAAACCCTGACCACCCGCTGGCAGGTGACGGCCCCTGCGGGCACGGCCACCGGTACGTACGAACTGACGCTCACCGCCCAGTACCGCTCGCCGGCCGGGACACGGGTGAGGTCCAAGGTCCCGTTCCAGGCCCATGTGGTGGTCGCGCCGCCTGCGGGCGGCAGTTACCTGAGCGATCTGCCCCGGCTCTCAGCCGCCAACGGATGGGGCCCGGTCGAGAAGGACACCAGCAACGGAGAGAGCAAGGCGGGTGACGGAAATCCGCTCACCATCGGCGGCGCGGTCTTCGCCAAGGGCCTCGGTGTGCACGCCGACAGTGTCGTCGAGTTCTACACCGGCGAGGCATGCAGCGCCGTGACGGCGCAGGTCGGGGTCGACGACGAGACGGGCACCAGGGGAACGGTCGCCTTCGAGGTCTGGGCCGACGGTACGAAGGTGGCGTCGACCGGCGTACTGACCAGTGCGATGCCCGCGCAGCCGCTCTTGGCGGATGTGAGCGGTGCGCAAGTGGTACGTCTGGTGGTCACCGACGGCGGGGACGGTATCGATTCCGACCACGCGGACTGGGCAGACCTGCGGATCACCTGCTGACGGGAGAGCCGGCGGGGAATCGCGGTCGCGGCCACGTCGCGCCTTGGATCGCCGGTCGGGCCCCAGGACACCGGTCCTGCCCGTCCGGCGCTTCTGGCTCCGCCGGACGGCAGGCCCTGAACGGCCACCGACCTAAGGGCTGTCCCGCACCGCCGCGGCCGCCGCGCCCACCAGCCCTGCGTCGGTGCCCATCACTGCCGGGGCCACAGTGAGCTGCTGGACGAAGGAGAGCGTGGCGTACTGACGCAGAGCGCGGCGCAGCGGAGCGAAGAGGATGTCGCCCGCTCCGGCCACTCCCCCGCCGATCACCGCGATGTCGATCTCGACGAGCGTGGCGGTGGCGGCGATTCCGGCGGCCAGCGCCTGAGCGGCGCGCTCGAACGAGGCGACGGCGACCTGGTCGCCGGCGCGCGCGGCGGCGGCCACGGCGGCGGCCGAGGCATCGCCATCCGGTCCGGGCCGCCAGCCGGCCTCCAGCGCCCGGCGGGCGATGTTCGGTCCGCTGGCGATGCGCTCGACGCAGCCGCGCGAACCGCACGGGCACGGGTCACCGTCCAAATCCACGCTGACATGGCCGATGTGCCCGGCGTTGCCTGTGGGGCCGGGGTGCAGCTTTCCGCCGAGGACGAGTCCGCCGCCGACACCGGTCGATACGACCATGCACAGCGCGTTGTCGTAGCCGCGAGCCGCGCCCAGCCAGTGCTCGGCCGCCGTCATGGCGACGCCGTCGCCGACCAGTTCGACGGGCAGTCCGCCCACCGCCCGGCCGACCCGTTCCACCAGTGGGAAGTCGCGCCAGCCGGGGACATTGACGGGGCTGACCGTACCGGCCGAGGCGTCCACCGGGCCCGCGCTGCCGATACCGACGGCCGTCGCCCGCTCCCACAGCGGCGATCCCGACAGCTCGGCCAGGACCTCCGCCACGGCCCCCATCACCGACTCGGCGCTCTCCCGGGCGGGCGTCGGCCGCTGCGCCCGCACGAGGAGCGCGCCGCTGCCGTCCACCAGCGCGGCGGCGATCTTGGTGCCGCCGATGTCCAGCGCGGCGACGAGGTCGGTAGGCATCGGTGCGGCTCCGTGAGTAGGGGGCGAGGACCTGCGGCTTCGGTGAACAGTCTGCCCAGTCTCCATTCAGCTGACAACGTTGTCCAGGGCCTATGCTCGACGGCACAGCCTCCGGCCCCTCCGCGGCACCGCTCGCGGGCCCGCCGGACCGCCCGCACCCGACGACAGGACAGCGCACCGTGGCCGACACCGCCCGTCACTCCGAGACCCGATACGGCAACCGGCCGACCATGAAGGATGTGGCGGCCCGCGCCGGAGTGGGCCTGAAGACGGTCTCCCGTGTGGTCAACAGCGAGCCGGGGGTCACGCCCGACACCGAACGCCGGGTCCAGGAGGCCATCGAGGCGCTCGGCTTCCGTCGCAACGACAGCGCGCGCGTCCTGCGCAAGGGCCGCACCGCTTCCATCGGGCTGGTCCTGGAGGATCTGGCCGACCCGTTCTACGGGCCTCTGAGCCGCGCGGTGGAGGAAGTCGCCCGGGCACACGGCGCCCTGCTCATCAACGGGTCGAGCGCCGAGGACCCGGAGCGCGAGCAGGAGCTCGTACTCGCTCTGTGCGCGCGCCGGGTGGACGGGCTCATCGTGATTCCGGCCGGCGACGACCACCGCTATCTGGAGCCGGAGATAAAGGCCGGCATCGCCACCGTCTTCGTGGACCGCCCGGCAGGCCGCATCGACGCCGACATGGTCCTTTCCGACAGCTTCGGCGGCGCCCGCGAGGGCGTCGCGCACCTGATCGCGCACGGCCATCGCCGGATCGGCTTCATCGGCGACCAGCCGCGCATCCACACCGCCACCGAGCGACTGCGCGGCTACCACGCGGCCATGGCGGACGCCGGGACGACGGTCGAGGACTCATGGGTCTCCCTCGGCTCGACCGACCCCGACCGGGTCCGGGCCGCCGCCGAGCAGATGCTCTCCGGCCCCGAGCCCGTCACCGCGCTGTTCGCGGGAAACAACCGGGTGACGGTGACGGCGGTACGAGTCCTCGCGGAGCAGGAACGCCGGGTCGCCCTGGTCGGCTTCGACGACATCGAACTGGCCGACCTGCTCGGCATCACGGTCATCTCCCAGGACGCCGCCGCCGTCGGCCGCACCGCCGCCGAGCACCTCTTCCGCCGCCTGGACGGCGCGGACCACGCCCCGGCCCGAGTGGAGCTCCCCACGACGCTCATCCAGCGCGGCTCGGGCGAACTGCCGCCCGTCTGAGCCGCCGCGCCACCACGGTCACCATGACACGACGGCCGGCGCGAGCACCCGTTACGGCGCGGTCGCCGTGAGCCCGGCCCGCCGCGGCGACGCGAACGCATCCAGGTCCGCGCGCGTCAGCCCGGTCAGGCGGGTGACCTCGGCGGTGTCCAGGGCGCCGCAGTCGATGCCGCGCAGGAGGTACCCGCTGAGCGCCTTGGCTGTGGCGGGTTCGTCCATGACATCGCCGTCGGCCTTGGCCACGTACGCGGCGAGGCGGGCCGCGGCCTGCTCCAGGCCCTCGCGGTAGAAGGTGTAGACGGCTGTGTAGCGGCTCGGCAGGTGGCCAGGGTGCATGTCCCAGCCCTGGTAGTAGGCGCGGGCCAGCGCGCGGCGGGTGAGGCCGTAGTGGAGCCGCCAGGCCTCGTGGACCTGGTGGGTGGGGCCGACCGGGAGGACATTGGTGGAGCCGTCGGAGACCCGTACGCCGGTGCCTGCGGCGGCGACCTGCATGACGGCCTTGGCGTGGTCGGCGGCCGGGTGGTCGCCGGCCTGGTAGGCGGGGCTGACGCCGACGCAGGCGCTGTAGTCGAACGTGCCGTAGTGCAGACCAGTGACACGGCCCTGCGCGGCGTCGATCATCCGGGCGACGGCGGCGGTGCCGTCGGCGGCGAGGATGGCCTGGCTGGTCTCGATCTGGATCTCGAAGCCGATCCGGCCGGCCGGCAGCCCGTGCGCCTGCTCGAACGCTTCGAGGAGCCGGACGAAGGCGGTGACCTGCTCGGGGTACGTCACCTTGGGCAGGGTGAGGACCAGCCCGTCGGGGAGGCCGCCCGCCTGCATGAGGCCCGTGAGGAAGATGTCCGTGGTGCGGATACCGCGGTCGCGTACGGCGGCCTCCATGCACTTCATCCGGATGCCCATGTACGGGGCCGCCGTGCCGTTCCCGTACGCCTCCGAGACAAGCCGGGCGGCGCGGGCGGCGGCCTCGTCCTCCTCGGCGTCGGGGCGGGGGCCGTAGCCGTCCTCGAAGTCGATGCGCAGGTCTTCGACGGGCTCGCGCTCCAGCTTGGCGCGTACCCGGTCGTGGACGGGTGCGGCAAGTTCGTCCGGGATGCCGAGCACGGCGGCGAACGAGGCCGCGTCGGGGGCATGCTCGTCGAGGGCCTCCAGCGCCTGGTCACCCCAGGATCGGATGGTGCCGGAGATGAACGCGTCGCCGGGGACGTAGACCGTATGAACCGGCTGGCGCGTCCCCGGGTCGCCCGGGTAGCGGCGGGCGAGCTCGGCGTCGACCGCGGTGAGGGAGGCGCTGATCTCCTCGGTGACCGCACCGGCGAGGCTCGTTGCCACCTTTTCCTGCTGACCCATTTCACACCCTCCACAGCCACACAGCTTCTGTTTTCCGTTCATCGGAATCAGCAATCCGCATAATGAAGTTATAAGGTCGCTGGACCTGCGTCAACGGAGACCAGAAACGGTCCGGGGCCGCGCGGTGAGTTCACACCGTGCGGCCCCGGGACCTTGTGAAAGGGGTGCTGGTTCCGCGACCGGCAAGGTTTGCCCGTCGCGGAACCGGCTCGACAGCTGGTCAGCCCTTGCGGGACTTGACCTCCTCGGTGAGCTGGGGCACGACCTGGAAGAGGTCGCCGACGATGCCGTAGTCGACGAGGTCGAAGATCGG
>NZ_JBEOYU010000004.1:0-44996 GCF_040297265.1 Streptomyces sp. NPDC001832
CCGCGCGCAGAAGCAGCTGCGCCGCGCCAGCCGTGTCGTCTCGCGCCGCCGGGGCCCCGACCGGCGCACCGGGCAGCAGGCATCGAAGCGCTGGGCCGCAGTTCTGATGACGGCTCCGTAGTTCGTCGAGTGTGTGGGGCGGTCGCATCCGAGGCCGCCCCACACGCCCTGCCGCCGGCGCATCTCCGGCTATCGGCGGTGGGAATGCGCGAGATCATGATGAATCATCACTTCGGGTGAAACTTTGGCCTGCACTTGCGATCAACAACCGTCGGTTGACAGGCTGTTGCAGACTGTCAACCTGTTGGGAGTGGCCTGTGGCTTTCGGTGAGCAGCCCGCCTATCTGCGCGTTGCAAGCGATCTGAGAGAGAAGATCGTCAGCGGTTCGCTGCCGCCGCATACGCGCCTGCCCTCGCAGGCCCGTATCCGCGAGGAGTACGGAGTCTCGGACACCGTCGCGCTGGAGGCGCGGAAGGTGCTCATGGCCGAGGGCCTGGTCGAGGGGCGCTCCGGCTCCGGTACGTATGTGCGTGAGCGTCCGGTCCCCCGCCGGATCGCCCGCTCCGGCTACCGGACCCGGGGCGCGGCCAGCCCGTTCCGCCAGGAGCAGACGGCGGAGGGTGTGCGCGGGACCTGGGAGTCCCGCAGTGAGCAGGAGGGCGCGAGCGGCGAGATCGCCGAGCGCCTGGGCATCGAACCGGGCGACCGGGTGATGCGCACGAAATACACCTTCCGGGAGGCCGGGGAGCCGATGATGCTCTCCACCTCCTGGGAACCCCTTGCCGTGACGGGGCGTACGCCGGTGATGCTGCCGGAGGAGGGCCCTTTGGGTGGCTGCGGGGTGGTCGAGCGAATGGCCGCGATCGATGTCGTCGTGGACAACGTGGCCGAGCAGGTCGGCGCGCGCCCGGGGCTGGCGGAGGAGCTCCTGGCGCTCGGCGGCGTACCGGGCCATGTGGTGATGGTGATCGAGCGTACGTATTACGCATCGGGTCGCGCGGTCGAGACGGCGGACGTGGTGGTGCCCGCCGATCGTTTCCGGGTCGGCTACCACCTTCCGGTCAGGTGACCGGAACCCGGAGTGCGGTGTGCGGCGTCGGTGACGACAAGCTGACGCCCTGCCGGTTCCCGTGGCCGAGGCGGTGACGGCGGCGATGGCGGGAGCGTAGGGACCGGGACAACGCGGCACACCGGGGCCGGCGGACCGGCACGTAGCCGCTGCGGGGCGCATCCGGCTGGGTGCGCCCGTTATTTATGGCCGGAGCAGTATCTCTTTGTGAAATTACGTATCCGTTGAGTGAAGATCGGGCGTAGGCTCCGGCATATGCGTACTGCGGTTTCCTGGGGATCCTTAGAGACGTGCATGCCGTGTGACGGAGGGGTGCGATGCCGGGCAGGGGCGCGATGAGCGACAGCAGTGCCGAGCTCCTGTGGCTGGTGATACGGCAGGACGACAACGGCAATCGCTACCGCGTCGGCAGATACGCCACGCAGGGCGAGGCCCAGAGGATCGCCGACCAGCTCGACACCCATGGCCACAAGCAGCTCTACTGGGTGGAGCGCATCGGGCGGAGCGCCCGGTAGGAGGGCGTCCGCCGGGGGCCGGGCGGGGGCGTTACGCTCCGGCTCATGAACGATCGTGTGGTGGTGGCCGGAGCCGTCTACGACCGGGGCCGCCTGCTGGCTGCGCGCCGGAGCGCCCCGCCCGAGCTGGCCGGCCGGTGGGAGCTTCCAGGCGGGAAGCTGGAGCCGGGGGAGAGCGGCGAGCAGGCGCTCGTGCGGGAACTCCGCGAGGAGCTCGGCGTGGAGGTGGAACCGCTGGAGCGCATCCCCGGTGAGTGGCCGCTGAAGCCCGGGTATGTGCTCCAGGTGTGGACGGCCCGGCTGGTGTCCGGGGTGCCCGCACCGCTCCAGGATCACGACGAACTGCGCTGGCTCGGTCCCGGCGAGAGCGACGCGGTCGACTGGCTGGATCAGGACCTGCCCGCGGTCGCGGAGGCGATGCGCCGGTTGCCGGACGGCGCGCACCGCTGATGCGGAACGCTGTGGCGAGCGTCGGCGGCGTGGATGGCGGCGCTCGCCGATTGCCCCGTGCGCCCCTCTCTCTGTCTGCATCTGTCCGTGCGCGCGGCCATACACCCGTACGCCCCACGTGTTGATACCGGCGATAATTCACCCTAAATATCGGGTATGTCCTGATTGACCCCCGTAAGTAGGACGTTCCCCGTTGCTGGTCTTGGGAAGTGATCGGCGTGATCGACACCGAAGGCGACTGCGCCGAGTGGACCTTTCCGGCTGTGCCGGGCGCCGTGCGTTCCGCGCGGCATGCAGTTCATGAGGCGTTGCGCGGCTGGGGGCTCGACGCTGCTGTCGGGGATATGACAGTTCTGCTGGTCAGCGAGTTGGTGACCAACTCCATGCAGTACACATCCGGCCCCATCGGAGTACGGCTGCTGCGCCCTCATCCCAACGGTCACGCCCCGGCCGTCCGCCCCGGACTGCTCGTAGAAGTCTCCGATCCGCTTCCGGATCCGCCCACCGAACGTATGGCGGGCCCCGACGACGAGGGCGGCCGAGGGCTGCAGCTGGTGGCCTGTTCTGCTCGCCGCTGGGGGACCAGACGCGGAAAGACCGGCAAGACCGTGTGGTTCGAGCTGGCCCTGCCTGGTTAGGAGTGGGGTGGGACGCACAGCGATCACCAGAGGTCGGGCAGAACCTGGCTGAAAGGGACTGAAACCGTGCTGTGATCGTGAACGCCGTGCCGGTACGGGCCGCAGTGCTGAATACTGCGGGCAGGACCGGTCCGGTGTGTGAGCTGGAGGGGACGGTCGCGTGAGCGAAATACCTGGGACGGCGGGCGACGTTGTGTGGCAGAGCAGTCCGCCTGGCTCGATCTATGACTACATCAGGGTCGCCTCCTTCTCGATCGGCCCCGACGGCCTGATCGAGCAGTGGAGCCGGCGGGCCGCCGGCCTCTTCGGCATTCCCGCAGAAAAAGTGGTGGGCATGGATCCGGTTGAGGCGTTCATGCCTGCCGAACTGCGCATGGACGGCCACCGCCGGGTCCGGGAGATCCTCGACGGCAGGGAGTGGACAGGCCTCGTCCCCTTCCGGATACAGGACGAGGACCCCGTGCACGGGCTCGCCGAGATCTATGTGATGCCGAGCGAGACCAAGACCGGGGAACGGGCCGCGCTCTGCATCGTCGTGGACGTCCGCGCGCTGCGCCGCATCGAGACGGACCTTGCTGCATCACAGGCCATATTCGGCCAATCTCCCTTCGGTTTCGTGCTGTTCGGTATGGACCTCACGGTGGTACGGGCCAACCAGCGCTTCGCCACCGTCTTCGGCGGCCGGGCCGCCGACCACCGCGGCCGTACGGTCGACGACTACCTGTCCCGTCCCGAGGCCGACCGGCTCACCGCCATGCTGGAACGCGTTCTGGCGACCGGCGCATCCGTCACCGATCTCCAGCTCGTCGGCACCGCGCCCGGCGACAGCGAAACCCGCCACTGGTCCATGAACCTCTACCGTGTGCACAGCGGATCGGGCCGCCCCATCGGCATCGCCGGACTGGCCACCGATGTGACCCGACGGCACATCGCCGCCCGCGAGGCCGCCAGCGCCCGCCGCAATCTCGCCCTGCTCAACGAGGCCAGTGCCCGTATCGGAAACTCCCTCGACCTGGAGACCACCGCCCGCGAACTCCTCGATGTCGCTGTCCCCGGCTTCTGCGACCTCGCCTCCGTCGACCTCTACCAGGGGCTGCTCACCGGCGACGATGCGCCGCCCGGCAGCTGGGATTCGCTCCGTCAGGAATCCTTCGGCGGCTCGGCCGAACTGCGCCGGGTCGCCCTTGCCAGCGCCGTGTCGGACGCCCTGCCGGTCACCGCCACGGACACCGGCGTACCCGCCCCGGGCACCGGCCCGCCCGCGCTCGGCGCCGTGCACCGGTTCTCGTACAACTCGCCCTGCGCCATGGCACTGCGCACCCGTCGTGTTGAGGATGTGCCCGGCGACGAACGGGGCTTCGTCCAGTCCACGCTCGCCGTGCCGATGGTCGCCCACGACACGGTGGTCGGTCTCGTCCAGTTCTCCCGCACGAAGGGCAGCGAACCCTTCGGCGAGAGAGACCGTGCACTGGCCACCGAACTCGCCGCCCGCGCCGCGGTCTGTATCGACAACGCCCGCCTCTACCGCCGCGAGCACGAGCGCGCACTGATCCTCCAGCGCAGCCTCCTGCCACCCGGCGACCCGGTGGCCGCCGGCCTGGACATCGCCTGCCGCTACCTCCCCGGCAACACCGCCACCGAGGTGGGCGGCGACTGGTTCGACGTGATCGAACTCCCCGGCCACCGGACCGCCCTCGTCGTCGGCGACGTCATGGGCCGTGGCCTGCGGGCCGCCGTGGCCATGGGCGAACTGCGCACCGCCGTGCGGACCCTGGCTCTGCTGGACCTGGAGCCCGCCGAGGTGCTCTCCGCGCTTGACGAGGTCGCCCGCGGGCTCGGCACCCCCGGCGGCGGCACCTCCTCATCCAACGGTTTCGGCGGCGGCGCCCAGTGGCTTTCACGGGCCGCCCACAAGTCCCGGGAGGCAGATCTCTCCGAGGTGTACCTGGCGACCTGCGTGTACGCGGTCTACGACCCGGTCACCCGGCGGTGCACCTTCGCCAACGCCGGCCATCTCCCCCCTGCCGTGGTCGAGCCGGGCCAACCGGCCATGCTGCTCGACATCCCGCCCGGGATGCCGCTCGGCGTCGGCAGCGAACCCGTCGAGGAGGTCGAAGTCGAACTGAAGGAGGGCGCCCTGCTCGCCCTCTACACGGACGGCCTCGTCGAGTCCCGCGACCACCCGCTCGACGAAGGGCTGGATGCCCTGCGCAGTGCGCTCGTCGAACCGGAACGGCCGCTCGAAGACGTTTGCGACCGGGTACTGACCACCCTCGACACCCGGCACGGCGAGGACGACATCGCCCTGCTCATGGCCCGCATCCAGGGGCTGCCCGTCGACGCCGTCGGCGACTGGCGGCTGCCCCGCGAGCCCCGCTCCGTCGGCCGGGCCCGTGAACTGGCCCGTGGGCAGTTGCTCGCCTGGGACCTCGAGGAGCTGGTGGACACCACCGAACTGCTGGTCAGTGAACTAGTCACCAACGCCCTGCGGTACGGCGAGGGCGAGATCAGGCTCCGGCTGCTGCGCGACCGTACGCTCGTGTGCGAGGTATGGGACGCGGGTCTCGTCCAGCCGCGGCGACGGCGGGCACGCGACACCGACGAGGGCGGGCGCGGGCTGCAGCTGGTCGGGATGCTGAGCGAGGCCTGGGGGGCCAGACGGACACCGCGCGGCAAGACCGTCTGGTTCGAACTGGCGCTGCCCGACGGGGAGCCGGCCGCCGAGCGCACGGTCGAGCAGCTGCTGAGCATGTTCTGAGCTGGGGATCACCGGCCCCGGCCACCCCAGCCGGTCGCACCGGGCGTGGTGCGGGTCGTGGCCCGCCTCCTGCGCCGGACGTACGCACAGCCGGCGACCGCCGCCGCTCCGCCGGCGACGACCACCGGCAGAATCAGGTCCCCGGTACTCGTCCCGACGGAACTCCCGGTTCCGGGATCGGCGATGCCGGGTGTGATCGTCGGGGTGGGCACGGCCTTGTCGGCCAGCACGGCGGAGTACCCGTTCGCGGCGCCGATCGCCGCGCCGGCCCAGTCGCGCTCCCTGAGCGTGGGTTCGATCGCCGTGCTCACCACGTCCCGGAGCTGGGCGTCGGTGAGGCGCGAGCCCTGTTCGACGGTGTACGCGTACTGCCGGTCGTGGGTGGCGACGGCGAGCAGGACGTCGTCGCGGCCGAGGCCGTTACGGTTGGCCGTCTCGTCGGCCCAGCTCTGCGCGGACCAGCCGGAGAAGTCCCGTACGTACACCACGAAGAGCTGGATGCGGCGGTCGGCGTACAGCCGGTCGAGTGCGGCCGTGACCTGGTCCCTGCGGTTCCCGAGCGCCCCCACCTTGTCGGTGATCCGCCCGTCCCCGGACAGTGCGACGGGATCGTCGGCGCGAGCGGTCGGCGCGGCGCAGAGGGCCGGCGAGCACACCGTCAGCAGCACGGCGAGAAGGGCCAGGCCCGGTATGGATATCCGGGTACGGCTCACGAGCGGCATCACATTCGTGAGGCTATGTCCACCCTGTGTCACCCGCGACCCGACGATCGGGGGCGATGCCGGTGGCAGGGACGGATCGCGCTGGGAGCGGTCCTGGTGGTCGTGGTACCGGTCCTCACCGCCGGGGGCGCCCTGCGGCTCGACTATTCGGGTGACCCCGGCGACGGCACCCGCACCCGTGGCCGCGACGCCCCCACAGGGCAGATGGTGCGCACGGGCACCCGCGCGGGCGCCGCGCGTGGGCGGGGCTGGACACGGGCGGCGCCGCGCGCGGGCAGAGCTGTACGGGAACCGGCGTCCGTCAGGTGTCGCCGGTTCCCGTACGGGCGGGAGCAGTCAGGTTGCTCCCGGTCGGGGGCCGACGTCAGTCGGCGATGCGCGGCAGCGCGCGCGTGCGGCCCATCTCGCCCAGCCAGACGGCGGACGGCTTGGGCAGGCGCTCGAAGGTCTCCGGGTTCCAGCCGATCAGGCCGAAGGTCGGCTTGTAGGAGCCCCACTCGTAATTGTCGAGCGCGCTCCAGGCCAGGTAGCCCTGGATGTTGATGCCGTCCTCCAGCGCGGACGCGACCTCGTTCAGAGCGCCGGTGTAGTAGTCGATCCGGCGGGTGTCGTCGTCGGTCGCGATGCCGTTCTCGGTCACGATCAGAGGCACGTCGTTGCCCAGGACCTCAGCGGTGTGGCGCAGCGCGTAGCCGACCGCGCAGGGGTAGTACTCCCACTGCGTGAGGGTGCGCTCGACGCCGTCGGGCGTCGGGATGGGGCCGTCGGTGCCGATCTTGGTCCGGGTGTAGGACTGCACGCCGATCCAGTCGTCGCCGCGTGCGGCCTCGATGAAGATGTCCTCGCGGGGGTGGCGGTAGGCCGCGGTGACGTCCTCGGCGCCGGGCAGGGCCTGGTAGACCTGGTTGGCGATGGTCCAGCCGACCTGGATGCCGGCATTGATCGCCTTGACCTCCTTGACGGCCGCATGGTGGGCGGCGATGACGGCCCGGGTGGTCTCGTCGTCGGGGGTCGGCAGACCGGCGGGCGGGAAGCTGTTGTCGCCCCGCTTGGCCTGGCCGGCCATCACGGCGATCATGTTCGGCTCATTGATGGTGCAGACGTGGCTGACGCCCTCGCCGATCACCGGTGCGCAGGCCGCGACATAGCGGGCGAAGAGCTCGACCGCGCCGTCGGCGGTCCAGCCGCCGCGCGCCTCGAACCACTGCGGCACGGTGAAGTGGTGCAGGGTGATCATGGGGCGCAGGCCGCGCTCGATGGCGCCCTCGACCATGCGGCGGTAGTGGGCGAGTTCGGCCCGGGAGAACTGGCCCTCGGCCGGTTCGATGCGTGCCCACTCGATGGAGAACCGGTAGTCGGTGAAGCCCAGTCCGGCGAGCACGTCCATGTCCTCGTGCCAGCGGTGGTAGCTGTCGCAGGCGTCCAGGCTGGGCTCCTGGATGTGGGTGCCCGCCGCGTGCTCCTTGACCCACCAGTCGCAGTTGGTGTTGTTGCCCTCGATCTGGTGGGCGGCGGTGGAGGCACCCCACAGGAAGCCTTCGGGGAACGGGACCTGCGTGTGAGTCATCGCAAACTGTCTTTCTGGTGATGAAGGGGGGTGGCCGGCAGGGGTGTGGGGCGCGGCCGGTTGTGTTTCGGTGGGGCTGCCGGGCGGGCTACTTCATGCCCGCCGTCGCGATGCCCTGGGTGAAGTGCCGCTGGAGCGCGATGAAGACGACCAGGACCGGCAGCACGATCAGGAAGGACCCGGCCATCAGCACGCCGTTGGATCCGCCCGCCTGGTTGGGGTCGGTGGCGAAGGTGGCCAGGGCGACCGGAAGGGTGTACTTGTCGGGGTCGTTGGTCGCGATGAGCGGCCAGACGAAGTTGTTCCAGGAGCCCAGGAACGTGAAGATCGAAAGCGTTGCCAGGGCGGGCTTCACCAGCGGCATCACGATCCGCCAGAAGATGTACCACTCACCGGCGCCGTCCATCCGGGCCGCTTCCAGCAGCTCGTCCGGTATCGACTGCATGAACTGCCGCATCAGGAAGACACCGAAGGCCCCGGCGGCGAACGGCAGCACCAGAGCGGCGTACGAGTCGATCAGGTTCAGCTTGCTCATCAGCACGAAGAGCGGCAGCAGCATCAGGTTGCCGGGCACCATCAGGGCGCCGAGCACCAGGCCGAAGATCTTGTTGCGTCCGACGAAGTTCAGCTTGGCCAGGGCGTACCCGAGCATCGAGCAGAACACCAGGTTCGAGACGGTGACCAGCACCGCCACGACGACCGAGTTCATGAAGTACAGCGGCAGATCGAGCTTGTCGAGCAGCTCCCGGAAGTTGTCCAGGGTCCACTCGGTCGGGATCCACACCGGCGGGCTCGCGGTCAGCTCCTGCGGCGTCTTGAATGCCGAGAGCGCCATCCACAGGAACGGCGCCGACATGATCAGCAGGCCGATCGAGAGCAGGACGTAGACGAGGGGACGCCGCAGGTTGCGGGCCTTCTTCGGCTTGGACGGCTGCATGTCCCCGGGCGTCTTCATGTCCCCGGGCTTCTTCGACGGCGCCGTCGAGACGGCGCCCGGTGCACTGGTGGCGCTCATTTCGTGTTGTCCTTCAGCAGTCGGAGCTGCAGCACCGTGATGCCCATGATCACTACGAAGAGGACATATGCCATGGCACTCGCATAGCCCATGTGGAAGAAGTTGAAGCCTTCGCGGTACATGTCCAGCGAGACGGTGAGCGTGGAGTCCGAGGGGCCGCCCTGGGTCATCACGAACGGCTCCTCGAAGACATTGAGGTAGCCGATGGTGGTGATCACCGTCGCGTACAGCAGCGTGGGCCGAAGCAGGGGCACGGTGATGCCCCTGAACTCCTGCCAGGTACCGGCACCGTCCAGCCGCGCGGCCTCCCGCACCTCGGTGGGAATGGCCTGCAGACCAGCGATGAAGAGCACCATGACCGTGCCGAGGTTGCGCCAGACCGCCATGGCGATCAACGAGGGCATGGCGAGCGTCTCGGAGCCGAGGAAGTCGGGCGAGGTGAGGCCCACTTCGGCGAAGAGCCCCGCGACGAGCCCGTCGACCGGGTCGAGCACGAACCGCCAGACCACGGCGACCGCGACGATGCTCGTGACCACCGGGGCGTAGAAACCGACGCGGAAGAAGGTCCGTGCCCGGTCGATGCCGTTGTTCAGCAGTACGGCGACGACCAGCCCGAGGAGGATCGTCAGCGGGACACCGACCACCACGAAGTACACCGTGTTGAACAGCGCCTTGAGGAACTTTTCGTCGCTGAACAGATTGATGTAGTTCTCGAAGCCGACGAAGTTCGCGTCCCACGGGTTCGTGACATTGCGCAGCCCGAAGTCCGTGAAGCTCATCACCAGCGTCGCGACGATCGGGAACGCCATGAAGACGAGGAAGAGGATGAGGAAGGGAGTGGAGAACAGCCAGCCGGCCAGGTTCTGCACGCCCATCGACGACTTCTTGCCACCCCGGCGACCTGCGGGCCCGGTGGCCGGGGACTTGGCAGTCCCCGGCCCGGCCTGCACCTTGGCCGACTGAGCGGCCTTTGAGGTCATGGTGCGCATGACTCCTACTTCACGAGGCCTTCGATTTCGGACTGGGCCGTCTTGAGCGCGTCCTCGGCGGACGCTTTGCCCTGGGTCACCTTGGCGATGGCCTGGTCGACCTTGTCGGTGATCTCCGTCCAGTTGGGCAGCGTCGGGGATGCCTTGGCGGTGTCCATCTGCTTCTTGAAGACCTGAAGGTTGGCGTCGTCGGCGAGTTCACCGGAGTTCCAGGCCGAGGTGTTGGCCGGCAGGTCGTTGGTGCGCTTGTACCAGTCGGCCTGGCCCTTGGTGTCGGTCAGGTACTTGATGAAGTCCTTGGCGGCCGCCTTGTGCTCGCTGTCCTTGGAGATCACCAGGGAGGAACCGCCGGCCATGGAGACGGAGGCCTTGTCGGCGGGCACATTGGCCACCGCCCACTTGCCGTCGATCTGCGGCTGGCTCTCGTTCAGCATGGTGACGTGCCAGGGGCCGCCGAAGAACATCGGGACGCGGCCGTTGCCGAAGTCCTTCACGACGTCGTAGCCGGGCTGCACGGACTTGTTGGCGAGCCCCTTGTCGAAGTACGAGCCGTACTCCTCGAGCGCCTTGACGGCCTCGGGGCTGTCGATGACGACCTCACCCTTGTCGTTGATGATCTCGCCGCCGGCCGAGTACAGGAAGGAGTAGAAGTTCTGCACCGTGTCCAGGCCGCTCGGCTGGATGGACAGGCCCCACTTGGTTCCGGCCTTCTCCTGGTAGGCCGTGGCGAGGTCCTTCATCTCCTTCCAGTTGGTCGGAGCCTCGGTGATGCCGGCCTTCTCGGCCAGGTCGGTGCGGTAGTAGAGGACGCGGGTGTCGACGTACCACGGCACGCCGTACGCCTGACCGTCCACCTCGCCCTGCTGCCATCCGGCCGGGAAGAAGTCCTTCTCGTCGAACGTCTTGGTGTCGACGGGCTCCAGAACGCCGAGCTCGGCGAACTCGCCCATGTAGCTGCCGCCCATCTGCGCCACGTCCGGCAGGGTGCCGGCGGCGGCCGCGGAGACCAGCTTCTGGTGGGCGACGTCCCAGCCGATCGGGGTCACCTTCACGGTGATGTTCGGGTTGGCCTCCTCGTAGACCTTGGCCACATCCGCGAGCTTGTCGCCCTCGGCCCCCATGGCCCAGACGGTGATCGTCTGCTTCTCGTCCGCGGCGACGTCGTCGCCACCGGAACTGCCGCACGCGGTGAGACCGAAAGTGAGCGCGGATGCCACTGCGATACCGATCGCGGCGTTTCTGGCGGTGCGGGGCATGGGAGGGCTCCTCCTCGAGCAATCCGAATGTATGCGCTGCCTGTAAGCGCATACATCACTCTGCGGCAGAGATTCGGGGATCCGCAAGAGGGTGCTACGTCACACTCGTGCAACGTGCTGGACACCTGAATGTTCAACTTGGCACGGTAAGCGGGGTCTTCATGGAATTGGGAACGATGTGACCTATTTCGCGGTGTTGATCCGTGTGATCGGCGGCCCGCAGTGGCACGGGTGGGGGGCGATACTGTCGTGATCATGACTTCGTTCGAACATGACTTCCCCTTCGATCCGGCGTACGGGCGCACGCTCGACGACCTGCTGCACATCCCCGCCCCCGCCGCCCCGGACGACTTCGCCGCCTTCTGGCAGGCCCGGTACGAGGAGGCCCGCCAGGTCGCCACGGAACCGCAGATCGGCCCGCTGGAGGACGAACGTGACGGGGTGCGGATCCACGGTGTGACCTTCACCTCGGTGGGCGGTGTGCGGCTCGGGGGCTGGGTCGCGCTGCCTGCCGAGGGGGATGCGGAGTACGGATTCGTCATCGGGCACGGCTACGGCGGCCGGGCGGAAGCGGGTCCCGATGTGCCGCTGCCGCTGCCCAAGGCGGCGGCGATCCTGCCGTGCGTACGGGGGATGGGCACTCGCGGGCTGCGGCCCGGCATACCCGACCAGTCCGCGGGCCATGTGCTGCACGGGATCGAGTCGCGCGACACGTATGTCATCGGGGACTGTGTGGCCGACCTGTGGTGCGCGGCCTCGGCCCTCCAGCAACTCGTGCCGGGCCTCGTTGCGGACGCGGTGCCGGGCCGCGTGCCGGGGCCGGTGGAGGTGCCTCGGCTCGGCTATCTCGGGGAGAGTTTCGGGGGCGGGCTCGGGGCGCTCGCGCTGCCCTGGGACGACCGGTTCGGGGCCGCCCAGCTGACCGTGCCCACCTTCGGGAACCACCCGTTGCGGCTCACCCTGCCCTGTGCCGGCAGCGGTGAGGCGGTGCGCGGGTACTTCGCGGACCACCCCGAGGTCACCGACGTGCTGAGCTACTTCGACGCCGCTACGGCCGCCGCCCACATCGAGCTGCCGACGCTGGTCGCCGCGGCGCTCTTCGACCCCTCGGTGCCGCCGCCCGGGCAGTTCGCCGTGCACAACGCGCTGGCCGGACCGCGTGAGCTCCAGGTGCTCAGCGCGGGGCACTTCGAGTACGACGGACAGGCGGACGAGACCGCCGAACTGCACGCGAACCGGCGGCGGTTCTTCACGGAGCACCTGGGGCGCTGACCCGGCCCGCGGGACGGGCCGGCGGTGGAAGTGCCGCTGACCCTGCGCCGCGGGGTCAGCGGCAGCCGCAGCTGGCCCGGCGGACCATGGATACCGGCAGCATCAGGGAGACCGGATCACGGTCCCGGTCGGCGAGCCGCTGCACCAGCAGCTCGACGGCCTGCGCGCCGAGCTGTCGGATGGGCTGGCGCACGGTGGTCAGCGGCGGGCGTACGAGCCGGCTCAGCGGAATCCCGTCGAACCCGGTCACGGCGATGTCCTCCGGGACCCGGATCCCGCGCCGTTCCAGTGCGCGCAGCGCGCCCACGGCCATCTGGTCATTGGCGAACAGCATCGCCTGCGGCCGTTCCCCGCCCTGGTCGAGCAGCACTTCCGTGACCCGCAGGCCCTCGGCCTGGGTCATCATCGTGGCCCGCACGGCCGGGGCGTCCGGCACCGAAAGCCCCGCCTCGCGGCACGCCTCCTGGAAGCCCACGAACCGGGCCTCGGCGTCCGGGGACGCGGCCTCTCCGCCGACGAAGGCGAGGCGGCGCAGCCCGTGGTCCTCGATCAGGTGCCGGGTGAGCGCGCGCTGCCCGTCGGCATTGGCGACGACGATGTGATCGAGATGGTCGATGCCGCGCGGGCCCGCCAGCATGACCACCGGCAGCCGTCGTGAGATCACTTCGAGGTCGGCGGTGGGGACGGTGCCGGCCAGGACCGCGAATCCGTCCACCCGGCCCGCCACGTTCGCGACGAGACTCTCCGGACCGCCCTTGAGCGAGGCGGCGATCAGCAGGGCGTAGCCGTGCTGTCGGGCCGCGCGCTCCATGCCCCGGATGATCTGGTCGGAGTAGAGCATGAAGGCGTGGTCGTCGTCCTCGTCTGTCGCCGCCGCCTCGGTCTCGGTGTCCGGGTCCGAGTAGTCGGGGAAGCAGAGGCCGAGCACACCGGTGGCGCGGCTGGCGAGTCCGCGGGCGCTGCCGCTCGGTACGTAGCCGAGTTCGCGGGCTGCCTCCAGGACCCGCTCACGGGTCTGGGCACGTACGGAATCGGGGGTGCGGTAGACCCGGGAGACCGTGGCGATGGATACGCCCGACCGCTCGGCGACGTCGTACACCGTTGGGGCGCTCACTCGACCGACCGTCCGCTTCTTCTTCTGTGCCCAAGCACCTGCTGTTGCACGCACCGACCTCTTTTGAAAGCGCATTCACCCTAGATCGCGGGCTGTGTGACGGGCAAGGCAGGCCGTTGAAGATGGCCGAAAACGGAAGGGCGACCTTGCAGGGTTGTCGAACCTTTCCGGTCTCGCGGGAGCTTCCGCCGTACGGGTGAAGTTCGGGGGCGCTGACGCCGTGTCTGCGCCGCCTCTCGTGAGGGGGTGCCTTCAGTGGACAGACAGAATAAATGTGATCAAATGCATATTCCACCAGAAATGCACAATCCTGCCCATCCGTGTGCGGGTGGGCCGGGCCGGCCCCGGAGGTATCAGCCATGTCCCACGTCGGCGTCCCGCGGGGGACGGCCCGAAAGCTCCGCCCGCTCGCACTCCTCGCGACGGGTGTGCTGACGCTCCCCGTACTGGCCGGCTGCAGCTCCGACGACGGTGGCGGCACTGCCGGGGCCGTCGCCCCCCAGGACATCGCGGTCGCGGCCCGGAACATGGTCGCCGCGGGGGGCACCGTCAACTGGGCGATCGACGCCGTGCCCGCCACCCTCAACGCCTTCCAGGCCGACGCGGACAGCTCCACCACCCGCATCACGGGCGCCCTGCTGCCGACGCTCTTCCCGCTGGACGCCAAGGGCAGGCCGCAGCTCGACCCGGCCTATCTGAAGTCCGCGGAGGTGGTCGAGCGCGAGCCCAGACAGGTGGTGCTCTACCGGATCAATCCGCAGGCGGTGTGGAGCGACAGCCGGCATATCGGGGCGTCCGACTTCGTGGCCCAGTGGCGGGCGCTGAACGGCAAGGACTCGGAGTTCTGGACCGCCCGCAACGCCGGCTACGAACGGATCGAGAAGATCGAGCGCGGCGCCGACGACCAAGAGGTCCGGGTCACCTTCGCCAAGCCGTACGCGGACTGGCGTTCACTCTTCTCCCCGCTGTACCCGAAGGAGGTGACCGGCTCCCCCGACGCCTTCAACAACGGTGCGCGGACCACCCTCAAGGCCACCTCGGGACCGTTTCGGCTGAGCGGCGTGGACACGGCGAAGGGCGAGGTCACCCTGGTCCGTGATCCGCACTGGTGGGGCAGCCGGGCCAAACTCGACTCGCTGGTCTTCCGGGCCGTCAAGCCGCAGGACCGCACCGAGGCCCTGACCGAGGGGAAGGTCGACGTCGCCGACATCGACGCCGCGGCGGCGCACCGGATCGTGCAGGCGGCCCGCGACAAGGGAAGCAACGGACAGCCGCTCGCCCACGGCCCCGGCTCCTGGGCCGGCCCGGCCGCCGCACTGCGCTCCTGGGCCGACGCACACGGCTCGGACGAAAAGGAGGCGGCGGCCGCACAGGCGGCCAGGGAGAAGAACCGGGCAGCCGCCGATGCGTACGCCGCTGAGCAGGGCAAGCTGCGCGCGTACGCGGTCCACAAGTCGCTGGGACCCGCCTACACGCAGCTCGCTCTGAACGGCCAGTCCGGGCCGCTCGCCGACGAACGGGTACGCAAGGCGGTCGCCCGTGCCCTGAACCGCCAGGAGCTCGTCGACACCGTACTCAAACCGCTCGGTCTGCCCGCCACGCCGCTCGGCAGCCACCTGGCCCTGGTAGGACAGCCGGGCTACCAGGACAGCAGCGGCGCACTCGGCGGCCAGGACACCGAGGAGGCGCAGGCGCTGCTGGCCGACGCGGGCTGGACGCGGGAGGGCGCGGTCAAGAAGCCGGGCGGCGCCAAGGCGGGCAGCGAGGCCGGGAAGAAGGACCAGCAGTCGGGCGGCGCCGCCGGTGCGTATGCCCCCGCGGGCACCGCGGCCCCCGCCCAGGTCCCCGGCACGCACAGTGGCCCGCTCGGCAAGGACGGCAAGGCGCTGACCCTGCGCTTCGTCCTGCCGGCCGGTCCCGGGTCGGAACCGCTGCGTGCCGTCGGGGACAAGATCGTGGCAATGCTCGATTCGATCGGCGTCGGTACGGCCGTCACCAAGGTCTCCGACGACAGCTACTTCCAGGACCACATCGCTTCCGGCGACTACGACATGGCGCTGTACTCCTGGCCCGCCACCGCCTACCCGGCGACCGACGACCGCCCGATCTTCGCCAAGCCGGTGCCTGCCACCGACGGCTCCCTGGTGGTCGAGCAGAACTACACCCGCGTCGGTACGGACCACATCGACCAGCTCTTCGACCAGGCGGTCGCGGAGCTCGACGAGGAGACCGCCCGGGACCTGATGCAGCAGGCCGACGCCCGGATCTGGGCCGCCGCGGGATCGATTCCCCTCTATCAGCGTCCGCAGCTCGTGGCGAGTGACAAAAAGCTGGCGAACGTCGGCGCCTTCGGCTTCGCCGTGCCCCACTACCAGGACGTCGGTTTCAAGAAGCCGCAGCCTGCCGGAGCCCCGGCGAACAAGAAGCCGCAACCTGCCGAAGCCCCGGCGAACAAGTAGAAGTAGGAGGCCGTAACGACCTCCCCCACGATAGGGAGCGGGCTCCCGACGCCCTGCGACTCCGCTTGCGGCGTTGTCGTCAGTCAACGACGCTCCGCGTCGATTCCTTCCTCCGCCTTGCAATCGAAGCCGCAGGACGCCGCTCGCTGATCCGCTCCCTATCGCGGGGGAGCTCGTAACTCTCGCCCGTGAATCCGCCACGGGCGCCAGCCCCGTACCATAGGGGGTAGCCGTGGCGCGTCCGCCCGGCGGGCGTACGAGGACCCGAGAGCGACTGAGACGCCTGATCCCACGATCCGAGAGAAGCGCAAGCCACCCATGCCCACGCGCCACGACATCCGTAACGTAGCCATCGTCGCCCACGTCGACCACGGCAAGACCACGCTGGTCGACGCCATGCTCAGGCAGGCCGGCGCCTTCGCCGCGCACGCCGCCGAGAACCTCGACGAACGCATGATGGACTCGAACGACCTGGAGCGTGAGAAGGGCATCACGATCCTCGCCAAGAACACGGCGGTGAAGTATCACCCCAAGGACGGCGGGGACCCGATCACGATCAACATCATCGACACCCCCGGCCACGCCGACTTCGGCGGCGAGGTCGAGCGCGGTCTGTCGATGGTGGACGCGGTCGTGCTGCTCGTCGACGCCTCCGAGGGCCCGCTCCCGCAGACCCGCTTCGTGCTGCGCAAGGCGCTCGCCGCGAAGATGCCGGTCATCCTCTGCATCAACAAGACGGACCGCCCCGACTCCCGGATCGCCGAGGTCGTTGACGAGACGTACGACCTGTTCCTGGACCTGGACGCGGACGAGGACCAGATCGAGTTCCCGATCGTCTACGCCTGCGCCCGCGACGGCGTCGCCTCGCTGACCAAGCCCGAGGACGGCACCGTCCCGGCCGACAGCGAGAACCTGGAGCCGTTCTTCAGCACGATCCTGGAGCACGTCCCGGCTCCGCGGTACGACGACGAGGCGCCGCTGCAGGCCCACGTCACCAACCTGGACGCCGACAACTTCCTCGGCCGTATCGCGCTCTGCCGCGTCGAGCAGGGCGAGCTGCGCAAGGGCCAGACCGTCACCTGGATCAAGCGCGACGGCACGATGTCCAACGTCCGCATCACCGAGCTGCTGATGACCGAGGCGCTCACCCGCAAGCCGGCCGAGGTGGCAGGCCCCGGCGACATCTGCGCCATCGCCGGGATCCCGGACATCATGATCGGCGAGACGCTGGCCGACCCCGAGAACCCGATCGCGCTGCCGCTGATCACGGTCGACGAGCCGGCCATCTCGATGACCATCGGTACGAACACCTCGCCGCTCGTCGGCAAGGGTGGCAAGGGCCACAAGGTCACTGCCCGCCAGGTGAAGGACCGCCTCGACCGCGAGCTGATCGGTAACGTCTCGCTCCGGGTCCTGGACACCGAGCGCCCCGACGCCTGGGAGGTCCAGGGCCGCGGTGAGCTCGCGCTGGCCATCCTCGTCGAGCAGATGCGCCGTGAGGGCTTCGAGCTCACGGTCGGCAAGCCGGAGGTCGTCACCAAGGAGATCGACGGCAAGACGCACGAGCCGATCGAGCGCATGACGATCGACTCCCCCGAGGAGCACCTCGGCGCGATCACCCAGCTGATGGCGACCCGCAAGGGCCGCATGGAGACGATGACGAACCACGGTTCGGGCTGGGTCCGCATGGAGTGGATCGTCCCGTCCCGCGGCCTCATCGGCTTCCGTACGGAGTTCCTGACGCAGACCCGCGGCACGGGCATCGCGCACTCCATCTTCGAGGGCCACGAGCCGTGGTTCGGCGAGCTGCGCACCCGTCACAACGGCTCGCTGGTCGCCGACCGCGCGGGTTCCGTGACGCCGTTCGCGATGGTCAACCTCCAGGAGCGCGGTGTCATCTTCACCGAGGCCGGCACCGAGGTCTACGAGGGCATGATCATCGGTGAGAACTCCCGCGCCGACGACATGGACGTGAACATCACCAAGGAGAAGAAGCTCACCAACATGCGTGCGGCTTCCGCCGACACCACGGAGAACGTGGTGCCGGCCCGCAAGCTCTCCCTGGAGCAGTCCCTGGAGTTCTGCCGTGAGGACGAGTGCATCGAGGTGACCCCGGAGACCGTGCGTATCCGCAAGGTTGTCCTGGACCAGAAGGAGCGCGGCCGCGCCGCTTCGCGCGCCAAGCGCTGACCGCGTGCGGCCCCCGGTCCCGGTTCCGTCGAACTTGGTTGACGGACTGTCGGCAGGATGAGCCGCACGAGTGATTGACATGAGGCCCGGGTCCCCGCAGACACTGTGGGGACCCGGGTTTTTTCGTCAACTCGTTTTCCTGCCCGGGGTGTCCGCATATCGAGCGTCGCTCTCCGGAACATGTGTTAACGGTCCGTTTCGGGGGTGTCTGTCTGGGATCGCTTTGTCCGGATTTCGGTCAACCATGCCGGGCTGATGTTGTCAAACCGAGACCCTTTAAGTGTGGTTTATGGCCCGGTCGTACTCAATAGTTGGCTCCGTTGAGCTCGGGTCAATGGGTCACGCACTGTGGGGGGTGCCGACTCACGAGCACACTAGGGGCACTGAAACGATCGCCGTCAGGGGTGTCGGTGTATCGACTCCAGTGCCCTTCTTGTAGTCAAAAGTGGACTCATGAGGAGGAAACCCATGCGTGGTGCCAAGAGCGCCAAGTGGGTCGCGGGAGCGGCAATCATCGCCCTGACCGTGACCGCCTGCGGCGGTAGCGACAGCGGTAGCGACGAGGGAATGAACTCGGGCAAGCCGGACCCGAACGGGATCCTGACCGCCCAGCTCGGCGAGCCGCAGAACCCGCTGCAGCCGGCGAACGCCAAGGAGAGCCAGGGCAGCCGTGTCCTGCGCACCATCTACGCCGGCCTCGTCGACTACGAGCCCGGCACCGGCAAGCTCACCTACGTCAACGCCGAGTCCGTGACGCCCAACGCGGACTCGTCCGTGTGGACCGTCAAGCTCAAGCCGGGCTGGAAGTTTCACGACGGCACCACGGTCACCTCCAAGTCCTACGTGGACTCCTGGAACTGGTCGGCCAACGTCAAGAACAACCAGACCAACTCCAGCTGGTTCCAGGACATCAAGGGCTACGAGGACGTCCACCCCGCGAAGGGTGCGCCGAAGTCGGACAAGATGTCCGGTCTGAAGATCGTCGACGACAACACCTTCACGATCACCCTGAACGGCCCGGTCTCGTACTTCGCGTACAAGCTGGGTTACGACGTCTGGGCGCCGCTGCCCGAGGTCTTCTTCAAGGACCCGAAGGCCGCCGGCGAGAAGCCGATCGGCAGCGGTCCCTACAAGTTCGTCTCGTGGGACCACAAGAAGATGATCAAGGTCCGGAAGTTCGACGACTACCAGGGCCCGAACAAGGCCAAGAACGGTGGCATCGACTTCAAGAACTACACCACCGCTGACGCCGCCTACTCGGACCTGCGGTCGGACAACCTCGACTGGATCGAGCAGATCCCGACGACCTCGCTGACGAGCTACAAGGACGACCTCGGCGACCGCGCCATCGACGCCGAGTACTCCGCGGTCCAGACGATCGTCCCCGCGTTCTACACCAAGCAGTTCAAGGACATCGACCCCAAGGTCATCCAGGGTCTGTCGATGGCCATCGACCGTGAAACGATCACCAAGACCGTGCTGCACGGCACCCGTACCCCGGCCGACTCGTTCGTCGCCCGCGGTGTGCTCGGCTACAAGCCCGGCGCCCTCGGCGACGTCACGAAGTACGACCCGGCCAAGGCCAAGGCCCTCATCAAGGAGGGTGGCGGTGTCCCGGGCAACAAGATCTCGATCCAGTACAACGCCGACCAGGACCACAAGCCCTGGGTCGACGCGGTCTGCAACAGCATCCGCAAGGCCACCGGTGTCGAGTGCATCGGCGACTCCAAGCCGGACTTCCAGACCGACCTGAACGCCCGTGACAACAAGCAGGTCAAGTCCCTGTACCGCAGTGGCTGGGTGCTCGACTACCCGGTCAACTCCAACTTCATGCGCGACCTGTACGGCACGACCGCCGCGGGCAACACCTCGGGCTACTCCAACAAGGAGTTCGACGAGCTCACTTCGAAGGCCGACAAGGCCAAGACGCTCGACGAGACCGTCAAGCTCTACCAGGACGCCGAGCAGATCCTGAAGAACGACATGCCGGCCATCCCGCTGTGGTTCTACAAGAACAACTCGGGTCAGTCCAACAACGTGTACGGCAAGATCACCTACGGCCAGGACGGCGACCCCATCTTCACCGACGTCCAGGTGAAGGCCAAGAAGTAAGTATCGGGATCCGAAGGCCGGTTCCGCCGCTCCTCGTCCGGAGCGGCGGAACCGGCCCGTAGGCGTAGGCCCCGGGGCTCTCCCCCCACACCCCGCGGCGGAGACAACTCTGAAAAGGCCATCGCCGACCCCTCACGGCATGGAGGCATGATGGGGCGTTACGTCGCTAGGCGACTGCTCCAGATGATCCCGGTATTCATCGGGACCACTCTGATTATTTTCCTCATGGTCCACATCCTTCCTGGTGACCCCATCAGGGCGATGTGGGGAGACAAGGCGGCGGACCCCGCACAGGTTGCTTCGCTGCGCCATGAGTTCGGGCTCGACCAGCCCCTGTGGAAGCAGTACGTCGACTACATGGTCGATCTCTTCCACGGCGACTTCGGCCAGACCTTCGGAGGTCGCGAAGTCATCGACGAGATGTCCGAGGCCTTCCCGGTGACACTGCGGCTGACCGCCGTGGCCATGCTCATCGAGATCGTCGTCGGCGTCGGGCTCGGCGCCTGGGCCGGTCTGCGGGCCGGTAAGGCCGCCGACACCGGCGTTCTGATCTTCACCCTGATCGTCATCTCGATCCCGGTGTTCGTGCTCGGTTACATCGCCCGCTTCTTCCTCGCGGACCAGCTGGGCTGGGTGGCGCCGAACGTCCAGGACTCCACGGACATCACACAGTTGTTCCTGCCGGCCTTCGTGCTCGCCATGCTCTCCATGGCGTACGTGGCACGGCTGACACGCACGACGTTCGCGGAGAACCTGCGCGCCGACTACATGCGTACCGCGATGGCCAAGGGCCTGCCGCGGCGTCGCATCGTAGGTGTCCACCTGCTGCGCAACTCGCTGATCCCGGTCGTCACCTTCCTCGGGACAGACGTCGGCGGCTTCATCGGCGGAGCGGTCGTGACCGAGGGCATCTTCAACGTCCAGGGTGTCGGGAACCTGCTCTACAAGGCGCTGCAGCAGCGCGAGGGATCGACGATCGTCGGCGTTGTCACGGTCTTCGTCCTCGTCATCCTTGTGATCAACCTGCTCGTCGACCTGCTGTACGCGGTCCTGGACCCGAGGATCCGGTATGCCTGACGTGACCGAGACCAAGACCGAAGCGGTGGTGGACGCCACCGCCGCTCCCTCGGACGCCGAGGGCCACAAGGCTCAGGGCAAGCCGCGCAGCCTCTGGGGCGACGCCTGGTTCGACCTGCGTCACCGCCCGATGTTCTGGATCTCCTCGATCCTCCTGCTGCTCCTGCTGGTCATCGCCGCGTTCCCGGGGCTGTTCACCAGCGCCGACCCGCGCGACGGCGACCTGACCAACCACTTCCTGACCAAGCCGGAGCTGACGCACTTCTTCCAGCCCGACTGGTTCGGCTACGACGGTCAGGGCCGCTCGATCTACGCGCGTGTCATCTACGGCACCCGCGCCTCGATCATGGTCGGCGTCGGCGTCACCGTCGTGGTCACCCTGGTCGGCGGCCTGCTGGGCATGCTCGCCGGATACTTCGGCGGCTGGCTCGACTCCGTCATCTCCCGGATCACCGACATCTTCTTCGGTATCCCCTTCCTGCTCGGTGCGATGGTCGTCCTCAACGCCTTCACCGAGCGCAAGGTGTACGTGGTGATCCTGGCCCTCGCCTTCCTGGGCTGGACCTCGATCTGCCGTGTGACGCGGTCCTCCGTGATCACCGCGAAGCAGGCGGACTACGTGACGGCGGCCCGCGCGCTCGGCGCCGGAACCTCGCGCATTCTCTTCCGCCACGTCATGCCGAACGCGATCGCCCCGACCATCGTCGTGGCCACCATCGCGCTCGGCGGATACATCTCGGCCGAGGCGACGCTCTCGTACCTGGGACTCGGGCTCGCGGACCCGACGATCTCGTGGGGCATCGACATCTCCGAGGCCAGCAAGTCCATCCGGGACAACCCGCATGCTCTGCTGTTCCCGGCAGGAATGCTCAGCCTCACGGTCTTCGCGTTCATCATGCTCGGCGACGCGGTGCGCGACGCCCTCGACCCGAAGCTGCGCTGAGGAGGGCGTACGACGTGACCATCATGGACAAGACAGCAGACATCCCGGCGCCCCGCGCCGGGGGGTCGGACGATGCCCCACTCCTCGAAGTGCGCGACCTGCACGTGGAGTTCCACACCCGTGACGGAGTCGCCAAGGCCGTCAACGGTGTGAACTACAGCGTCGACTCGGGCGAGACCCTGGCCGTGCTCGGTGAGTCCGGTTCCGGCAAGTCCGTGACCGCGCAGGCGATCATGGGCATTCTCGACATGCCGCCCGGCAAGATCCCGCAGGGCCAGATCCTGTACCGCGGCCAGGACATGCTCACCATGAGCTACGAGGAGCGGCGGAAGCTCCGTGGCCAGAAGATCGCGATGATCTTCCAGGACGCGCTCTCCTCGCTCAACCCCGTGCTCTCGGTCGGCTACCAGCTCGGCGAGATGTTCCGTGTTCACCAGGGACTCTCCAAGAAGCAGGCGAAGCTCAAGGCCATCGAGCTGATGGACCGGGTCAAGATCCCCGCCGCCAAGCAGCGGGTCAGCGACTACCCGCACCAGTTCTCCGGCGGTATGCGCCAGCGCATCATGATCGCCATGGCGCTGGCCCTCGAGCCCGACCTGATCATCGCGGACGAGCCGACCACCGCGCTCGACGTGACGGTCCAGGCCCAGGTCATGGACCTGCTCAAGGAGCTGCAGACCGAGTTCAACATGGGGCTGATCCTGATCACCCACGACCTCGGCGTCGTCGCCGACGTCGCGGACAAGATCGCCGTCATGTACGCGGGCCGGATCGTCGAGACGGCGCCGGTGCACGAGCTCTACAAGCGGCCCGCGCACCCGTACACCAGGGGTCTGCTCGACTCGATCCCGCGCCTCGACCAGAAGGGCCAGGAGCTCTACGCGATCAAGGGCCTGCCGCCCAACCTGCTCAAGATTCCGTCCGGCTGCGCCTTCAACCCCCGCTGCCCCAAGGCGGAGGACATCTGCCGCACGGAGATTCCGGCCCTGGTGCCGGTCTCCGAGCAGGACGGCAGCGAACTGCCCGGACGCGGCAGCGCCTGCCACTTCTGGAAGGAGACGATCCATGGCTGAGCTCGACAAGACGGACGGTTCCATGGACGCCACCCCGAACGTCACCGATGTCGTGGCGGTCGACGCCGTCGACGAGACGGCGGCGGTCGCCGCGATCGAGGCACCGGTGGAGCGCGGTGAACCGATCCTCCAGGTGCGCAATCTGGTCAAGCACTTCCCGCTGAGCCAGGGCATCCTGTTCAAGCGCCAGGTCGGCGCGGTCAAGGCCGTGGACGGGGTCTCCTTCGACCTCTACCAGGGTGAGACGCTCGGCATCGTCGGCGAGTCGGGCTGTGGCAAGTCCACGGTCGCGCGGCTGCTGATGGCGCTGGAGACGGCCACGTCCGGCGAGGTCTTCTACAAGGGCCAGGACATCACCAGGCTGTCCGGCCGCGCGCTGAAGGCCGTGCGCCGGAACATCCAGATGGTGTTCCAGGACCCGTACACCTCGCTGAACCCGCGTATGACGGTCGGCGACATCATCGGGGAGCCGTACGAGATCCACCCCGAGGTGGCCCCGAAGGGCGACCGGCGCGCCAAGGTCCAGGAACTGCTGGACGTCGTCGGCCTCAACCCGGAGTACATCAACCGCTATCCGCACCAGTTCTCCGGCGGTCAGCGCCAGCGCATCGGCATCGCCCGCGGCCTCGCGCTCAACCCGGAGATCATCATCTGCGACGAGCCGGTCTCCGCGCTCGACGTGTCGGTGCAGGCGCAGGTCATCAACCTGATGGAGAAGCTCCAGGACGAGTTCAACCTCTCCTACGTCTTCATCGCGCACGACCTGTCCATCGTCCGGCACATCTCCGACCGGGTCGGCGTGATGTACCTCGGCAAGATGGCCGAGATCGGTACGGACACGCAGATCTACGACCACCCGACGCACCCCTACACCCAGGCGCTGCTGTCGGCGGTCCCGGTCCCGGACCCGGACGCCCGCGAGGGCCGCGAGCGGATCATCCTCACCGGTGACGTCCCGTCGCCGGCGAACCCGCCGTCGGGCTGCCGCTTCCGCACGCGGTGCTGGAAGGCCCAGGACAAGTGCGCCACGGAGATGCCGCTGCTGGCGGTCCCCGAGCGCTTCAAGTCCTCGGACAGCCCGGCCGCGCACGAATCGGCGTGCCACTTCGCCGAGGAGCGGGACGTCGTGGGGGCGGCCTCGTAGTACGTCCCCACGGACGGCTGCGCGACGCCGGGAGCGCGTGACACGGAAGGCCCGGGAACCCTCGTTGGGTTCCCGGGCCTTCCGCTGTTCCCGGGCTCTCGGAGGGGGCGCCCGGACATGCGGAAGCGCCCGGAACCGATCGGTTCCGGGCGCCTTTCCCGTATACCCGGGAACCGGGCTCGCAGGTGGCTCGGGTCAATGGGCCGACGTGCTCGGTTCCTTCGGGCCGGGGGAGCCCCGCGGTTCGCGGACCGGTCGGGTCCGCGTCGGCGAGGGCCGCCCCGGGGCCGGGGCCAGGGGTGTCAGGCCTCGGTCTTGGGGTCTTTGGCGGCCTTCTCGAGCCTCGGCCCCTGAGAGGTACTACGGGCCTGCGGGACGGACGACACGGCCTGGGGGTCCTCGGGGTAGTGGCAGGCCGTCAGATGGCCGTCCCGGCTGCCCTCGGCCCGTACCAGCGGCGGCGCCTCGCTCGCGCACTTGTCCGTCGCCTTCCAGCAACGGGTACGGAAGCGGCAGCCCGACGGCGGGTTGACCGGAGAGGGAACATCACCGGTGAGCAGAATGCGCTCCCGGGCCGGCACCTCGTCGACCGTCGTCTCGGGCACGGCCGAGAGCAGCGCCCTGGTGTACGGGTGCCGCGGGTTGCCGTACAGGTCGTCCCGGTCGGCGATCTCCACGATCCGGCCGAGATACATGACGGCGACGCGCTGCGAGAAGTGGCGTACCACGGCCAGGTCATGGGCGATGAAGAGGAACGCGATGCCCAGCTCCTTGCGCAGCTCCTGCAGCAGGTTCACCACCTGGGCCTGGATCGACACGTCCAGTGCCGAGACCGGCTCGTCGGCCACGATCAGCTTCGGCTCCAGGGCCAGCGCCCGTGCCACGCCGATGCGCTGGCGCTGACCGCCGGAGAACTCGTGCGGGAAGCGGTTGAAGTGCTCCGGGTTGAGCCCGACGATCTCCAGCAGCTCCCGTACGCGCGCCTCGCGGCCGCCCGCCGGGTTGATGTCGTTGATCTCCATCGGGCCGGCGACGATCTTGCCGACGGTCTGCCGCGGGTTCAGTGAGGCGTACGGGTCCTGGAAGATCATCTGGATCTCGGAGCGGACCGGTGCAAGCTGCTTGCGCGAGGCGTGGGTGATGTCCTGCCCGCGGTAGGTGATCCGGCCGGCCGTCGGCTCCAGGAGCCGGGTGATCAGCCGGCCCGTCGTCGACTTGCCGCAGCCGGACTCGCCGACCAGGCCCAGGCTCTCGCCCTCGCCGACAGTGAAGTCCAGCCCGTCGACGGCCTGGACCGCGCCGACCGTCCGCCGGATCGGGAAGCCGCCCTTGATCGGGAAGTGCTTGGTGAGTCCGGAGACGTCCAGGAGGGGATCTGTGTTGCTCATAGTGGGAAGTCCCGTCTCTTGTACGTCAGTTGGGCCGGGTACCGGCGAAGTCGGCGAAGAATTCGGTGCGCTGCTCCAGCGTGAGGTGGCAGGCGGCCCCACGGCCGTCCACCAGCTCCAGCCGTGGCTGATCGGTCGCACAGCGCTTGCCGCCGACCTGTTCGGTGAACGTGCACCGCGGGTGGAAGCGGCAGCCGGTCGGCGGGTTGAGGAGGCTCGGCGGGGAGCCGGGGATCGGCGACAGGGGTACGTCGACCGGGCCGTCGAGGCTCGGCATGGACCCCAGCAGACCCCAGGTGTACGGGTGTTGGGGTGCCCGCAGCACCTCCTTCTTGGTGCCGCGCTCCACGCACCGGCCGCCGTACATCACCAGCACGTCGTCCGCGATGTCGGCGATGACACCGAGGTCGTGGGTGATGAAGATGATCGCGGTGCCGGTCTCCTGCTGGAGATCCTTGAGCAGGTCCATGATCTGCGCCTGCACGGTGACGTCCAGCGCGGTCGTCGGCTCGTCCGCGATCAGCAGCTCCGGGTCGCAGACCAGCGACATGGCGATCATCGCGCGCTGGCGCATACCGCCGGAGAACTGATGCGGATAGTCGTCCACCCGCAGATCGGGCTGCGGGATGCCCACCTTGGTGAGCATCTCCACGGCCCGCGCCCGTGCCTCCCGCTTGGAGGCTCCGGTGTGCTTGCGGTACGCCTCGCCGATCTGCCGGCCGACGGTGTGGTACGGGGACAGCGAGGCCAGCGCGTCCTGGAAGATCATGGCCATCTTGTTGCCGCGCAGCCGCTCCAGCTCCCGCTCCGATGCGGCGAGCAGATCCTGGCCGTCGAGCAGGATCTCGCCGTCGATCTCGGTGTGGTCGGCGTCGTGCAGGCCGAGGATCGTCAGGTTGGTGACGGACTTGCCGGAGCCGGACTCGCCGACGATGCCGAGGGTCTTGCCCTTCTCCACGTCGAAGGAGAGGCCGTCGACGGCCTTGACGACGCCGTCCTCGGTCGAGAAGTGGACGTGTAGATCCCTGACGGAGAGGAGGGGCTGCTGATCGGTGCTCGTCACGGGGACGCTCCAGGAGGATGTTGCGGGAGAAGGGGTGGGCCGGAACGGGGAGTGGGGTCAGGCGAGCCGGATCCGCGGGTCGATGAGGCCGTAGACGGCGTCCACGACGATGTTGGCGAAGACGATCGCGCCCGCCGCGACGATGGTGACGCCGAGCAGCATGGGCAGGTCGCTGGTGTCGACGGAATGCACGGAGAGCCGGCCGAGGCCATTCAGGCTGAAGGTGACCTCGGTGATGATGGCGCCGCCGATCAGCGTGCCCAGGTCGATGCCGAAGATCGTGACGATCGGTCCCATCGCCCCGCGCCAGGCGAAGCGGAAGAAGACCGAACGGCGGGACAGACCCTTGGCACGTGCCGTACGGACGTAGTCCTCACTGAGCTGTTCGACGAGCTGGGAGCGGGTCATGCGGGTGTAGTTGGCGGTGAAGATGATCGACAGCACCAGCCAGGGCAGCAGCAGCCCCGATGCCCACTTCACCGGGTCCTCGGTGAGCGGCGTGTACGAGGGCTGCTCCAGCAGGCCCATCTGCTGCACCAGCAGGAACATCGCGATGTAGCCGACGAAGTAGATCTGGAGCGAGGAGCCGAGCAGCGAGAACGAGCTGGCGATCTTGTCGAGCGCCTTGCCCTGCTTGACGGCGGCGAGCATGCCCGTGCCGACACCGAGGATCACGAAGAAGAAGGCCGCGCCCACCGAGAGCGAGAGGGTCAGCGGCAGACGGTCCATGATCGTGCCGAAGACCGGCTCGCGGTTGGTGAACGAGTAGCCGAGACAGGGCGCCGGGCAGTGACCGTAGTTGCCGTAGTCACGGCCCATGAAGATGCCGGTCAGCCAGTGCCAGTACTGGACGGGCAGCGGGTCGGCGATCCCCAGGTTCTGCTTGATCTGCGTGAGGAGTTCGGGTGTGCAGACCTTCCCGCAGGCCATCCGGGCGGGGTCACGGGGTATCGCGTAGAAGAGGTAGAAGGTGATGGCGCTGATCACCAACAGAATGACGATAGCGCCGGTCACGCGGCGGAGAAGAAATCGAAGCATGGGGTCGTGACTTTCCGGGTGGGGCGCCGTCGCCGAGGAGTAGTGAGCGGGGGAGTGGCCGGGACCGGGGAAGGGCGGCCGGACCGGCCGCCCTTCCCCTGCCAGGTCACGCCTTGGCGTAGAGCTTGGTGATCGCGATACCGTTGTTGCCCCCGTCGTAGGTCACACCACCCACCTTGGAGCCGTACAGCCAGTTACGGATCGGCCAGTAGTCCGGCACTACCGCGGCCAGCTCCATGATCTGGCGGTCGATCGCACCCCATGCCTTGTTGGCCTCCTCGGCGTCGGTGATCTGGGCCGCCGCGTCGATGGCCTTGTTGACGCCCGCGTCGTTCAGCTGCGGCCAGTTGGAGGCGCCGTTGGCGATCACCCGGCCGTCGAAGGTGGGCTGGAGGGCGGTGTAGCCGCCGGGCCAGTCGGCGGACCAGCCCGCCGCGAACATGTCGTAGTGGTTGTCGATCTGGGAGATCTGGCTGTAGAAGGAGGTCTTGTCCACCTGCTGGGTCACCACGTCGAAGCCCGCCTTGGTGAGCGCGTTCTTGATGGCGACGGCCTGCTTGACCGCGTTGTCGGACTGCTGGAAGGCGATGACGATCTTCTGGCCCTCCTTGCCGGCCTCCTTCAGCAGCGCCTTGGCCTTGACCGGGTCGCCGGCCGGCTTCGCCTTCTTGCCGTAGAGGTCGAAGTCGGCGTGGCCCGGGGTGAGCGGGCTGATGATGGTGGTAGCGATCTCGGAGGACGAGGCGCCGCCGCGGATCAGCTGGGTCTGCTGCGAGGGCCAGGCGTAGTTGAGTGCCTGACGGACCTTGACGTCCGTGATGCGCGTGGTGTTGATCGCGTAGTAGTACGTCGCGGCGTCGAGGTGCGTCAGGACGCGCTTCTTGAGCTCCGGGTCGCTGAGAACCTTCTGGATGCGCTCGGCGGCTGTCTCGTTGAAGATCGACAGTGTGTACTGGTCGTTGCCCTGGTCGGCGATGTAGCGGTCCGTGGAGGCCAGCCACTGGAAGCCGAACTGCAGCTGGAACTTGTCCGGGTACGCGTTGCGGATCGGGTCCGTCTTCGGGTCCCAGTGCGGGTTGCGCGACAGCGACATGGACTTGCCGACCTGGCGGGCGTCGATCTTGTACGGGCCGCAGGAGAACGGCTTCTTGTCGTAGTCCTCCTTGGTGTCCTTCTTCTTCGGCACCAGGGAGAAGCTGCGCATGCCCAGCGTGAAGTTGAAGTCGCCGCGAGCTTCCTTGAGATGGAAGGTGACAGTCTTGCCGTCGATCTCGATCGAGTCGAGGTGCTTGCCCTCGTAGGGCCCCTTGTACTTGTCGCCGCCGACCAGCCACTCCTGCGGGTAACGCGGGCCGAACGTCACGAACTTGGCGAAGAGCCGCTCGAAGGTGTGGCGGACATCGTCCATCGTGATGTCGCTGCCGTCCTCCCACTTCACGCCGTCCTTCAGGGTGAACGACCAGGTCTTGCCGCCGTCCTTCGTGGTTCCGGCGTCGGTGGCGAGGTCGCCGACGAGCGTGGTGGTGCCGTTGTTGTCCACCTTGTAGCCGACCAGGCCACGCATGAACAGCGGGGAGATGAGGGACTCCTGGGTGGACCAGATCTGCGCTGGGTCCAGGTGGTCGTAGTCCATCTGCTCCATCGTGTAGAGCGTGCCGCCCTTGACCGCGCCGGGGACCTCAGGGGCGGGGCCGGTGGAGTCGGCCTTGGTGCCGACCAGGATCTCGGCCCCCTTGTTGCCGGTGACCTTCGGGGTGTCCTTGCTGCCACCCTTGCCGCCGCCCGCGTCACCGCTGCTGCATGCGCTCAGGACAGTGGAGCTCGCGGCCGCCACACCGGTGGCGATCAGGAAGTTTCTGCGGGAGAAAGACATGCGTATCGGTCCTTGGGATCGGTGGACGATGCAGGTGCGACAGGCCGGGCCACAGCGGCCGGGCTGGATGGAGCGGGAAGCTAGCGCTTGGACTTCGGGTCGAGCGCGTCGCGTACCGAGTCGCCGAGCAGATTGAAGGCGAGGACGAAGATGATCATCGAGATGCCCGGGAAGAGCATGAAGGTGATGTCGTCCGTGTAGAAGGACGCTCCGCGCTGGATCATCACGCCCCAGTCGGGGGTCGGGTCGACGATGCCGACGCCGAGGAAGGCCAGGCCAGCCTCGGCCGTCACGAAGGCCGGCAGGGCGAGGGTGGCCTGGATCAGGATCGGCGTCCAGAGGTTCGGCAGCAGTTCCTTGAAGATGATCCGGGCCGGGGAGGCACCGGTCACCTTCGCGGCCTCCACGAACTCCCGCTCGCGCAGGGCCAGTACCTGGCCGCGTAGCAGACGGGCCATGGAGGCCCAGCCGAAGGCGGTGAGCATGAGGATCAGACAGGTGGCGCGCAGCGATGTGGGGATTGCGTCGTCCGGAGCGACGAAGAGCCCGTAGACGACCGGCATGAAGGCGATGAAGAAGAGCGTCGACGGGAACGACAGCAGAATGTCGATGACCCGGCCGATGAAGTAGTCCGTCTTGCCGCCCAGATATCCGGCCGTGACACCGACGACCACACCGATGAGCGTGACGAGAATGGTGGCCGCGGCCGCGATCAGCAGCGAGGTGCGGATTCCGTACAGCAGGAACGTGAAGACGTCCCGGCCGAGTTGGGGCTCGATGCCGAACCAGAAGTCCCCGCTGATGCCACCGTTGGGCAGGGCCGGATATCCGAAGCCGTTGAGGAGCTCGGGGTTGTCCTGGCCGTATGTCGTATACGGGTTCTTGCCGTACATCTTCGCTATCAGTGGCGCGCATATCGCGATCACGAAGAAGAACACGACGATGTAGGCGGAGAGCACGCCTGTCCTGTCGCGCTTGAAGCGCCGCCAGGCGAGCTGGCCTGGACTCCGTGCGTCGGCGCCCTTGTTGGGGCCTGCGGGCTGCCGGGACTCCTCAACGGCTTCGGTGGCGGTCGTGTCCACCGGAGCGATGGGGGCCGGGGATGGCGTGGTCATCGAGCTCCTGTCCCCGTACGGAAAGCGGCATCCTCCGGGCAGGAGGAGCTAAGGGGTTGGAACGGACCTAATCAATCGAGTTGACAACGGTCAATCAGCTGTGAAACTCCACACCCGCTCTTTAGGTTCTTGACCGGAACTTGACAAAGTGCAGATGTCCTACAGGTGGACGGTTGTTTTGTTCACCGGGGCAATCGGGGTGACTCGGGCGGAGGTGTCCGATCGCAGGTGTGTCCCTTTCGTTATGCGGGGCACTCGAACGGCTCGGTGACACATGCACACGTACGGCCGTAGATAGTGTGTATTGGTGTAGTTATGGGGTGATATGGGCTCTACATGCGATGAAGACCTAGAGGAGGCACTCCATGCGCGGAGCCACACAAGCCAAGTGGGCCGCATGTGCGGTGGCCGTCGCCCTGGCGGCGACGGCATGCGGCGGCGGGGGCAGCAGCGGTGGTGGTGGCGGCGGTGGTGGTGCCGACGGAATCGTGAGCTCTTCCTGGGGTGACCCGCAGAACCCGCTGGAGCCCGCGAACACCAACGAGGTCCAGGGCGGCAAGGTCCTCGACATGATCTTCCGGGGGCTCAAGAGGTACGACCCGAAGACCGGCGCGGCCACCAACATGCTCGCCGAGAAGATCGAATCCAAGGACAACCAGCACTTCACGATCACCGTGAAGAACGGCTGGACCTTCAGCAACGGCGAGAAGATCAGCGCAAAGTCCTTCGTGGACGCCTGGAACTACGGGGCCCTGCTGAAGAACAATCAGAAGAACGCCTACTTCTTCGGTTACATCGACGGATACGACAAGGTCCACCCCGAATCGGGCAGCGCCGCCGCGAACACGCTCTCCGGCCTCAAGCTCGTCAACGACAGGACCTTCACGGTCAAGCTGTCGCAGAAGTTCTCCCTGTGGCCCGACACCCTCGGCTATCCCGCCTTCGCCCCGCTGCCCAAGGCCTTCTTCACCGACCATGCAGGCTGGCTGTCCAAGCCGATCGGCAACGGCCCGTACACCATCGACACGTACACCAAAGGCGCGTCGATGAACCTGCGCAAGTGGGACAAGTACCCCGGGGACGACAAGGCGCAGAACGGCGGCATCGACCTCCAGGTCTACACCGACAACAACACTGCCTACACCGACCTGACGGCCGGCAACCTCGACCTCGTCGACGATGTGCCCGCCTCGCAGCTGAAGAACGTCGAGGCGGATCTCGGCGGCCGGTACATCAACACCCCGGCCGGCATCATCCAGACCCTCGCCTTCCCCTTCTACGAGAAGAAGTGGGACACGCCCGGCGCCATCAAGGTCCGTCAGGGCCTGTCGATGGCGATCAACCGTGAGCAGATCACCAGTCAGATCTTCCGGAAGACCCGCACCCCCGCCTCCGACTGGACCTCCCCGGTCCTCGGAGTGAAGGGCGGCTTCAAGAAGGGACTGTGCGGCGCGCCCTGCGAGTACAACGCGGCGAACGCCAAGAAGCTGATCCAGGAGGGCGGCGGCATTCCCGGCGGTCAGCTCAAGATCTCGTACAACGCGGACACCGGCTCGCACAAGGAGTGGGTCGACGCCGTCTGCAACAGCATCAACAAGGCGATGGGCAACAACACGGCGTGCGTCGGCGCCCCCGTCGGCACCTTCGCCGACTTCCGCAGCCAGGTCTCCCAGCAGAAGCTGACCGGCGCCTGGCGGGCCGGCTGGCAGATGGACTACCCGCTGATCCAGAACTTCCTGCAGCCGGTGTACTACACCGACGCCTCGTCCAACGACGGCAAGTGGAGCAACAAGCAGTTCGACGGCCTCGTCGACAAGGCCAACGCCGAGTCCGACAAGGCCAAAGCCGTCGCGACTTTCCAGGACGCGGAGAGGGTCCTGGTCGCGCAGATGCCCGTCATTCCGCTCTGGTACCAGAACGGCAGCGCCGGCTACTCAAAGCGGATCACCCATGTGTCGCTGAACCAGTTCAGCGTCCCGGTGTACGAGCAGATCAAGGTCAAGTGACCCGTTGAGGCCGGGTGGCCGGTGCGTTTCAGGCACCGGCCGCCCGGCTTCCGCATCCCGTCGACGCGTCACTCCCCAGCGCCGTCACTCCCCAGCCCCGCGCCTTCGACCCTCGCGACCCCCGGAGCCCTTCATGGGACGTTATGTGATGCGGCGGCTGCTGCAGATGATCCCGGTCTTCTTCGGCACCACGCTGCTGATCTTCCTCATGGTTAACGTGATGGGTGACCCCATCGCGGGCCTCTGCGGTGAACGCCAGTGCGATCCGGCGACCGCCGCCCGACTCCGCTCGGAATTCGGCCTCGACAAGCCGGTCTGGCAGCAATACCTCACCTACATGGGCAATGTCTTCACCGGCGACTTCGGCACCGCGTTCAACGGGCAGAAGGTCACCGAGCTGATGGCCACCGCCTTCCCCGTCACGATCCGGCTCACCGTCGTCGCGATCGTCTTCGAGATCGTCATCGGCATCAGCCTCGGTGTCGTCACCGGTCTGCGCCGCGGCCGCCCCGTCGACACCACCGTGCTCATCCTGACGCTGATCGTCATCTCCATCCCGACCTTCGTCACCGGCCTGCTGCTGCAGCTCCTCCTCGGAGTGGAGTGGGGCGTCGTCAAACCCTCCGTATCGCCCGAGGCGCCCTTCAACGAACTCCTCATCCCCGGGCTCGTCCTCGCCTCCGTCTCCCTGGCCTACGTCACCCGCCTCACCCGTACCTCGATCGCCGAGAACGTCCGCGCCGACTACGTCCGTACCGCCGTCGCCAAGGGCCTGCCGAGGCGACGCGTCGTCATCCGGCACCTGCTGCGCAACTCGTTGATCCCGGTCGTCACCTTCATCGGTACGGATGTGGGTGCCCTGATGGGCGGCGCCATCGTCACGGAGCGGATCTTCAACATCCATGGCGTCGGTTACCAGCTCTACCAGGGCATCCTGCGCCAGAACTCCCAGACCGTCGTCGGGTTCGTCACCATTCTGGTCCTCGTCTTCCTGGCGGCGAACCTGCTCGTCGATCTGCTGTACGCCGTACTCGACCCGAGGATCCGCTATGCCTGAGCAGACACCGGACGAGGCGATCTCACCAGCCGGAGCGGGAGGCGTGATGGACCTCGCTCTGGAGCGGGGCGCCACCCTCGAGAAGACACCGGGCGGCCCCGAAGGCACCGGCCCCGCCGAGAAACCGCGCAGCCTGTGGTCCGACGCCTGGCGGGATCTGCGCCGCAACCCGGTCTTCATCGTCTCCTCCCTGGTCATCCTCTTCCTGGTGATCATCTCGATCTGGCCGTCGCTGATCGCGGACCAGGACCCTCTCGACTGCAACCTGGGCAAGGCTCAGGAGGGCTCGCAGCCCGGTCACCCCTTCGGCTTCGACGGACAGGGCTGCGACGTCTACACCCGTACCGTCTACGGGGCCAGGAACTCGGTGACCGTCGGCGTCAGCGCCACCCTGGGCGTCACCCTGCTCGGCGGCTTCCTCGGCGGCCTGGCCGGATTCTTCGGCGGCTGGTGGGACTCGGTCCTCTCCCGCATCACCGATGTCTTCTTCGGAATCCCGGTAGTCCTCGGCGGCCTGGTATTCCTCTCCGTGGTCGTCAGCTCCACCGTCTGGCCGGTGATCGGCTTCATCGTGCTGCTTGGCTGGCCGCAGATCACCCGTATCGCCCGGGGCTCCGTGATCACCGCCAAACAGAACGACTATGTGCAGGCGGCACGGGCGCTCGGCGCCTCCAACTCACGGATGCTGCTGCGCCACGTCACCCCGAACGCCGTCGCGCCGGTGATCGTCGTAGCGACCATCGCGCTCGGTACGTACATCTCGCTGGAGGCGACCCTCTCCTTCCTCGGCGTCGGCCTGAAACCACCGGCCGTCTCCTGGGGCATCGACATCTCCGCCGCGTCCCAGTACGTCCGCAACGCCCCGCACATGCTGCTCTGGCCCGCCGGAGCGCTGGCGGTCACCGTGCTCGCGTTCATCATGCTCGGCGACGCGGTGCGCGACGCCCTCGACCCCAAGCTGCGCTGAGGAGCCCGGTGCCATGTTGCTCGAAGTGCGCGGCCTGTACGTGGAGTTCCACACCCGCGACGGGGTGGCCAAGGCCGTCAACGGGGTCGACTACTCGGTGGCCGAAGGCGAGACGCTCGCCGTCCTCGGCGAGTCCGGCTCCGGTAAGTCGGTCACCGCACAGGCGGTCATGGGCATTCTCGACATGCCTCCCGGAAAGATCAGCGGCGGCGAGATCCTCTTCAAGGACCGCGATCTGCTGAAGATGAAGAAGGACGAGCGCAGGAAGATCCGCGGCCAGGAGATGGCCATGATCTTTCAGGACGCGCTCTCCTCCCTCAACCCCGTGCTCAGTGTGGGGGAGCAGCTCGGCGAGATGTTCGTCGTACACCGCGGTATGTCCCACAAGGATGCCAGGCTCAAGGCCGTCGAGCTGATGGACCGGGTCCGTATCCCGGCCGCCAAGGAACGCGTCGGGAACTACCCGCACCAGTTCTCCGGCGGCATGCGCCAGCGCATCATGATCGCCATGGCGATGGCGCTGGAACCCTCGCTGATCATCGCGGACGAACCCACCACCGCGCTCGATGTGACCGTCCAGGCCCAGGTGATGGACCTGCTTGCCGAGCTCCAGCGCGAGCTGAACATGGGCCTGATCCTGATCACCCACGACCTCGGTGTCGTCGCGGACGTCGCCGACAAGATCGCCGTGATGTACGCGGGCCGGATCGTCGAGTCGGCCCCCGTCCACGAGATCTACCGGGCACCCGCCCACCCGTACACCAAGGGTCTGCTCCGGTCGATCCCGCGCCTGGACCAGAAGGGACAGGAGCTGTACGCGATCAAGGGCCTGCCGCCCAACCTGATGCGCATCCCGCCCGGCTGCGCCTTCCACCCGCGCTGCCCGCTGGCCCAGGAGATCTGCCGGGGCGAGGTACCGCCTCTCTTCGAGGTGGCCGAGCACCGTGAGAGCGCCTGCTACTTCTGGAAGGAGACGCTCGATGCACACTGAACCGGGGAGCACCCGCACGGGCGGCGAACCCATTCTGGAGGTCCGCGATCTGGTCAAGCACTACCCGCTGACCCAGGGCATCCTGATCAAGAAGCAGATCGGCGCCGTCAAGGCGGTCGACGGGGTCTCCTTCGACCTGGCGGCGGGCGAGACACTCGGCATCGTGGGGGAGTCGGGCTGCGGCAAGTCGACCCTGGCCAAGATGTTGGTGCATCTGGAACAGCCGACCGCCGGCTCGATCAGGTACAAGGGCGACGACATCACCAAGATGTCCGGGCGCGCCCTGAAGGCCGTGCGCCGCAACATCCAGATGGTGTTCCAGGACCCGTACACCTCCCTCAACCCCCGGATGACGGTCGGCGACATCATCGGGGAGCCGTACGAGATCCACCCCGAGGTGGCCCCGAAGGGCGAGAGGCGCAGAAGGGTCCAGGATCTGCTGGACGTCGTCGGGCTCAACCCGGAGTACATCAACCGCTATCCGCACCAGTTCTCCGGCGGCCAGCGCCAGCGCATCGGCATCGCCCGTGGTCTTGCCCTGAACCCCGAGATCATCGTCGCCGACGAGCCCGTCTCCGCCCTCGACGTCTCCGTGCAGGCGCAGGTCGTCAATCTGCTGGACCGGCTCCAGACGGAGTTCGGGCTGAGCTATGTCTTCATCGCGCACGACCTGTCGATCGTCCGGCACATCTCCGACCGGGTGGGCGTGATGTATCTGGGCCGGATCGTCGAGATCGGCACCGAAGAGCAGATCTACGACCACCCCACGCATCCGTACACCCAGGCACTGCTCTCCGCCGTCCCGGTGCCGGACCCGATGGCCCGCGAGCACCGGGAGCGGATCATCCTGCACGGCGATGTCCCCTCGCCCGCCCACCCGCCCTCCGGCTGCCGCTTCCGCACCCGCTGCTGGAAGGCGCAGGAGCGGTGCGCACTGGAAGTGCCGCTGCTGGCGGTCCCTGCGGCCTTCCGGCACATGGACACGCCGGCCGGACATGATTCGGCCTGCCACTTCGCGGAGGAGAAGCAGGTGGTGCCGCCGGAGGAGCTGACGCAGACGCCGGGGGAGACGGTGGTGGGGGAAGCCGGGGCCGAGGAGAAGGCGGACGAGCCGGGTGAAGAGGACGGGCCGTCGCCTTCCGGTAGCAGTCGGGCCGGCTGACCGTAAACACGTCAAGGGGGGCGGCGTCGCGGGGCCGGGCATACGGGCATGGCCGGAATCGATCGCCGCCCCCCGGTCAGGTCACCCGCGCAGCCCCAACGACCGCTTCAGAAATTCCACTTGGAGCAGCAGCAGATTCTCCGCCACCTGCTCCTGCGGTGTCATGTGCGTCACCCCGCTGAGCGGCAGCACCTCGTGCGGGCGCCCCGCCGAGAGCAGCGCCGACGACAGCCTGAGCGAGTGCGCGACCACCACATTGTCGTCCGCCAGACCATGGACGATCATCATCGGCCGGACCTGGTCCGCGGCCTCGGAGAGCCCCTCGTCCGTCAGCACCGAGTTGTGCGCGTAGACCTCCGGCTGCTTCGCCGGGTCGCCGAGATAGCGCTCGGTGTAGTGGGTGTCGTACAGCCGCTGGTCGGTCACCGGCGCGCCCACCACCGCCGCGTGGAAGACATCCGGCCGCCGCAGCACGGCCAGGGCCGCCAGGTAGCCGCCGAACGACCAGCCCCGGATCGCCACCTTGCCGAGGTTCAGCGGGAATTGTCCGGCGAGCGCGTGCAGCGCCTCGACCTGGTCGTCCACGGTGAGGGCGAGGTTGTTCTTGACAGCCTTCTCCCAGCCCGGTGAACGCCCCGGTGTGCCCCGGCCGTCGGCGACGACCACCGCGAAGCCCTGGTCGGCGAACCACTGCGAGGTCAGATGCGGATTGTGGGCGGCGAGCACCCGTCGGCCGTGCGGGCCGCCGTACGGATCCATGAGTACCGGAAGCGGGCCGTCCGACTCTTTGTACCCGTCGGGGAGCAGCACGGCGCACGGAATTCGCCGTGCGCCCCCCTCGGTGAGGCGCACCCGCGCCGACAGAACCGGTTCCTCCGCATGACTTGCGACGGTGGCGATCCGCTTGCCGTCCCGGAGCACATCGGCACGGGCCCCGGGCCGCGCCGGCGACTGGGAGACCAGCACCGTCACGCCGCCCGCGCGGACGGCCGAATGCACCCCCGCCCCATCGGAGACCCGCTCGACGCCCAGCTCATTGACCCGGTACACATGGCTCTCGCCGATCTCCGCTTCCGCGGCCTCCTCGCCCGCCGACGCCGAGATCAGGACATCCGACTCCCCGATGTCCAGGACCGCCTGGAGCTGCAACTGCGCCCCGGTCAGCAGCCGGTCGCCGACCGCCAGCACCCGCGCCCCACCCTCGTCCGCGATTCGCACGAGCCGCCCGTCCGGCGCCCAGGCGGGCACACCGGGGAAGATTTCCAGCCAGACCGGGTCCTCGTCGACATGCACCGTCCGTGTCGTACCCGTCTCCGTGTCCACCGCGAGATAGAGCTGGCTCTGCTGGTCACGGGCCTGGACGAGCAGCAGCGGAGCCCCGGCCGACGACCAGTGCACCTGCGCCAGGTACGGGTGGCGCGCCCGGTCCCAGACCACTTCGGTACGGGTGCCGTCCAGGCCCACCACGAAGAGCCGCACCTCGGCGTTGGGTGTCCCCGCCGCCGGGTAGGCGACCTCGGCGGGCCTGCGGTCCGGGTGCGCGGGATCCGCGATCCACCACCGCTTTACGGGGCTGTCGTCGACCCGGGCGACCAGCAGCCGGTCCGACTCCGGCGACCACCAGAAGCCCCGGGAGCGCTGCATCTCCTCGGCGGCGATGAACTCCGCGAGGCCGTAGGAGATGTTCGCGTCTTCCGGCTCCGTGAGCGCCCGGTCCCCGTCGCCCTCGGCGCCCACGACGCGCAGCGCGCCCTTCGACACATACGCGATGTGGCGCCCGTCCGGCGACGGCCTCGGGTCGATCACCGGGCCCGGCACCGGCAGCGCACGCGCCGTACCCGCCCGCAACTCCGCGACGTACACCTTCCCGGAGAGTGCGAAAGCGGCCAACTCGGCTGCCGCGTCGACCGCGTAGCCGACGATCCCCGATGAACCCTCACGGCTGCGCTCGCGCCGGGCCCGCTCCTGGGCCGACAGCCGCTCCGCCGAACCACCGAGCAGCGTCTCGGGGTCGGCGACGACGCGCTCCTTCGGTGTGCCGCCCGCCGGCAGATCCAGCACCCACAGCCGCCCCGACCGGTCGGTGCCCGAGCCCGACCGAAGGAAGATCACCCGCTCCCCGTCGGGTGAAACCGTGAACGCGCGGGGAGCGCCGAGAGTGAACCGCATCGTCCTGGCGTGCTGACGGGGAAATGAAATCTTCTGCGAAGTCATGAGCCGAACCTAGTCCCCGACCGCCTGGTCGTGCGCCCCTCGTGCTGCTGTGCCCCGATCAATGCGGTGCGACGGATAGTTATGATCCGTAGCGCTTGGTGGGTATGAACCTGCTGGCTCCATGTGTGCTGCCCGTCCCGACCGTACTGATGGAGGTGAACCGCCGTGGCACTCTCGATTTCGGCGGTGGTGCTGCTGGCGATCGTCGTCTTCCTGCTGATCCGGAAATCCGGACTGAAGGGCGGACATGCGGTGGTCTGCGCGCTGCTCGGTTTCTATCTCGCCAGCTCGTCCATTGCGCCCAGCATCTCGAACCTGACGACGAACGTGGCAGGCATGATCGGAAGCCTCAAGTTCTGAGACCCGGCTCGTCGCCGGCCGGTGCGCGGGCCCGGCGCCCTTTGCGGCGCTGGGCTCGTAGGGTGGTCCCCATGAAGGACCATCCCGCCCGGCGTCTGCTCCTCGTGCACGCGCACCCCGACGACGAGTCGATCAACAACGGCGCCACCATGGCCAGGTACGCGGCCGAGGGTGCCCAGGTCACCCTGGTGACCTGCACACTCGGCGAGGAAGGCGAGGTCATACCGCCCGCGCTCGCCCATCTCGCGGCAGACCGGGACGACAGCCTGGGCCCCTTCCGGCAGGGTGAACTCGCCGCGGCGATGAAGGAGCTCGGGGTCACCGACCACCGGCTCCTCGGCGGCCCCGGCCGCTTCCGCGACTCCGGAATGATGGGCGCCGAGCAGAACCACCGACCCGGAGCCTTCTGGGACGCGGACGTGGACGACGCGGCCGGATACCTCGTGGAGGTGATCCGCTCGGTGCGCCCGCAGGTGCTCGTCACCTACGACCCCGACGGTGGCTACGGGCACCCCGACCACATCCAGGCGCACCGCGTCACGATGCGCGCCGCGGAGCTCGCCGCCGATCCCGCTTACCGCACCGGTTCGGGCGCGGTGCACACCGTCGCCAAGATCTACTGGAACCGGATGCCGCGTTCGGTTGCCGAAGAGGGCTTCGCGCGCCTGCGGGACACGGCGCCGGACGCCTTCCCGGGGATCGCCACCATCGGCGACGTGCCGGGCGTGGTCGACGACACGAGGATCACCGCGCAGATCGACGGCTCCGCCCATGCGGCGGCCAAGAGTGCGGCAATGCGGGCCCATGCCACGCAGATCGCAGTGGACGGCTCCTTCTTCGCCCTCTCCAACGACCTCGGCCAGCCCGTCTTCACCACCGAGTACTACGAGTTGGTACACGGAGCCTCCGGAGCCCCTCAAGGGGCGCGCGAAGACGACCTGTTCGCCGGTGTACAGGGGGTGGAACGATGAGCGGCGAGAAGCGCACGCCGCGCACCGGCCCACCCTCCAGGGACGTTCGGGGCACCGGTCTCGCCGCACCCCTCAACCCTGCGCGGATCGCTGCCTATGTGGGTTTCGCCGTTCTCGGCGCGCTCGTCGGGATCGCCGGGGCGTTCGTCCAAGCCGCCTGGTTCCCCGCCGGGTTGCTGCTCGCGCTGGCCGCCTGCGCCGGACTGTTCTACGGCGGGCGATGCGTCTTCGGCACCCAGCTCGGCACCCTGGCACCCGCGGCGGGCTGGCTGATTTCGGTCATTGTTCTGCTCGGCGGTCGACCGGAGGGCGATTATGTCTTCGGCGATGAATTGGGCCTCACTCTCTTCCTGCTGGGCGGGATGGCGATGGCTGTGATCTGTGCCACCATGTCGCGGTCGCCCCAACCGGGCGCAGGCAGCGGCCGACCTGGCAAGTAATGTGCCACGTCCGATCCCGTAATGCCCCTTGTCCGTCCGGTGGTCACACAGTCGTTTCCCCCGGTCGCGGGGGTGCCTGCCGACGGCGGCCAGTAAAGTGGTGCGCGCGCCGAGCCGTTCCCTTGGCCTGCGGCATGGGGGAAGTACGGGCGGCGGAGCCAATCGGGAGAACCTGCTTTGAGTCGTGAAACTGACAGTTCGTCCTCCGGGCCCCAGGGGCGCGGAGGAGCCGCGTACCCCTCGGGGACGCCGCCGTACGGATCCCGCCAGTATCCGTCGCTGCACCCTTCGCAGGACGCCCCGGAGGGGGCCCCGGAACCTGCGGACCCGCCTCAGGCCGACGAGCCGAGGACCGAGACGACGCTGACAACGCGCATCCGGATCAACATTCCGGGTTCGCGCCCCATCCCGCCGGTTGTCATGCGTAAGCCCATGAGCGACGCCGACACCTCCGATGCCGAGCGCACTGCCAGCATCCCGCGCCCCGGCTCGCCCGCGCCGGGCGATACGTCGGCTGCGTCCGATGCCGCGCCGGGCGCCGAGGCGAGAGCCGGTGCCGCGCCTGCGGAACCTGCTGCCGAGAAGCCGGTCAGGGAGAAGAGCGGTAGCGACTGGTTCGCCCCGCGCAAGGCCCCCACGAACACCTCGGTCGTCGGCGGCAGCGCGAAGGGTGGCGCCGACAGCCGCAAGGGCGAGGCGCCCACCCCGCCCCGCGCCGACCTGCCGTACTTCTCGGACGGCCCGCAGCGCACGGGCGACCAGGACGCACCCCGCCCTCGCAGCGCCCTCGACGAGTTCGACCACGGCGGCCCCGCGGGCCCCGCAGCCGGCCCGCGCCCCACGCCGAACCTCGGGGTGCGTACGCCGGGCCCCTCCGGACCCACCACGGGCCCGGCCACCGGCACCTCGTCCCTCACCCCGAACGTCGACGGACCGGGCGGCGCGGGCCCCGGCGGTCCGCGAGGCTCCGGTGGTCCCGCGGGCTCGCAGGGTTCCGGCGCCCCCGGTGGCGTCCCTGCGCGGATGTCCGACGACACGGCGGTGCTGACGCCCCAGTTCGCGGCCCCGGCCTCCACCGTGCCCGGCGGCAATGTCTCCGGTGACACGCTCACCAGCGGCATTCCCGTCGTTCCATCGGAGACCCGCTCGCCGTTCCCGAGCTCCGGCGGCGGGCGTCCCGACCTGACGCCCCGTTCCCCGGACGACGCGATGGGCACCGGACCGGCAGGACCTGGTGGCCCCTTCGCCCCGTCACCCACCCCCGCCGCCCGGCCCACCCCCGCGTCCGAGCCTGCGAAGAAGAAGGGCCGCTCCAAGCTGGCCCTCCTCTGCGCCGGTGTCTTCGGTCTGCTTGGTGTCGCCTACGGCGCCGGACTGCTGATGAACCACTCCGAGGTCCCCAAGGGCACCACCGTCCTCGGCGTCGACATCGGCGGCGGCACGAAGGAGGAGGGCGTCGCGAAGATGGACGCCGCCCTCGGCAAGCGCGCCGAGGCACCCCTCCAGCTGTCCGTGGACGGCAAGAAGGCCGAACTCGCACCGGACAAGGCCGGGCTCAGCCTGGACAGCCAGGAGACCGTGCGCGCCGCCGCGGGCAGCGACTACAACCCGGTCTCCGTCATCGGCTCCCTCTTCGGCCGCGAGCGCCCGGTCGACCCGGTGATTCCGGTCGACGAGGAGAAGCTCGGTGTCGCGCTGACGGACCTGGCCGGCGTCTCCGGCTCGGCCAACGAGGGCACGATCAGGTTCGAGCCGGGCAAGGCCGTCGCCGTACCCGGCAAGTCGGGCAAGGCACTGGACGTCGACCAGTCGATGATCTCGGTGCGCGACGCGTACCGGGCCCAGGTGCAGACCGGCCGGACGGCCAGCGTCGAACTGCCCGTCACCACCCGTGAGCCCACCATCGACCAGGCCGAACTGGACCGGGCGATGAAGGAGTTCGCGGAACCCGCGATGTCCGGTCTGGTCACCATCAAGGCCGGTCCCAAGCAGATCCAGTTCGGCCCGACGAAGTCGCTGCCGCAGATCCTCACGATGGTGCCGGTCGATGGCAGGCTCGTCGAGCACTACGACAAGCAGGCCATCGACACCCTCTGCGACGGGGTCTTCGACGGCATCATGATCACCAAGGGCGACGGCAAGAAGCACCAGGTCAGTGCGGACGACGTGGCGCACGCCATGCAGACCGCGCTGCGCGGCAAGACCCCTGCCGAGCGGACCGTCACGATCAGCCTGGACGGCAACGGTTAGCTGCCCCACCGCGGCGAACGGCACCGCACGCCCGCCCCCGTCCGGACCCCCGGCCGGGGGCGGTGGCGCGTGCGGCGTCGGCCGCCGGACGGCGGTCAGCCTTTCTTGGAGGATTCGAGGTGGGCGAAGGCCACCACGTTGTCCTCGTAGTGCTTGGCGGTCCTGTTGTACGGGCCTCCGCAGGTGATCAGGCGCAATTGCGCGGACGAGGTGTCTGAGTAGACGCGCTTGTCCGGGAACTTCGCCTTGCTGAACGTCTCGACGGAGTCGACCTCGAACGTGGCGACCGAGCCGTCGGCGCGGGTGATGTCGACCGTGGCACCCGGCTTGAGGAACTGGAGCTGCAGGAACACGGCCGGACCGGTCTTCGTGTCGACATGGCCCGCCACGATCGCGGTACCGCGCTCGCCGGGGGTGACACCGTCCTTGTACCAGCCCACGAGGTTGCTGTCGTTCGGGGGCGGCGCGTCCAGGTGGCCCGCGGCGCCGATAGAAAGACCGGTGAACGGTGCCTTGATGGCGAGGGACGGAATCTGCAGCCGCGTCGGGACGGAACGCAACATCGCCGGGCCGACGGCGGGCTTCGACGGGGTGACGGGACGGGGCGCGGCATGGGAGCCGAGGACCTCGGGCACGACGGGCACGGCGGGCACGGCGGGTGCGACGGGTGCGACGGCGGCGGGTGGGGCCGGTGGGGCCGGTGGCTTGTCGTCGACCGGGGTGCCGAAGGAGTCGTAGATCAGGAGCATGCCGACCACGGCTGCCACCGCGGGCCACGTCAAGGCGCGGCCTAGTGTGGTTCCGGGGGTGGTCCGGGATGGGATGGAGCCGGGCGACTGCGGGGCGGCCATGGGAACGTGCCTTTCGGTTGTGCGGTGTTGGAGTGGAGCGAGGGAGGGGCGCGGGGGAGGGGGCACAGCGGTGTGTAGACGAAGCCGTCGCGGCCGCCGCCCCGAGGGACGACGGCCGCGACAAACGAAACGACCGGTCAGTCGTTGGGCTTGGCTAGACGATTGCGCCCCCCGACGACTGGCGGCGGCGCAGCTTGTACGCACCGACGCCGATGCCACCGAGCAGCAGCGCCGAGCCGACGGCCAGGTTGCTGTCGGTCATCGCCATCCCGCCGCCACCGGCGTTTACGCCGCCGCTGGGCTTGTTCTCGTTGCTGCCGCTGCCGCCTTCGTCGTTGCTGCCGCCTTCGTTGCCGCCGCGGCTGCCTTCGTCGCCGCCGCTACCGCCCTCGTTGCTGCTGCTGCCCTCGTCGCCGCCACGGCCGCCTTCGTTGCTGCTGCCGCCTTCGTCGCCGCTGCTGCCCTCGTTGCTGCCACGGCCGCCCTCGTCGCTGCTGCCGCCCTCGTCGCTGCCACGGCTGCCCTCGTCGGCGGTGATGACCCGGGCCATGAAGCCACCACCGGCGTTTACGCCGCCGCTGGGCTTGCTCTCGTTGCTGCCGCTGTCGTTGTTGCTGCCGCCTTCGCCGCGGCTGCCTTCGTTGCTGCCGCCTTGGCCGCGGCTGCCTTCGTTGCTGCCGCTGTCGTTGTTGCTGCCGCCTTCGCCGCGGCTGCCTTCGTTGCTGCCGCTGTCGTTGTTGCTGCCGCCTTGGCCGCGGCTGCCTTCGTTGCTGCCGCTGTCGTTGTTGCTGCCGCCTTCGTCGCTGCTGCCTTCGTCGCTGGCGCGACCGCCTTCGTCGCTGCTGCCTTCGTCGCTGGCGCGACCGCCTTCGTCGCTGCCGCCTTC
>NZ_JBEOYU010000004.1:45093-241086 GCF_040297265.1 Streptomyces sp. NPDC001832
CGACCGCCTTCGTCGCTGCTGCCTTCGTCGCTGGCGCGACCGCCTTCGTCGCTGCTGCCTTCGTCGCTGGCGCGACCGCCTTCGTCGCTGCCGCCTTCGTCGCCGCCATGGCCACCGTTGTCGGAGTCGTACTTTCCGTTCTCGTCGTCGCGCGAGGACGACGATCCGCTGTTGTATCCCGAGTCCGCGGCCGTGACCAAGGCGTATGCGGAGGGACCAGTAATAGCAAGGACCGCTGTGACAGCGGCCGAAGCGAACAGTGTGCGGGCAGAGCGCATCTGAACACATTCCTTCCGGCGCGACTGCGAAGAGTGACGGGATGTCGACTCAATGTGGCGCAGTAGCGACGTGATCTACCGTCAGCTAGAAAGCTAATCCGCGCCAATTGGAAATGCCGCATTGGTGCTATGTCGTGGGCCCTTCGGGTGGCGAAAAGCCAATAATCACCCGTTGGACTGCACGCAGCGCCGCGTGAGGTTTGGGCGGCGATGGTCCACTCGTTTGCCGACTATTTGACGCGGCGGCCCGATCGCCGCCCGGCCCGGCGATGATTCTCCGATGATCTCGAACATCACGTTCGGAAAAGGGAGTTGAGATGACTCACTCCCATGTTCGGCAAGAAGTGCGCGCGGCGCCCGGCGGGAATCCGCCCGGAGTCGCACCTCGAATCCGTGTGGCGGCGTACGTGACTCGCTGATACGTAGACGCTGACCTGCTTGCCTTCGACCGTCGGGTGCGAAAGCACAGGGAGTGGGCACGCGGGTTCCGGCAGATGTCCCCTGCTCGATGAATTCCCGGCCGGCGAATTGGTTGTCGTGCGGGGCGGCCACTGCTGTGCCCCCAGTAGCCGACCGGCCGAGGAGAAAATAATGCGCGGAACTCTCATTTTCATTCAGGCAGAATTTGCTGCCAATCTTGAAGAAGTGGAGCATTATTCGCATTTTGAATGTAGGAATTCTGACGCATTCCGACGTCGTTAAGGAGGGCCTGACCGGGCTTCTCGCCGACCAGGACTACGCGCTGCTGGTCGCGCATGTCGAGAATGCGGTGCCGCGCCCGCACAGCAGGCTGGGCGAAGGGCTGTTGGTGCAGGTCGGGCAGGTGCTGGTGCATCCCGTGTTCTTCGGTCCGGCGATTCGGCCGGCGCACTGGACACGACCGCGTCGGGCCACCGGTTCGCCCCGCCGACGCTGGAATCGATCGTGGTCGCCTGTATTCCGGCGAGCAGGATGAGCTTCATTTCGCGCTCGCGCAACTCGCCGAGCCGGTCCTATTGATCAACCTACGTCAGGATGACATTCAGAAAGAATTACTGGCCCCGGCAGAGCCGTTCTCATGCCGTTTCGACAGAGCGTTTCAACAAGAGCATGCCGAGCACTGCCGACGACTTCCCTTAATTCAGCTGCGCCCGCGCCGCCCGCGCCCGTCGCCGGATCGCCTCCGCCGCCTCGGGTTCGACCGCGTCGACCACATCCGCGTACTCCTCCATCTCTGCCGCGCCGCGCAGAAACTGCCCGCTCTGTACGAGCAGCTGCGCCCGCTCGTAGCGCAGCCTGGCCGGATGCGAGGGCAACAGCAGCGACAGGTCCACCGCCCACAGCGCCACATCCGTCCGCTCCGGACGGGCCGCCGCCCACGCCCTGATGTTGTTCAGGATCCGCAGCACGATCTCCAGCGGCCGCGCGGGCACCAGCATCGACTCGTCCAGCGGTTCCCCGGTCACCCCCGCCACCAGCAGCTCCGCGTCCTGCCCGGTCATCGGCCGGCCGCCGTCGAACGGGTCGGCCAGCACTCGTTCCGAAGGATCACCGAACCCGACGACGAAGTGACCGGGCAGCGCCACCCCGTACACCGGAGCGCCCGCCCGCCGCGCGACCTCGATCCACACCACGGACAGCAGGATCGGCAGCCCGCGACGCCGACGCAGCACCTTGTGCAGCAGCGACGACTCCAGTCGCTGGTAGTCCGCCGACGAGCCCGCGAAGCCGTACCGTTCGCCAAGCAATTCGGCAAGGGCCGAGGCCCAGGCCCGGCCGCCCCGCACCCCGTACGGAAGCCGGCCCGCCAGCTCGTCCAGTTCGATCTGCGCCGCGTCGATCCCGTTCGCGTCCAGCGCCGGGTCGGCCACCGCGCCCAGCAGCAGGCAGAGCAGCGCGAGGTCCGGCCGTTCGGCGCGCGCCTCCTCGGCGAACTGCCCGCGCAGCTCGTCCAGGCCGGGACGCTCGGGCTGCTCGGGGTGGTGAGGATTCATCGGGTCGTCCGTCTCCGTCACGCCGACCGGAAGTGGTGATACAGGTGATGAACCGCGAACCCCATGCCCTCGTACAGCCCCCGAGCCCCCTCGTTGTCCGTCTCCACCTGGAGCCACGCCGCCGACGCGCCCTCGTCCAGGGCCTTGCGGGCGAGCGCGGTCATCACCGCGGTGGCGAGCCCGCGGCGCCGGTGCGCGGGACCGACCTCGACGGCCATGAAGCCGGCCCACCGCCCGTCCACCACACACCGCCCGATCGCTGCGGGCGCCGCGTCCTCGGCGTCACCGGGCACCGATGCGAACCACACCGAGGGGCCACCGCGCAGCACCTTCAGGACGTGCGGCCCCGGGGTCTCGAAGCGCTGATAGCGGGAGAGCCACGTCTCGTCGAGGTCCCGGCTCAGCCGAACCTCCGACACATCCGCGTCCAGATCGCCGATCGGCGCCAGCGCGGCGATCCGTACCTCCGCCGTCACCTCGCGCCGCCATCCGCGCTGCTCCAGCTCCGCGCAGAGCTGCTCCTGGGTGCCCTCGGCGCCGGTCGCGGTCTGGATGTATGCGGGCAGGTCCCGCTCCCCGTACCACTGCCGGACGCGTTCGAGCGCCTCGTCGAGCGGCAGGCCCGGATCGCCCAGCGGCAGTACGGAGTTGGCGCGCCGGGTGAACCCCTGCGCGGCGCGCAGCTGCCAGTCGCCCAGCGGCTCGCTCTCCACCGGCGGCCAGGCGCGGGCGCAGACGAGTGCGAGCTCGTCGAAGGAGGCCGCGGGGCCGCGCCGCCGGGCCGGGGCGGAGGGCACGACCTTGCCGGCCACCAGCGTCGACTCAGCGATGCGGACGGAGTCTCCGCTCTTCGGTGTGATCGACAGCACACCGCCGTCCCACGATGTGAGAACGCCGACCGTGTCGGTGAACTTCGGCCCTTGTGGGCCGTGCTCGGCCGTACGTCGGACTGATACCCGTTTGCCCACGTCAGCGGGTGTAATTCGGATTTCGAGTTGTCCGCTGATGGTGAATTCCACAGCTCTGTCCGCCCCTCCTGTTCGGTTCGTGCCCGGGAACGGAGATACTAGGGGCGGGCATCGACGACGCCGCGCTCCCGCGCGAGAGCCAACGCCCTACCGAGGAGGAACGACAGCGTGACCTACGTCATCGCGCAGCCTTGTGTCGACGTGAAGGACAAGGCCTGCATCGAAGAGTGCCCCGTCGACTGCATCTACGAGGGCCAGCGGTCCTTGTACATCCACCCGGACGAATGCGTCGACTGTGGAGCCTGTGAGCCGGTGTGCCCGGTCGAGGCGATCTTCTACGAGGACGACACCCCGGAGGAGTGGAAGGACTACTACAAGGCGAACGTCGAGTTCTTCGACGACCTCGGGTCGCCCGGTGGTGCCTCCAAGCTGGGCCTGATCGAACGCGACCACGCGTTCATCGCTGCGCTGCCGCCGCAGAATCAGTAGTCAGCGGCCGGCACGCGCGTCGCCCCGGTCCCGTACGGCTCGTCCCCGTGCGGGACCGAGGCGTTTTTGCACCCGAGCGCCCCGAGCAACCCTCGGAACCCCCGTACGAGAAAGCAGAGATCCGTGTCCGCAGTCTCCTCCCGTCTCCCGGTCTTCCCCTGGGACAAGCTCGCGCCCTACAAGTCGACGGCCGCCGCCCACCCGGACGGCATCGTGGACCTGTCCGTCGGCACGCCCGTCGACCCGGTGCCCGAGCTGATCCAGCGGGCGCTCGTCGCCGCCGCGGACAGCCACGGCTATCCGACGGTGTGGGGAACCCCCGAGCTGCGAGACGCAATCACCGGCTGGGTGGAGCGGCGGCTCGGCGCGGTGGGGGTGGCGCACGAGAACGTCCTGCCGGTCGTCGGCTCCAAGGAGCTGGTGGCCTGGCTGCCGACCCAGCTCGGTCTCGGCGCGGGCGACAAGGTGGCGTACCCGCGCCTCGCCTACCCGACGTACGAGGTGGGTGCCCGGCTCTGCGGCGCCGAGCCCGTCGTCTACGACGATCCGACGGAGCTGGACCCGGCCGGCCTGAAGCTGCTCTGGCTCAACTCGCCGTCCAACCCGACCGGCCGCGTCCTGTCCAAGGACGAGCTGATCCGGATCGTCGCCTGGGCGCGCGAGCACGACGTGCTGGTCTTCAGCGACGAGTGCTACCTGGAGCTGGGCTGGGATGCCGAGCCCGTCTCCGTACTGCACCCGGACGTCTGCGGGGGTACGTACGAGGGCATCGTCGCCGTCCACTCGCTCTCCAAGCGCTCCAACCTGGCCGGATACCGTGCGGCCTTCATCGCGGGCGACGCGGCCGTGCTCGGCGAGCTGCTGCTGATCCGCAAGCACGGCGGAATGATGACGGCGGCCCCCGTCCAGGCGGCGACGGTCGCGGCGCTCGGCGACGACGAGCACGTCGCCGAGCAGCGGACCCGGTACGCGGACCGACGCGCGGCCCTGCGCACGGCGCTGCAGGCCCACGGTTTCCGGATCGAGCACAGCGAGGCGAGCCTCTACCTGTGGGCCACGCGCGACGAGCCGTGCTGGGAGACCGTGGCGTACCTGGCGGAACTCGGCATTCTGGTGGCGCCGGGCGACTTCTACGGGACGGCCGGTGACCGCTTCGTACGCGTCGCGTTCACGGCGACGGACGAGCGGGTGGCCGCCGCGGTCAAGCGGCTGGCCCGATAGCCGGCAGTACACGCGAGGGGCCTCGGGGGTGCACACTCCCGAGGCCCCTCGCGTGTGATGTGCCGACGGATCGGGTCAGCCGATCGGCAGACCCCGGGTGGGCAGGCCCCCCTCGGGCGCGGCACCGGCGGCGCTGCCGAGGACTTCGCCCGTGCTGCCCGCGGCACCTCCGGCGGCGTTCTGTACGGCGGGGGCGGCCTGGTCGCCGGCCTTGTCGACCGTCTTGCCCGCGGCCGGGAGGGTCGTTCCGACGATCTTGCCGCCGGTCCTGCCCGCCGTCTCGGTGCCCTGCTGGGACGTGCCGTCGACCGTCTTGCCGAGGCCGGCGCCGTCGACGGCGGTCAGACCGCCGAGCTCCGGGGTCTGCGGGAGCTCCGCGGCACCCGCGGCACCGGCCGCACCGACCACGGGGGCGGCACCCGCGGCGATCAGCAGCGCGGCACGGGCGATCCGGCGGGTCAGGGGGAGGGACATGATGCTCCTTCGACGGGATGAGGAATCTGTCTGGCCGTTGATCGGACGCCATGACAACCGTCGTAAGGGCGGAGGAGGTTGCGGTGAGCCGAGGTAAAGAGTCGGTAATGCGTCTCTGATCCACAACGGAGGAAACCGGGCGGACGCCGCATTCCCGGATCATCCGACGAGCCGTCACTTCCCTTTGCCCACAAGGGGATCGGGGATTGAGGTAAACACGCCCTAGAGCGCGAGCCGCATACGGACCTCGGTGGTGCCCGATTCCGTACGCTCCGTCCGCCAGCCAGACCCGGCCTCCCACACCTGGCCCGCGTACGCGACCTTGTCGAGGCGGAGCACCTCGGACTGCGCGACCGCCCAGTGCGCGAGCTCCCAGCCGTGCCGCGCCGAGTCGTCGTCCCTGGAGGCGCGGGTCGCCCGCACCGGCACCGAGACCGTGCTGGTCGCCGGCGCGCCGGCCGCGCCCGTCCCGTCCTCCGTCGACGGCTTCTTCGTGGGCAGCACGTCCTTGCCGAAGTTGCGCACCAGCTCCGCCCGCACCTTCGCCGCATCGGCCTTCGCGGCCGTCGTCCGCGGCGGCGTGCAGTTCAGCGTGGCAGGCGTACGGCCGGTCAGCGCGGCCGCGAGCAACGCCGCGTCCGGCTCGTGCTTCGCGTACGCCTGCGGGAAGCCGCTGCGCTGGACCCGCTGCGCGGCGACCGTCAGCGGCAGCCGCGAGTAGCCGGGCACCTCGGCCAGATGCCGGTAGAACTCACCCGCGGAGTAGACCGGGTCCAGGATCTGCTTCTCGGTGCCCCACCCCTGCGAAGGGCGCTGCTGGAACAGCCCCAGCGAGTCCCGGTCGCCGTGCTCGATATTGCGCAGCCCGGATTCCTGTAACGCGGTCGCCAGCGCGATCGTCACCGCCCGCTCCGGCATCCCGCGCGAGGTGCCGACCGCGGAGATCGTCGCGGCGTTCGAAGCCTGCTCCGGGCTCAGCCGGTACGTACGGCCCTTGCCGGCCGAACCGTCGGCGGACTCCACGGTGCAGCCTTCGATGATCTTGCTGCCGGTGATGTACTGCACGGTCAGATAGCCGCCCAGCGCGGAAAGCACGACAAAGGCGGCCGTGATACGGGAGCGGCGGCTGCGGCCGGTGTGTTGGGGGGCGGGGGAGACGGTCCGGGGCACGGGGCCACCGTACTCGAGTGCCCGCCTGAGAGGCTCTTGGGTGAACTCTGATCGGACATCGGAGGCCATCCGGGAGCCGCTGAGGCCGTTACGGCCTGGTGCACGATAGCGAGCGGGCTCCCGGCGTCATGCGACTCCGCCTCTGGCGTTGTCGTCCGTCGACGACGCTCCTTCCCCAAGCTCTCAGCTGCGTTCGAGCAGGGGAGACCCCATCCGCCTCCCTCCTCCGCCTTGGATTCGAAGCCGCATGACGCCGCTCGCTGATCCACTCTCTATCGTGCACCAGGCCGTTAGGGTCGGTTCCATGTTCGAAAGCAGTCTTGACCTCACCCTCGACGGCCCGGCGCTCACCGCCCGGCTCGTCGATTTCCCGTCGGTCAGCGGTCAGGAGAAGGAGCTCGCCGATGCGATCGAGTCGGCTCTCCGCACTCTCCCGCATCTGACCGTCGACCGGCACGGCAACAACGTCGTGGCACGGACGAACCTCGGCCGCGACGAGCGCGTCGTGCTCGCCGGACACATCGACACCGTGCCGATCGCCGACAACGTCCCGTCCCGGCTCGACGAGAATGGCGTGCTGTGGGGCTGCGGCACCTCCGACATGAAGTCGGGCGTCGCTGTCCAGCTGAGGATCGCCGCGACCGTGCCTGAACCCAACCGCGACCTCACCTTCGTCTTCTACGACAACGAAGAGGTCGCCGCGCACCTCAATGGACTCGGTCATGTGGCCGACGCCCACCCCGAATGGCTGGCGGGCGACTTCGCCGTCCTCCTGGAGCCCTCCGACGCCCAGGTCGAGGGCGGCTGCCAGGGCACCCTGCGGGTCTTCCTCCGGATGGAAGGGGAGCGGTCCCACTCCGCACGCAGCTGGATGGGTTCCAACGCCATCCACGCCGCCGCCCCGGTCCTCGCCCGTCTCGCCGCGTACGAACCACGCCGACCGGTCATCGACGGGCTGGAGTACCACGAGGGTCTGAACGCGGTCCGGATCGAGGGCGGCGTCGCCGACAACGTCATCCCCGACGTCTGCACCGTCGTCGTCAACTACCGGTACGCCCCCGACCGCACCGCCGAGGAGGCCCTGGCCCACGTCCACGAGGTCTTCGCGGACTGCGGCGTCGTTGAATTCACCGTTGACGACCACTCGGGCGCGGCCATGCCCGGCCTCGCCCACCCGGCGGCCAAGGCGTTCATGGCGGCGGTCGGCGGCACCGCCCGGCCCAAGTTCGGCTGGACCGACGTCGCCCGCTTCGGCTCTCTCGGCGTCCCTGCGGTGAACTACGGACCCGGCGACCCGCTCGTCGCGCACAAGCGCGACGAGCACGTGGTGGTCGAGCGGATCACCCACTGCGAGGAGCGGCTCCGCTCCTGGCTCACCAGCTGACCTCCGGTATTCCCCTGTCCGTAACCTTCATGGATCTACCCTGGTCTCAGAAGCTGTTGTCCAACCCCCGCTGGATCAGCTCGGGGCGTCTGGTGCGGTCGATCGCAAGGCGCCGGAGTGTCCTCATATGGGGCCTCCCCTGCTCCTTGAGAGCTTGGGGAAGGAGCTATTAGGGCATTTCGGCAACGCAGCGAGCGGCCGTGCCAGGCGTTCCGAGCCCAGCGAAGGTTGGACAACAGCTTCTGAGCACGGATGGTCATCGCCGGTGGTCATCGATCGTCGTCGGAGGGAGCGGATCATGGGCAACCCCGAGGGAGCGCACATCCCCGAGGAACAGCGACAGGGGCCGGTACTGCGCCGCAGGGACCAGGTGCAGCCCGGCACCACCGATCAGCGGCTGCTGGACACCGAGGGCGACTCCGAGTGGGTGCACACCGACCCGTGGCGGGTGATGCGCATCCAGTCGGAGTTCGTCGAAGGATTCGGAGCCCTCGCCGAGCTGCCGAGCGCCATCAGCGTCTTCGGCTCGGCCCGCACCCCGGCCGGCGGGCCGGACTACGAGGCGGGAGTAAGGATCGGCAAGGCCCTGGTCGAGGCCGGCTTCGCGGTGATCACCGGAGGCGGCCCCGGAGCCATGGAGGCGGCGAACAAGGGGGCACGGGAGGCGAAGGGCGTCTCGGTCGGCCTCGGTATCGAGCTGCCCTTCGAGTCCGGCCTCAACCCGCACGTCGACATCGGCGTGAACTTCCGCTACTTCTTTGTTCGAAAAACGATGTTTGTGAAGTATGCGCAGGGATTCGTTGTGCTGCCTGGCGGCCTCGGCACGCTGGACGAACTCTTCGAGGCCCTCACCCTTGTCCAGACGGGCAAGGTCACGCGCTTCCCGATCGTGCTGTTCGGCACCGCGTACTGGAGCGGGCTCGTGGACTGGCTGAGGGACACGGTGGTGGCGCAGGGCAAGGCGTCCGAGCACGACCTGCTGCTGTTCCACGTCACGGACGACGTGGACGAGGCGGTCGACCTCGTGACGAAGGAGGTCGGCCGGTAGAGCCGGGGCTTCGCCCGGACATCCTCAAGCCCCTCCGGCGACTGAGGACGCTGTTGGTAACCAACCGACAGCGTCCGATTGAGGAGCGGGGACCGGGGCGGAGCCCCGATCCGCTCACGCCAGCCCGCGCCGCGCGACGGCCGGCTCCCGGTGCCCCGCGATGGACGCCACCATGTCCAGCACCTGCCGCGTCTCCGCCACCTCGTGCACCCGGTACACCTGCGCCCCCAGCCACGCGGACACGGCCGTCGTCGCCAGCGTCCCGATCACCCGTTCCTTCACGGGCCGGTCGAGCGTCTCCCCGACGAAGTCCTTGTTGGACAGCGATACGAGGACCGGCCAGCCGGTCTCCGTCATCTCGCCGAGCCTGCGGGTTGCCTCCAGCGAGTGCCGGGTGTTCTTCGCGAAGTCATGACCGGGGTCGATCATGATCCCGTCCGGCCGCACCCCGAGTCCGACCGCCCGCTCGGCGAGTCCCACCGTCACCCGCAGGATGTCCGCCATCACGTCTTCGTACGTGACCCGGTGCGGCCGGGTCCGCGGCTCGGCGCCGCCCGCGTGCGTACACACCAGTCCGGCGCCGTACCGCGCGGCGACCTCCGCGAGCTTCGGGTCGACGCCGCCCCAGGCGTCGTTCAGCACATCCGCACCGGCCTGGCAGACCGCCTCGCCGACATCGTGGCGCCAGGTGTCGACGCTGATCACCACATCCGGGTGGCGGCGCCGGACCTCGGCGACGAACCCCACCGTGCGTCGGGCCTCCTCCTCGGCGGTCACCTCTTCACCGGGTCCTGCCTTCACACCCCCGATGTCGACGATCGCCGCGCCGTCCGCGATCGCCTGCTCGACCCGGGCCAGTGCCGGCTCGTCCTGGAACGTCGCGCCCCGGTCGTAGAAGGAGTCCGGAGTACGGTTCACGATCGCCATGATCACTGGCTCGTGGGCACCGAATTCACGCCGCCCCAGCCTGAGCACACCGCTTCGCATCCCGTGTTTCTCCTCTGGTAGATCGCCCGTGGGTCGCCTGCGACCCTAACTGTCACCGCCGCATGGCACGATCGGACCTGGACAGGTTTCCGCTCCCGGGGAGATACGCGTGTTCTGGTTCTTGCTGCTGGCGATGGTGGTGGTCGTGGCTGCGGTCACCCTCGCGGTGCTCGGCGGTGGGAAGAGCGCCGTCCTGCAGGACGTGGCCCCCGAGCAGCTGACCGACCCGCTGCCCGCGACGCGCCCGGTCGGCCGCGCGGATGTCGAGGCGCTGCGGCTGCCGGTGGCCGTACGCGGCTACCGCATGACGGATGTCGACGAGGCACTCGGCCGGCTCGGCGCTGAGCTCGCCGAGCGGGACGCGCGGATCGCGGAGCTGCAGTCGGCGCTGGCAGGCGCGCGGGCGACCACGGCCGGTGGCCCCGATCTCCGCAAGCGGCCGCAGGACCGGCCGCAGTTGACGGGGGAGCGGCCCGAGGACCGTCCGGGGGCGCCGGGGGAGGCACCTCGGCAGGACGACCCGCAGCAGACAGAGCGTCCCGGAGAGGAGCCCCAGCGATGAGCGGCGGCGCACAAGCGGCCCCGGACGGCGGTCTGCGCTGCCCGTGGGGGCTCTCCACCGAGGACTACCTCACGTACCACGACACCGAATGGGGCCGCCCCGTCCACGGCGACGACGCCCTCTTCGAACGGCTCTGTCTGGAGGCGTTCCAGTCGGGTCTTTCCTGGCTGACGATCCTGCGCCGCCGGGAGGGCTTCCGCTCCGCCTTCGCCGGATTCAAGATCCCCGCGGTGGCGGAGTTCACCGGCGCCGACAAGGAGCGCCTCCTCGCCGACGCCGGCATCATCCGCAACCGGGCGAAGATCGAGGCGACCCTCGCCAACGCCCAGGTACTGGCCGGCTGGCGCGCCGGCGAGCTGGACGAACTGATCTGGTCCTACGCCCCCGACCCGGCCGGACGCCCGGCCCCGCGCACCGTCGGCGACGTTCCCGCGGTCACCCCTGAATCCACGGCGCTGGCCAAGGGCCTCAAGAAGCGCGGTCTGCGCTTCGTCGGACCGACGACGGCCTACGCCCTGATGCAGGCCTGCGGCCTGGTCGACGACCATCTGGCCGACTGCGTGGCGCGCGGCACCGGGCCCTAGGGCGTGTTACGAAAGTCCCGCCTGCCCCGCGACGCCTGGCACGCACGCTCGCCGCGTTGTCGGGATCGTCCTCGTACGCCCAGTACGAGGACGACCCTCCGCCTTGCGATCGCACGCACCAGACGCCGCGGGGCCCGCCCTTCGGGCGGACGACGGGACTTTCGAAACACGCCCTAGTCCAGTGACCAGCCTACGGGGCGGTCGGCCGAGGGCACGGCCTCAATGTGACGTGAAGATACGCGAGGCCGGGACGCATACCAGGCGATCGGGCGCGCACGCTCCAGCTCCCGAGGGTGGATCACACTTGCACTTCATAGGGGTGGGGGGTATACCTGAACCATCAACTCATACCCCCATGGGGTATACAATCTCCGTCAGGGAGGACATCGTGTCCGCGCACACCGCCACAACCGGCACCAGCACAGCCGACGGCACCACCGCAGAGGTCGAGCTCTCGATCGGCGGCATGACCTGCGCCTCCTGCGCGGCCCGTATCGAGAAGAAGCTCAACCGGATGGACGGCGTCGAGGCCACCGTCAATTACGCCACCGAGAAGGCCAAGGTCAGCTACCGGGGCGAGGACATCTCCGTACAGGACCTGATCGCCACCGTCGAGAAGACCGGCTACACCGCGCACGAACCCCCACCCCCTATACGTCGCGAGGACGAGACCCCAAAGGCCGAGGAAGCCGACGAGCTGCGGCCCCTGCGGCAGCGGCTGGTCACCGCCGTCGTGCTCGCCGTGCCGGTGATCGCCATGTCGATGGTCCCTGCGCTCCAGTTCGACTACTGGCAGTGGCTCTCGCTGACCTTGACGGCCCCCGTCGTCACGTATGCCGCCTGGCCCTTCCACCGCGCCGCCTGGACCAACGCCAGGCACGGCGCGGCGACGATGGACACGCTGATCTCGCTCGGCACCTCGGCCGCGTTCCTGTGGTCGGTGTGGGCACTGTTCTTCGGCACCGCCGGGATGACCGGCATGACTCATCCCTTCGAGCTGACCATCGGCCACAGCGACGGCGCCGGGAACATCTACCTGGAGGCCGCCGCCGGAGTCACCGCCTTCATCCTGGCCGGGCGCTACTTCGAGGCGCGCTCCAAGCGGAAGGCCGGTGCGGCCCTCAAGGCGCTGCTGGAGCTCGGCGCCAAGGAAGTGACCGTGCTGCGCGGTGGCCGCGAGGTGACCGTGCCGACCGCCGACCTCCAGGTCGGGGACCGGTTCCTGGTCCGCCCCGGCGAGAAGATCGCCACCGACGGCACCGTCGTCGAGGGCGCGTCGGCCGTGGACGTGTCGATGCTCACCGGTGAGTCCGTACCCGTGGAGGTCGGTGTCGGCGACTGGGTCACCGGGGCCACGCTCAACGCGGGCGGCCGGCTCGTCGTCGAGGCCACCCGGATCGGCGCCGACACCCAGCTGGCCCGGATGGCCAGGCTCGTCGAGGACGCGCAGAACGGCAAGGCGGCCGCCCAGCGCCTCGCGGACCGGATCTCCGCCGTCTTCGTCCCCGTTGTCATCGCCCTCGCGCTCGGCACGCTCGTCCTCTGGCTCGGCAACGGCGCGGGCCTGACCGCCGCGTTCACCGCCGCCGTCGCCGTACTGATCATCGCCTGCCCCTGCGCCCTGGGCCTCGCCACTCCGACCGCCCTCATGGTCGGTACGGGACGCGGCGCCCAGCTCGGCATCCTGATCAAGGGCCCGGAGGTCCTTGAGACCACCCGCCGCGTCGACACGATCGTCCTCGACAAGACCGGCACGGTCACCACCGGCCGGATGACCCTGCTGGACGTGCACACGGCGGACGGTACGGACGAGGATGACGTGCTGCGGCTCGCGGGCGCCCTGGAGCACTCCTCCGAGCACCCCATCGCCCAGGCCGTCGCCGCCGGAGCCGCAGAGCGCACCGGCGCCGCCCTGCCCACCCCCGAGGACTTCGCCAACGTCGCGGGTCTCGGTGTCCAGGGCGTCGTCGAGGGCCATGCCGTCCTCGTCGGCCGTGAGCAGCTGCTCGCGGAGTGGGAGATACACCTGCCGGTGGAGCTGGCCCGGCAGAAAGCCGCGGCGGAGGCCGCCGGACGGACGGCCATCGCGGTCGCCTGGGACGGCGAGGCACGGGCGGTCCTCGAGGTCGCCGACGCGGTGAAGGACACCAGCGCGGAGGCCATCGAGCGGCTGCGGGCACTCGGTCTGACCCCGATCCTGCTCACCGGTGACAACCGGACGGTTGCCGAGGCGGTCGCGGCCGAGGTCGGGATCGAGAAGGTGTACGCGGAGGTCATGCCTGAGGACAAGGCCGACGTCATCAAGGGCCTCCAGGCTCAGGGCCGTTCGGTCGCCATGGTCGGCGACGGCGTCAACGACGCGGCCGCCCTCGCGCAGGCCGACCTGGGCCTGGCGATGGGTACGGGCACGGACGCCGCGATCGAGGCCGGCGACCTGACGCTGGTGCGCGGGGACCTGCGGGCCGCGGCGGACGCCATCCGGCTCTCCCGCAAGACGCTGGGCACCATCCGTACGAACCTGTTCTGGGCCTTCGCCTACAACGTGGCCGCCCTGCCACTCGCCGCGGCCGGGTTGCTCAACCCGATGATCGCGGGCGCGGCGATGGCGTTCTCGTCGGTCTTCGTGGTCGGCAACTCGCTTCGGCTGCGGGGGTTCAGGGCGGCGTAGGAATGGTCCTCAGCCCGCCCTCACGAACCGCACCCGGGTTCCCGGCACCGCCTGTGCCGCGCCCGCGAGTGCGGTTTCGTGCACGACACCGACGACCGGGTAACCCCCGGTCGTCGGATGGTCGTTGAGGAACACCACCGGGCGCCCGTCCGGCGGCACCTGAATGGCGCCGAGCACCATCCCCTCGCTGGGCAGTTCGCCCTCGCGGGCGCGCGCCAGGGCCGGACCCTCCGTGCGCAGGCCGATCCGGTTGCTGTGCGGCGAGACCCGGTACGTGGCCGTGGTGAGCGTACGCAGCGCCTCGTCCGTGAACCAGGTGTGGCGGGGGCCGAGGTTCAGCGGGAGCACGAGTTCGCCGGGGGCGCCCGGCCAGGGCACGGCGTCGGTGCCCGCGGGGCTCGGCGTGCCGTGCCCCAGGGGCAGTACGTCCCCGGCGCGCAAGGGGGCCGGGCCCAGCCCGGAGAGCAGGTCGGCGGACCTGCTGCCCAGCACCGGTTCCGGCAGCAGGCCGCCCCCGAACGCCAGATAGCTGCGCAGGCCCTGGACCGCGGGGCCGGCGTCGAGCACCGCGCCCGCGGGTACGTACACGGGTGTTCCCCAGGCCACGGGCCGTCCGTCGACCGTGACCCGGCAGGGCGCCCCGCCGACGACGGCGACCACGGACCGGTCCGGGCGGACCGCGCAGCCGGTGACGGTCGTCTCCAGCAGCGCCGCTTCCACCGGGTTTCCGGCCAGTCGGTTGGCCAGGCGGCGGGCCGGGGCGTCGAGCGCGCCGGCGCGTGGCACTCCGAGGTGTGCCCAGCCGACGCGGCCGGCGTCCTGAACGGTGGTCAGGGCCCCGGCCCTGACCACCTCGATGGAACCGGTCACGGACGCACCTCCGTCACGACGAAGCGCACCCGCGCTCCAGGGGTCAGCAGCGCCGCCGGTTCGCGGGCCGGGTTCCACAGTTCGTCCGTCTCGGGCATCCGCCCGATGAGCTGCCAGCCGCCGGGCGACGGACGCGGGTACACCCCGGTGTACGCCCCCGCGAGGGCGAGCGCACCGGCCGGAACCCTGGTGCGCGGGGTCGCGCGGCGCGGCAGGTGCAGGTGTGCGGGGAGGCCGGTGAGATAGCCGAAGCCGGGGGCGAACCCGCAGAAGGCCACCCGGAATTCGGTCCCGGAGTGGATGCGGGGCACGTCTGCGACGGTGACGCCCCAGGCCGCCGCGACGTCGCCGAGGTCCGGCCCGTCGTAGACGACGGGGATCTCCACGGCGTCCCCGGTGTCGCGCCGCAGCGGCGGTATCCGCCAGGAGGCGACCTCGCGGGCGAGCCGCGCGGTGCCGTCCGGGGTGCGGTCCGCGATGCCGTCGAGCAGGACGGTCCGGGCACCGGGAACGATCTCGCGTACGACGGGCAGCTCGCCGAGCGCCCGCCGCCGCAGCAGCTCGGCGTGAAAGGCCTCCGCGTGCTCACCGGACGACAACTCGACCAGCAGCGCTCCCGGCCCGGCGGGAAGAACCTCGATGCCGACGTGCGTACGCGCCCCCGCGCTCATACGAACGCCCGCACGGCCACGCCCGCTTCTTCGAGCGCCGTCCTGATCCTGCGGGCCAGCGCCGCCGCGCCCGGGGTGTCGCCATGGACGCACAGCGAGCGCGCCATGACCGGTATCCGGCCGCCGTCCGACCCGATGACGCCCCGGTCCACCGCCATGCCGACACTGCGGCGTACGACTTCGTCCTCGTCGTGCACCACCGCTCCGGGCTCGCCGCGCGGGACCAGGGTGCCCTGCGGGGTGTACGCGCGGTCGGCGAAGGCTTCCTCGACGGCCGTGAGGCCCGCGGCTGCCGCGTGGGCGAGCAGGCGCGAGCCGGGGAGTCCGAGGACCGCCAGGTCCCCGCCGGCCAGCCGGACACCCTCGACCACGGCCGCGGCCTGGGTGTCGTCCCAGACGGCGCGGTTGTAGAGGGCGCCGTGGGGTTTGACGTACGAGACCGTGGAACCGGCCGCTTTGGCGAAGACCCGCAGCGCGCCGATCTGATAGGCGATCTCGGCGGTCAACTCGGCGGACGGCACATCCATGGAGCGACGCCCGAAGCCGGCCAGATCGCGGTACGCGACCTGGGCTCCGATCCGTACACCTCTGGCGGCCGCGGTCTCGCAGACCCGCCGCATCACGGAGGCATCCCCCGCGTGGAACCCGCAGGCGACGTTGGCACTGGTGACACAGTCGAGCAGCGCGTCGTCATCGGTGAGAGTCCAGTGCCCGAACCCTTCGCCGAGATCCGCGTTGAGATCCATCGGGGCCGCCGGGTTCGTCGGGTTCGTCAGATCCATCACGGGCGCACGCTAGCGATTGTTCAACAATCTGACAAGACCCGGCTTGGGGGTGAGACGCCCGTACGGTTCACTGGGCACAGACTGCGTACCGGATGACGCGCACCGCGACGGAGCGGCGACGCGACAGGACAACAGGACAGGGGACGGGCCATGGCGGGGACTGCGGGCAGTGGCGGCCGGACTTCTCCGGATCTCTCGGAACTGGCCGCGGACAGCGCCTTACTGGCCCGGTCCGGCACCGCCGAGCGGGTCGCCGCCATCCTGCGGGACCGGATCACCGAGGGCTACTTCCCGCCGGGCAGCCGGCTCTCCGAGGAGAGCATCAGCGGCGCCCTCACCGTGTCCAGGAACACCTTGCGCGAGGCGTTCCGGCTGCTGTCGCACGAGCGCCTCCTGGAACACCGGCTCAACAAGGGCGTCTTCGTACGCATCCTCGCCGTCGACGACCTGGTGGACATCTACCGGGTCCGGCTGCTCGTCGAGTGCGCGGCCCTGCGGACGCTGGGCGAGCCGCCGTACGACCTGACGGCCGTCGAGGCCGCCGTGTCGACGGGCGAGCATGCGGCACTGGCGGACGACTGGCCGGTCTGCTCGACCGCCAACATTCGCTTCCACCAAGCCCTGGCGGGCCTCGCGAACAGCCCCCGCACGGACGAGCTGATGCGCAACGTCCTCGCCGAACTGCGGCTGGCCTTCCATGTGATGGCCGACCCGCGCCGCTTCCACGAGCCCTACCTCACCAGGAACAGGGAGATCGCGGACAGGCTGGCCGAGGGGGACGCGGCGGGCGCCGAGCGGATGCTGGCCTTCTACCTGGAGGATTCACGGCGCCAGCTGGCGGAGGCGTACTCGGAGCGCCTGACCGGGCGGTAGCCCGCGCGGGGCGCGCCGGGCGGCCCGCCGGAGCACTCCCGGGGGCCGGCCCCCGGGAGCGTCACCTCCCCAGCAACCCCGACATTTCACCCCCGCCGACTCCTACGGCGAACCAGACGTTCCACCATCCTCGCCACGATCCGTGACCGCGCCGCCCGGGCCGCCCAGCGAGCCACTTCACGGGCGGATCCCCACGCCGGCGACGTTCCGCACCACTCGCCGCCCGCCCCGGCCGAGCATGTGCGCCGCACCTCACTTCTCAATTCGTACAGCCCACACTCTTGTGGGCTTGTTGAACAATCGCTTAATGTCTCGCGCATTCCCCCATCCGATCGGAACCGAGCAGGTCTGCGCCTGCACGTCCATGCGCGGAAGAAGGCCGACGCGTGATCGTTCTCCTCGGCGTGCTTGTGGTGATCCTCGGATTCGCCACCCGCCGCAATCCCCTCCTCGTGGTGGGTGTCGCCGGCATCGTCACCGGACTGCTGGGCAAGCTCTCCCTCCAGGAGGTGCTGGCCACGTTCGGCAACAGCTTCGCCACCTCGCGCTCCGTGACCGTCTTCGTCATCACACTGCCCGTCATCGGGCTGCTTGAGCGGTACGGGCTCCAGGAGCAGGCCCGCAACCTCATCGGCAAGCTGGGCAAGCTGACGACCGGCCGCTTCCTGACGCTGTACCTGCTGATCCGCCAGCTCACCGCTGCCGTCGGCCTCACCAGCATCGGCGGGCCCGCGCAGAGCGTGCGCCCGCTGATCGCCCCCATGGCCGAAGCCGCGGCCGAGGCCAAGGCGGGTGGCCCGCTGCCTCAGAAGCTGCGCGAGAAGGTCCGTTCGCACGCGTCCGGCGCCGACACGATCGGGGTCTTCTTCGGTGAGGACTGCTTCCTCGCGATCGGCTCGATCCTGCTGATCACCGGGTTCGTGAACTCCACGTACGACCAGCACCTCGAACCTCTGCATCTGGCCGTGTGGGCGATCCCCACCGCGATCTGCGCCTTCCTGATCCACGGGGCGCGCCTGCTCAACCTGGACCGGCAGCTGGAGCGCGAGCTCGCCGTCGCCGCCGCCGAGAACGACCTGTCGGCACACGCCGGGCTCCGGACGGAGGACGCCAAGTGATCAAGTCCGAGTACTTCTTCTGGCTGGTCGGCGCGGTGTTCCTCGTCATGGCCGCGCAGATGGTCATGGACCGCACCAACCCCAAGCGCTTCGGCTCGGCCGGCTTCTGGGGTCTGCTGGGGGTCTCGTTCTTCTACTCCACCGGAGTCGTCAGCAAGACGCTGCCCGCCGAGCCGCTGGGCGTCGCCGTCCTGATCCTGATCGTTCTGGGCGGCTTCGGTCTCACCGGCAAGGGCGAACCGCGCACCACCTCCCGCGAGGAGCGCGCCGCCTCGGCCGCCCGCTTCGGCAACAAGCTGTTCCTTCCGGCCCTCACCATCCCCGTCGTCGCGATGATCTGCGCGACGCTCGTGAAGAACTGGAAGATCGGTGGCGAACCGGTCCTGGAACCGGGCTACGAGACCATCCTGGGCCTCGGCATCGGCGCCATCACCGCGCTGATCGTCGGCATGGTGGTGCTGCGCGAGCGAAAGATCTCCGTGCCGCTGCACTCCGGTCGCGGCATGCTCGAGTCCATGGGCTGGGCACTGATCCTGCCCCAGCTGCTCGCGGTCCTCGGCACGATCTTCCAGGTGGCCGGCGTCGGCGAACAGGTAGGCAAGATCACCGAGGCGGTGCTGCCGGACGGCCAGAAGTTGGTGGCCGTGGTGGTCTACTGCTGCGGAATGGCCCTGTTCACCATCATCATGGGCAACGCCTTCGCCGCCTTCCCTGTGATGACCGCCGCGATCGGCTGGCCCGTCCTCATCGAGCAGATGAACGGCAACGCACCCGCGATCCTCGCGATCGGCATGCTCTGCGGTTTCTGCGGCACCCTTGTCACGCCGATGGCCGCCAACTTCAATCTGGTTCCCGCCGCACTTCTCGAACTCAAGGACCAGTACGGCCCCATCAAGGCCCAACTCCCCACGGCGGCAGCCGTGTTGCTCTGCAACATCGTGATCATGGCCGTCTTCGCCTTCTGACCCGCCGCCCCTCGACCCGAGCCGCTCGCCCACCCGTCTGGAGCCCCGATGTCCCCCACGCTCCCCGCCGCGTACGCCGTCCCCTTCGCGGAACTGGCCCTGGCCAATGTCGTACGCGAATACCCCAACAACCCGGCCCACCTGTACACAGGCCCCGAGGAACTGGTCGCGCCCCGCACGCTGCACCCCGCGTTCTACGGGGGGTACGACTGGCACTCCACCGTGCACATGCACTGGCTGCTCGTCCGCCTGCTGCGCCGCTTCTCCACCACCGGCGACCTCCCGGCCACGGTCACCACCCGTGTCCACGAGGTGCTGAACTCCCACCTCACCCGGGAGAACCTCGTTGTCGAGGCGGCTTATCTCCGCGGACGTCCGCACTTCGAACGCCCCTACGGCTGGGCGTGGCTGGTGGCTTTGGCAGCGGAGTGCCGTGCGCTCGCCACTCCCGAGGGCGACCGCTGGGCCGACGTCCTCTCTCCCGCCGTCGACGCGGTCGGCGAACTCCTCGCCGCCTGGCTGCCCAAGGCCACGTACCCGATCCGGCACGGGATCCACCCCAACAGCGCTTTCGGCCTGGGCCTGATCCTGGACGCGGGTGAGCGTGCCGGTCTGCCCCGCCCGGTGCTCGACACGGCGGCGGACCGGCTGCGCACCTGGTTCACCGCGGACCACGACGCCCCCGAGCACTGGGAGCCGTCCGGCCAGGACTTCCTCTCCCCCGCTTTGACCGAGGCGGACGCGATGCGCCGGGTGCTGCCGGTCGCCGAGTTCCGTACCTGGCTGGCCACGTTCCTGCCGGGCCTGGCGGACTCTGCGCTGCTCACCCCGCCCGTGATCTCCGACCACTCGGACCCGCAGATCGGCCATCTCCTGGGCCTCACCCTGAGCCGGGCAGCTGCTCTTCGTACGATTGCCGACGCGCTGGGCGAGGGTCCCGCCCGCACCGCTCTGACCGCGTCGGCCGAGGCCCATCTCGCGGTCGGCCTGCCCGCGGTCTCCTCCGGCGACTTCAACACGGACCACTGGCTGGCCACCTTCGCCGCACTGGCCCTGGACACCCCGCCCGGCCACTGACCGGTCCGGCGCACCGTCACCCGTACAACGACCGGGGCGGCTCGGCAGGCTGCCCCGGTCCGGTCGTCTGCCCCATCGGGCAGTCTTCAGCCCTTAGGACACGACGCGGTGAAGGACTCTCAGAGGACTGGCAGAACAAGGAACGCCCAGCACCGGGCCACGGGACAGCCCTTAGAGTCGTTCCATGACCGACAGTACGCGCGGAAGCAGTGCCTCCGGGGCGGCCCACAGGGCGGACGGCGCCCACGAGGCGGGCAGCGCCGACGCCTCTCTCCGTGACCGCTGGCGGGAGGCGCTCGTCGGTGCCCGGGGCGGGGCGTCAGGCCCCGATCCGTTGCCGTACGCCGACAATCTGCTGGCGCGCTGGGCCGAGCCGCAGCGGCGGTACCACACCACGGCGCACCTGGCCGCGGTGCTCGATCGCATCGACACACTCGCCGCATACGCGGCCGATGCGGATGCCGTACGCCTCGCCGCCTGGTTCCACGACGCGGTCTACCGGCCCGACCGGTCCGAGAACGAGGAACGCAGCGCCACCCTCGCTGAACGCGCCTTGCCGGAGGCCGGCGTACCGGCCGACGTCACGGCCGAGGTGGCCCGGCTCGTCCGGCTCACCGTCACCCACGATCCGGCGGACGGCGACACCAACGGTGAGGTGCTGTGCGATGCGGATCTGGCGATCCTGGCGGCGGCCCCGAAGGAGTACGCGGCGTACGCGGCACAGGTTCGGGAGGAGTACGGCTTCGTGCCCGACGACGCGTTCCGGGAAGGGCGGGCGGCGGTGCTGCGTCAGCTGCTCGGGCTGCCGCGACTGTTCCGCACCCCGCACGGGGTGGACCAGTGGGAACCGCGGGCGCGGCAGAACCTGTTGACCGAGCTGGAACTGCTCAGCCGCTGAGCGTGCGGTGGGGCGGCGGCAGGAAGCCTCCGGCCGCGGGAATGCAGCACCCGGGATCGCTGACCCTGGCTGGGGGGCGCCGTGATCGACGCGGACTTCGGTTTCACGGCGACCGCGTGGGCGGGGGCGGCGATGACAGTGCTGGCGCTGGTCGCCGTGGTGTTCTCGCTGCGGCTGCAGGGCGGGGGCAGGTCGCGACGGGTGGCCGGGGCGCCCGCCGCGGCGTCGGCGGGAGTGTCCTCGGAGGTGTCGGGCAAGACGCCGCAGGCGGCCACGGAGGCGGATATCTCCGCGGTCTGACTGCGGAGGCGTCTTCTGACTACTGCGGAGGCGTCCATGGAGGCGGGTACCTGCGCGGACCGGACTATCGCCCGTAGGACCGGACGAGCGCCCGCCGGACCGGACTCTCGAACGGCGGGCGCGGGCGCGGGCCGGTGGAGCGCGGCGGGGCACGGCCCGTCACCGGGCGGGTACCGGACGCCCCTTGGGCCGCCGCAGCCCGGCCTCCGTAATGCGGCGGACGAGCTCCTTCGAGCCGATCTGCCGGGCCCCGGCCCGTACCGCGTCCTCGTACCGCGACTCCGGTACGTCATAGTGGTCCCGCTCGAACGCACCGGGCGGGCAGCCGATGGATGCCGCGAAAGCGTGGAGCTCCTCGAAGGACACATCGCTGACCAGGTGCGACCAGAGCCGCCCGTGACCCGGCCAGTCGGGCGGGTCGATGTAGACCGTCACCGCCGCAGTATCCCGCTCAGCGAACCCACCGGTGCGACGGCCACGGCGGCCTTGGTGCACACCCAGTGCGGGTCCGGGCCCAACTCCGGTTCGACGTCCAGGGCGTGCGGGTCACCCGCGTCGCAGACCGGGCAGAGCGGCCACCGCCCGTACCGTTCGAGCAGGGCGTCCTGCACGTCCTGAGCCACGAGGCCGACGACGAACGAGGCGCCGTCGGGCCACTGCTCGACCCACCAGCGGCGGTGGCTCACCGCGTCCTCGACCAGCGAGACGATCCCGGCCTCGGCGACGTCACCTGCGGTGAGATCGGCCATGACCAGCGCGCGGGCCGTGTGCAACGCCTGTTCCAGGGGGTTCATCTCCATGGGCCCATTGTCACCCTGCCCGCGAACCCGTTTCGCGCTCCCGCCTTTGCCGTTTCCGCGCTGTCGGAAGTGGTGTCGGAGGTAGGGACCAAAGGGGGGTGAAGGTAGGGACAAAAGGGGGGGTGAAGGTAGGGACCAAAGGGGGGTTGACGGGCAACCCGGTTGAAAATATCTTTCAAAGGTGACCCGTGATCTGAAGGAAAGTTTCAGCGCTGATTCGCCGCCCGCCCCGGCGGCTCTCGCGGCCAAGGTGCGCACGCTCGCGCCGTCCATGACCCGCTCCATGCAGCGCGTCGCCGAGGCCGTCGCCGGTGACCCCGCCGGCTGCGCCGCCCTCACGGTCACCGGTCTCGCCGAACTCACCGGCACGAGCGAGGCGACCGTGGTCCGCACGGCCCGCCTCCTCGGCTACCCCGGCTATCGCGATCTGCGCCTGGCCCTCGCCGGGCTCGCCGCGCAGCAGCAGTCGGGCCGGGCTCCCTCCGTCACCGCCGACATAGCGGTCGACGACCCGATCGCCGATGTGGTCGCCAAGCTCGCCTACGACGAGCAGCAGACCCTCGCCGACACGGCCGCGGGGCTCGACACCGTCCAGCTCGGCGCCGCGGTGGCCGCCATTGCCACCGCCCGGCGCATCGACATCTACGGCGTGGGCGCCTCCTCCCTCGTCGGCCAGGACCTGGCACAGAAGCTGGCCCGCATCGGCCTGATCGCGCACTCCCACACGGACCCGCACCTCGCGGTGACCAACGCCGTGCAGCTGCGCTCCGGCGATGTGGCCGTCGCGATCACGCACTCCGGCTCCACCGTCGACGTCATCGAGCCACTGCGGGTCGCCTTCGACCGCGGTGCGACGACGCTCGCCGTCACCGGCCGCCCCGACGGCCCCGTGACCCAGTACGCCGACCACGTGCTGACCACGTCCACCGCCCGGGAGAGCGAGCTGCGGCCCGCAGCCATGTCGAGCCGTACGAGCCAGCTGCTCGTCATCGACTGCCTGTTCATAGGCGTCGCGCAGCGCATATACGAAACGGCCGCACCGGCGCTCGCCGCCTCCTACGAGGCGCTGGCCCACCGCCACACCCCGCGCCCGCTCTGACCGCGAACCGACCGACTCTCACCACCCGCACCCGCACCCGCGTTCGCGCCCGCCGACCCGTACGAGACCAAGAAAGCAGAGCCGCTCTCCATGACCTCCACCACCGACTCCGGCGCCGCCGCCCCCGGCGAATACGGTGAGCTGCGCGCCCAGCTCGAAACGCTCACCACCGAGGCGTTCCGTCCCGAGCTCGCCGAGATCGACCGCCTGGACACCCTTGAGATTGCCCGGATCATGAACGGCGAGGACCAGTCCGTCCCGACCGCCGTCGCCGCCCGGCTGCCCGAGATAGCCGCCGCGATCGACGGCACCGCGGAGCGCATGGCCCGCGGCGGTCGGCTGATCTACGCGGGCGCGGGCACCGCGGGCCGACTCGGCGTGCTGGACGCCAGCGAGTGCCCGCCCACCTTCAACACCGACCCCTCCGAGGTCATCGGCCTGATCGCGGGCGGCCCGTCCGCGATGGTCAAGGCCGTCGAAGGCGCCGAGGACAGCAAGGAGCTGGCTGCCGCCGACCTCGACGCGCTGGACCTCACCGCGGACGACACCGTGGTCGGCGTCTCCGCCTCCGGCCGTACGCCGTACGCGATCGGCGCCGTCGAACACGCCCGTGCCAAGGGCGCGCTGACCATCGGCCTTTCCTGCAACGCGGACTCCGCACTGGGGGCCGCGGCCGAGCACGGCATCGAGATCGTCGTCGGCCCCGAGCTGCTCACCGGCTCCACCCGGCTCAAGGCGGGTACAGCACAGAAGCTTGTCCTCAACATGCTCTCGACGATCACGATGATCAGGCTCGGCAAGACCTACGGAAACCTGATGGTCGACGTCCGCGCCTCCAACGAGAAGCTGCGCGCCCGTTCCCGCCGGATCGTCTCGCTTGCCACGGGCGCGTCCGACAAGGAGATCGAGGCGGCCCTCGCCGCGACCGAGGGCGAGGTGAAGAACGCCATCCTCACCATCCTCGGCCAGGTCGACGGCCCCACCGCCGAGGACCTTCTGACCGCGTCCGGCGGCCACCTCCGCGCCGCCCTCGCCGCTGCCCCGCGCAGCACCTGACCCACCAGCTCCACATCCACACCCCCGCAACAGCAAGGCACCACGCACCATGGCAACAGAAGACAAGAACCGCGCCACCGCCGCCGCGATCCTTCCGCTCGTCGGTGGCGCCTCGAACGTCAGCTCCATAGCCCACTGCATGACCCGGCTCCGGCTGAGCCTGCACGACCGCTCGCTCGTCGACGACAAAGCCCTGAAGGCACTCCCCGCCGTCATGGGCGTGGTCGAGGACGACACGTACCAGATCGTCCTCGGCCCGGGCACCGTCGCCCGGGTCACACCGGAATTCGAGCAGCTGGTGGAGGAGGGCAAGGCAGCAGCCCCTGAACCAACCGCTGCCGAAGCCTCCTCCTCCGCCCCGGCTTCCGCCTCCGCTTCGGCGGAGGAGCTGGCCGCCCAGGGTGCAGCGATGAAGGCGAAGCAGAAGGCGAAGAACGCCACCCCGTTCAAGCTGTTCCTGCGCCGGATCGCGAACATTTTCGTCCCGCTGATCCCCGCGCTCATCGGCTGCGGCATCATCGCCGGCCTCAACGGCCTGCTGGTGAACCTGGGCTGGCTGACCTCCGTCACGCCCGCCCTGGGCGCGATAGCGTCCGGATTCATGGCGCTGCTCGCCGTGTTCGTCGGCTTCAACACGGCGAAGGAGTTCGGCGGTACGCCGATCCTGGGCGGCGCGGTCGCCGCGATCATTGTCTTCCCGGGCGTCGCGAACATCGAGGCGTTCGGCCAGACGCTCTCCCCCGGCCAGGGCGGTGTGCTGGGCGCGCTCGGTGCGGCAGTGCTCGCGGCGTACGTGGAGAAGTGGTGCCGCCGCTGGGTGCCCGAGGCACTCGACGTACTGGTCACCCCGACCCTCACGGTCCTGATCTCCGGCCTGGTGACGGTCTTCGGCCTGATGTACGTGGCCGGTGAGATCTCCACCGCCATCGGTACGTTCGCCGACTGGCTGCTCACCAACGGCGGCGCGGGCGCGGGCTTCCTGCTCGGCGGCCTCTTCCTGCCCCTGGTGATGCTGGGCCTGCACCAGGCCCTGATCCCGATCCACACCACCCTGATCGAGCAGCAGGGCTACACGGTTCTGCTCCCGATCCTCGCGATGGCGGGCGCCGGCCAGGTCGGCGCGGCCGTGGCGGTCTACTTCCGTCTCCCCCGCAACAAGTCGATCCGCAAGACCATCAAGTCCGCCCTTCCCGCAGGCCTCCTGGGTGTCGGCGAGCCCCTGATCTACGGTGTCTCGCTGCCGCTGGGCCGCCCGTTCATCACGGCGTGCGTGGGTGGTGCGTTCGGCGGCGCCTTCATCGGCCTCTTCAGCCAGCTCGGCGACAAGGTCGGCTCCACGGCCATCGGCCCGTCCGGCTGGGCCCTGTTCCCCCTCCTCGACGGCAACCACGGCATGGGCACCACGATCGCGATCTACGCGGGCGGACTGCTGACCGGCTACCTCGCCGGATTCCTCGCAACGTACTTCTTCGGCTTCAGTAAGGACATGCTGACGGAGTTCAACGTCTCGCAGGAACCGGCGAACTCCACGGTCGCAGCAACGGGCGGCCCGACGTCCCCGACGACCGGCCCGGACAACCCGGCAAAGGAACCTGCCGGGGTCTGATTTAGGCCACACGGAAAGGGGCGGCACCCAATGGCTGGGTGCCGCCCCTTTCTGTGCCTTCTCAGACCGGGAATTCCTCCGTGCGGAGCGTCGTACCGAAGGGCTCCGGCAGCGTGAGCGGCTTCCCGAACGGCACCGGGTCGGACTGCTTGTACGTGCCGTCCTCGTTCGGCTCCGTGAAGAGCGTGGCCATCGCACCACGCGTGTCGAACCGGTCGATCAGCAGATACATCGGCACACCCGCGCGCGCATAGGCGCGGTACTTCTTCGTCCGGTCCTCCCTGGCATTCCTTTTCGACCACGGGCGGCCCTCAGAGGCCTGGTCGTTCTCGACCATCGCGGCGGTCATCGCGGGTCCCTTCTCCTGTGGCCTGACAAAGGAGCGTAGATCGACGGTTCTGCGGCAGTCCGCCGCTTCCCTCAGCCTCCCACGATCGTGTGGCGTATGCAGCGCCCCTCCGCCGGGCGCCCGTCCGCGTCGACCTCCCGGAACCTGAGCGCGCTGGGGTGCCCGGTGCGGACCGGGTAATACTGGCCGGGTGACCGCTGCACGCATTCTCGTCGTCGAGGACGACCACGGCCTGCGCGATGTCCTGGCCCGTGGCCTGCGCGACGAGGACTTCGACGTGGTGACCGCCGTCGACGGCGCCACCGCCCTGAAGACCGTCGACGAGTCGGTGCACGCGGTCGTGCTCGACGTGGGGCTGCCCGACTCCGACGGGCGCGACGTGTGCCAGGCGATGCGCGGTGCCGGGGTCACCGTTCCGGTGATCTTCCTGACCGCCCACGGCAATCTCACCGACCGGCTCTCCGGTTTCGCCTCGGGCGGCGACGACTACCTGGTGAAGCCGTTCCACCTCAGCGAGCTCGCGGCCCGCGTCCGCGCAGTCCTGAACCGCACCGGTCACCACGACAGCGCCCTCGCCGACAGCGCGGGTGCGATGCGGCTGAACCCGATGAAGCACGAGCTGACGGTCCACGGCCGGCCCGTGGCCCTGACGCCGACCGAATTCCGCCTGCTCGCGTGCCTGATGTCCGGCCCCGGGAACGTGGTGCGCCGCCGGGCCCTGCTGCGGGCGGGCTGGCCGGAGGGGGCGCAGGTCAGCGACAACACCCTGGACCAGTACCTGACCCGGCTGCGCCGCAAGCTCCGCGAGGCGGACAGCCCGCAGACCATCAGCACCGTCCGCGGCATCGGCTACCGCTTCGGCTGAGCAGAGGACCGACAGGGCAACACGTCCGACCAAGGGCCCCGATGAACTGATGAACCGCTACTTCACCCCCCGCACCCTTCGCGGCCGCCTCGCCCTGATGGCCCTCGCCGCCAGTGCGCTGTGGGTCGGCGTCCTGACCATCGTCTTCAACATCGCCCTCGACAACCGGCTCCACGGACAGGCCGACGACGTCCTGCGCACCCGCGCCGAGGCCGTGGCGGCGACGGTGGACGTGCGCCCCGACGGCCGGCTCGTCGTCCGGGAGCCGACCGAGGACCGGGCCCTGGACGTAGGGGTCTGGATCTTCCAGGGCGACACGGTGGTCGAGAAGCCTCCCACCGCACCCGCCGGCCTGGAGGCCCAGGCGGCCCGGCTCGCGGGAGGACGCGAGACGTTCGCCGACACCGAGGGCCCCGGGGCGTGGCGGCTGTACGCGTTCCCCGTCGACACCCCCGCCCGGCCGGGGCACCCGCCCACGCAGGCCGGCACCGTCGTCAGCTCCGTGAGCCTCGACCCGTACCGCAGTACGGCGGACACCGCCCTGGTCGGTTCGATCGCACTGGCCGTGCTCCTGCTCGCCACCATCTATCTGCTGACCCGCCTCGTCGTACGACGGGCCCTGCGCCCCGTAACGTCGATGAGCGAGCAGGCCAACCGGTGGAGCGCCGCGGGCGCCCCCGAACGGTTCGGTGCCGAGGACCGGCCGGCCGAACTCGCCGCGTTCGCGACCAGCCTGGACGCCCTGCTGGACCGGCTGGCCGCCGTCCTGCGCCACGAGCAGCAGCAGGCCGCCGAGCTCTCCCACGAACTGCGCACCCCGCTCGCCCGCATCGCCGCCGAAACCGAGTGGCTGACCGGACGCCCGCGCTCCGCGCAGGAGCGGGAGACCTCTCTGGAGGCCATCGCGGGGGCCACCGCGACCATGCAGCAGATCTGCGACTCACTGCTCTCGGAGGTCCGTACCCGCAACGCGCAGACTCCCGGCCGCTCCCGCTTCGCCGACATCGCGCACCGCCTGGCAGAACGCAACGCGACCCTGTTTCCCGCGGCCCCACCGGTGACCGTCGCGGCGGCCGGCACACCACCGCCCAACACATCACCACCCGGCACACCGCCCCCCGACGTGAGCATCGGCGTCTCGCAGGACGTCGCCGAGCGCATCCTGACGCCGCTCCTGGACAACGCCCGCCGCTACGCCGCCCACTCGATCACCCTCACCTGCGCGGCGAGCGCGGGCGAGGTCACGGTGTACGTGTCCGACGACGGCCCCGGAGTCCCCGAGAACTTCGTCGCCTCGCTCTTCGAACCCGGCCGCCGTGCCCGCCCCGAGGACGGACACGACGGCGCGGGGCTCGGCCTGGCCCTGGCCCGCCGACTGGCCAGGGCCGCGGGCGGCGACATCGCGCTGGACACCGCGGCCCCCGGCGCACGCTTCGTCATCACCCTTCCCGCGGGCTGACTCCGACGACACCAGCCTCTTCCGCCACATCGCGCCGGGTCCGGGTCAGGAAGACGACCAGGCCGAGGATGAGGACGAGGAACAGGATGCTGGTGCCGACCGTGCCCAGCCCCAGCCCGCCGTCCGCCGCGGGCTGCGACAGGTAGTCGCCCAGCGAGGCGCCGAGCGGCCTGGTCAGGACGTACGCGATCCAGAACGACCACACCTCGTTGAAGTCGAGCGTGCGGTGCGCGAGCGCCACGGCCGCGATCAGCGCGGCGAACACGACCGCGGAGAGCCAGTACCCCAGATTCAGCTTCTCCGCCGTGAGGTCGCCCGCAGACGTGCCCAGCGCGAACGTGAACAGGATCGCCAGCCAGTAGAACGCCTCACGGCGCGTCGTCCGGATCGAGTGGATGGACAGCGTCCGCTCGCTCGCGTACCAGGCGATGAACGTGACGGCGAGCGCCACCGCGAACACCACAGTCGTGGTCTGGAGCGGAACCCCGAGGTTGTCGGTCAGGTTGTCGCTGATCAGCGTGCCGACGACGCTGATCAGGACCACGGTCAGCCAGTACAGGCCCGGCACATACGCCCGCGCCCGGAACTGGAAGAACAGGGTCACGACCAGCAGCGCACCCATCAGGTACGTGGTGTTGGTCAGCCCCATGCCCAGGTTGTCGTTGAGCAGATCGGCTGCGGTCTCGCCCACGGTGGTGCACAGCACTTTGATCACCCAGAAGTAGAGGGTCACTTCCGGGACCTTGTTCAGCATCTGGCGCGCCCGAAAACGCGTGCCCGGCGTATACGTGTCAGTCGTGTCGGTTGTCATGGAACGGCACGCTGGCAGGGCCTCCCTGAAATTTTCCTGACTGCTCACGGCACCCGACCCGCCACCGACTGCAACTGTACGCAGTCATTTCATTGCATTGCGCAACGAGTGGCCGTGCCGTACGTAAAAGAGCGTTGACCGGACCGACCGGCCAGGTCGAAGGGGCGGCGCCCACCCTGGGCATCGCCCTTCCGCACGTCCACGGCGTGTCAGGCCTGGCCGGCCGACACCCTCACGGCAGCCGCCCCTCCCGGTTGACCTCCCTGACCCTGGCCCGCAGCACCTCCCCGAGCGGCGCCGGGCGCACCGATTCCGGCGGACAGTCCCACTCCGCCCCGCCCCCTGGCTCCCGCAGCTGTACGTACGGTCCGACGCGCCCCATCACGCGCCCCACCCGCCCGTCCCGGGTGTCCACCGCGAACGACCCGGGCTCCGGCCCGCGCGACTCCAGCCCCTCACCCGTCATGACCGGCCAGCCCCTGCGCCTCCAGCACCGCACTCAGCCGCAACGCCGTGTCGAGGTTGCACCGGCCGAGGTCCACCAGCGGCGACGCCGATTCACTCCCCGCGCACGTCACCGGGTCGATTCGCAGCGAAGGCAACGTGATCCCCACCGCCGAGAACCCCTCCTTCAGCCGCGCCACCGCGTCCTCCGCCGCCCGCACTCTGCCCTCTGCCGCCCTGCGCCGTTCCTTGATCGCCATGACCCATTCCTTTCCACGCTGAGTAATGACAATGCATACCCAGCGTGTCCAACGCGCAGCTAGCCTGGAAGAGGCGGAGAACCAACACCCGCACGTGTGTCACAGGGAGTTGTCATACCAGGACCCAAGAAGCTCGGCCCCTCCTCCTCACCACGCGCCCTGCTCGGCGCCGAACTCCGCCACCGGAGAGAGGCCGAGGGCCTCTCGCAGGAGGAACTGGGCCTTCCGCTGTTCGTCAGCGGCTCCTTCATCGGACAATTGGAGTCCGGCACGCGACGGATGCAGGCGGATCAGGCCGAGAAACTGGACGAGATGCTGAGAGGCTGTCGGGTGGCCTCTGAGGCCCAAGCCTCCATGTCCGACCACAACACCGAAATCGGACCCTCGACGGACGGACCTGGTTTCCTCGATCGAGTGAACGTTCCCGGCCACAAACGTGATTCGGGTCCCGGGCGGCTCTTCAAAACGCAATCATTCGGTCGTGATGTCATCAAACCGGACGGCTCGCCGTCCCAAGTCCCTGCTCCCGGCCGGGCTCGGCGCACTCGCCGCGCTGACCCTGCTCCCGGCGCTCCCGGCCACCGCCGCGACCTCGACCGCACCCGCGAAGGACTCCTCGTCGCGCGTCGCCGCGTTCGCGTCGCCCCGTGTGGTGACCGCCGCCGAGCGCAGGACGTCCGCATACCTCGACTCGTTGCGCAACAGACCCGAGCGGCTGAAGTCCTTCTTCAAGGCGCTGCCCAAGGGGGGCGACCTCCACAACCACCTCTCCGGCGCGGTCACGACCGAGTACCTGATCAAGCTCGCGATCGAGAACGGCCTGTGCATCGACGCGACGATGACGGCGGTCGCGTCGCCGTGCGGACCGGGCACGCGGCCCGCCGCCGACACGCGGACCGATGCCGCGTTCAAGCGGGAGATCATCCGGGCCTGGTCGATGCAGGACTTCCCGGCCGATCAGTCCGGGCACGACCACTTCTTCGACACGTTCAACAAGTTCGGCATGGCGACCTGGTACGCCCGCGGCAAGATGCTCGCCAACGTGGCCAACACCGTTGTCGAACAGAACCAGTTCTATCTGGAGACCATGGTCACCCCCGCGTCGGACAGCGCCAAGGCGCTTGCCGAGTCCGTGGGTTACGACGCCGACCTGGCGGCGTTTCACCGCAAGCTCGTGGCCGGCGGGAAACTCGACCGGGTCGTGGACGAGGCGGTCAAGGAGGCCGACGACAGCAACGTCCAGTTCCGCAAGGCCGCGCACTGCGACACCGCGCGCCCCGACCCGGGCTGCCGGCTCCCCGTCAGGTGGATCTCCCAGGTGTCCCGGGGCAGCTCACCGGCGCGGGTGTTCACGCAGATGGCGGTCGGCATGCGGCTGGCGGAGCGCGACCCGAGGTTCGTCGCCGTCAACCTCGTACAGCCCGAGGACTGGGACAGCTCGCTGGCCAACTACAGCCTCCAGATGCGGATGCTGAACTATCTGCGCGGCCAGTACCCGGGCGCCCACCTCACCCTGCACGCCGGCGAGCTGGCCCCCGGCCTGGTCAAGCCCGAGGACCTGACCTTCCACATCCGCGAGGCCGTGCTCGTCGCCGGAGCCGAACGCATCGGACACGGCGTCGACCTGGTCCACGAGGACGACTGGCGGCAGCTCGCCAGGACGATGGCGCAGCGCAAGGTGGCGGTCGAGGTGCCGCTCTCCAGCAACAAGCAGATCCTCGGCATCGCGGGCGCCGACCACCCGTTCGACGCGTACCGCCGATACGGCGTCCCGGTGGTCCTGTCCACCGACGACCCGGGGGTCTCGCGGATCGACATCAGCCACGAGTACCAGTACGCCGCCAAGACATACGGCCTCGGCTACACCGAGCTGAAGGACCTGGCCCGCGCCTCGCTGGAGTACGCGTTCCGCAACGGCCGCAGCCTGTGGGCCACCGGCTCCGCCCCCTCCGGCTACCGCCTGGTCGCCGCCTGCTCGGGCAACCAACCGGGCACCGGCCACCCGAGCGAGCGCTGCGCCCGCTACCTCGCCGACAACCCGAAGGCGGCGACCGAGTGGCGCCAGGAGACGGCTTTCGCCACCTTCGAGAGCCGTCACCGGTAACAGCGCACAGCACACGTCCGGGCCCGGGGCCCGGGTCCGGGCGTGTTCTTCCGCTACTCCTGCGGAGCCGACCAGAGGTGCCTGAGTGTGCCCAGCACGAGACGGCACACGTCGTCCGGATCGGCCCCGGCCAGGGGCTCGCGCGCGACGACCGTCCGCATCAGGCCGATGCCCAGAAGCCACGCCATGGCGAGATCCGCACGCAGGGCACCGTCCTCAGTGCCGGAGAGCCCGGCCAGCGCTCTCTGATACTCCTCGCCCAACTCCCGCAGGGTTCCGGCCGCCTCGTCACCCCGCCCGATGGAGCGCAGATAGACCTCCAGGGAGCGATCCCCCGCACCGCCGACTGCGCTGCGGGTCAGCATCGAGCGCAGGGCGGTCTCGAAGAGCTCTTCGGGCGGTGTCGTGCGCACCTGCTCAAGTCCGCCCTGCGCGAGGACCTCCGTGAGCAGCCCCTGTTTGGACCCGAAGTACCGGAACAGCAAGGCCTGGTTGGCCCCGGCCCGCTCCGCGATGCTCCTGACCGTCGTCCCTTCGTAGCCCCGCTCCGCGAACAGGTCACGGGCCGCTTCCAGCAGTCGGCGACGCGTGGCCGCGGCGTCGCGACGCCGCTCTCCGGACGGCGGTGCGGGCGCGGACTCCATGGCGGATTTCCTCTCGGACGGCCCGTCAGGATAACGGCCGTAAAGCGTTGTTGACCGCCCCCAAGCACACTCCTACCGTTGTAAGCAGCTGCTTACATAAGAGAGGCCACAGTGACGAAAGCGGACATCACCCCCACCGCCTACCCCTTCAACACTCCCGACGGGCTCCAGCTCGCCGACGCCTACGAGCGCGCCCGCGACCGGCCCGGCCTCTTACGGGTCCAGATGGAATACGGCGAACCGGCCTGGCTCGTCACCCGCTACGCCGACGCCCGGCTCGTCCTGGGCGACCCGCGCTTCAGCCGGGCCGCGGGCGCCTCGCACGACGAGCCCCGGCAGTCCGAGGGCCGGCGCGACAGTGGCATCCTCAGCATGGATCCGCCCGACCACACCCGGCTGCGCTCCCTGGTCGCCAAGGCATTCACCGTCCGCCAGATCGAGAAGCTACGGCCCCAGGTCCGACAGTTGACCGCCGGCCTCCTCGACGACATGGAGGCGGCCGGACCGCCCGCGGACCTGGTCGACCTGTTCGCGCTGCCGCTGCCGGTCGCGGTGATCTGCCGAATGCTGGGCGTACCCACCGAGGACCGTCCACGATTTCGGGTGTGGAGCGACGACGCGCTGTCGACCAGCTCGCTCACGGCTGCGGAGTTCGACGCCAGCCGCGATGAACTACGCGCCTACATGGCCAAGTTGATCGACCAGCACCGGCAGTCGCCGCAGGACGACCTGATGACGGCGCTCATCGAGGCCCGCGACGGCGGCGACCGGCTCTCCGAACTCGAACTCGTCGATCTGTGCGTGGGCATCCTGGTGGCAGGACACGAGACCACCGCGTCCCAGATCCCCAACTTCGTCCTCACGCTGCTGGACCATCCGGATCAGCTGGCCAGGCTCAGGGCCGATCCCGGACTCGTATCGGGCGCGGTGGAAGAACTGCTGCGCTTCGTGCCGCTGGGGAGCGGCGCCGGCCAACCCCGGTACGCCACCGAGGACATCGAGGTAGGCGGCACCCTCGTCCGGGCCGGCAGCCCGGTCCTGGTCGCCCTGGGCGCCGCCAACCACGACGCACTGCGTTTCACCGCCCCGGGCGTGCTAGACATCGCTCGCGAGGGCAACCAGCACCTCGGATTCGGCCACGGTGTCCACCACTGCCTGGGCGCCCCGCTGGCCCGGCTGGAACTTCAGGAGGCGCTGATCGCGCTCATCACCCGCTTCCCGGGGCTGCGGGTGGCGGGCGATGTGACATGGAAGTCCGAGATGCTGGTACGCGGCCCGCGTGTCATGCCGGTCGGGTGGTGAACGGCATGCCCTGGAACGTACGCGTCGACCCCCAGCTCTGCCAGGCGTCGGGCATGTGCGCCGGGACCGTCCCCGAAGTGTTCGCGCTGGACGGCGAGCACGCCCGGGCACGGGCGGACGAGACCGAGCCCGACGAACGGGTCCTGGACGCCGCCGACATCTGCCCGGCCCAGGCGATCATCGTGCACGATGGAAAGTCGGTCATCGGCCCCCGCCGCGACTGAGCCCCCCATACACAGCCGCCCCGTGCCGGGCTGGGCGATCCCGGCACGGGGCGGCTGTGTGTGCGGTCGAACCAGCCGGTCCTAGCCGAGCCGCTCCAGGACCCACTGGGGCCCACCGTTGGGGAGAAGGACGACGCGCTGGCCCTCCGTCGTCAGGGAGCCGAGCTCACCCCGGCCGAGGGCGATGTTGACCGGCTCTTCATCGGCCGCGCCCTGGATCGACCACTGGTCGGGCTGCTTGCCGCACTGATCCACCCACACGGCCGGCGGGAAGATCCGGATCGGCGAGAGCGCCAGGCAGCGGCCCTCTCCGCGCGCCTCGACGATCTGGGCCAGGCCGTTGCCCTGGCTTCGGATCTCCCAGATGGTGCGGGGGTTGCAGGGCTCGACGTGACCGCCGAGCGGGCCTTCGCCACCGGCCAGACACTGGCCGCTGCGCAGATCACGGATGAAGTACGCGCCATCGGCGGCGTCCGCGGCCTGGGCGGGGGTGGCCAGCGCCGCCACCGCGACGGCGGACGCGGCGAGAGACAGGATCGAACGGATGCGCACGGGACTCCTCGTACGAAGTGGAAGGGGAGGAAGTGCGGGCCGCACGGCCCACGCCACCACGGTCACAGGAGTCCGACGCCCGTTCCCCGCTTCCTGCACCGTGCCCCCGCCGATCCACCCCATCAGCAGCGGCGCTCAGGGAGGCCACCCGGCGCATTCAGCGCACTCGCGCGCCCCACCACCAGGCGAAACCTCTGAGCGGAAGCGCCGGCCCGCCACCCGTACAGAAATCGACATCGGCCCCGGGACCAGTTGGTCCCGGGGCCGATGCGGCAAAGCTGTACAGGAACTACCGATCCGTCAGGATCAGAAGTCCATGTCACCGCCCGGCATCCCGCCCGGAGCGGCCGCGGCGGCCTTCTCCGGCTTGTCGGCGATGACGGCCTCGGTGGTGAGGAACAGCGCGGCGATGGACGCGGCGTTCTGCAGGGCGGAGCGCGTGACCTTGGCCGGGTCGAGGATGCCCTCGGCGATCATGTCGACGTACTCGCCGGTCGCGGCGTTCAGACCGTGGCCGACGGCCAGGTTGCGCACCTTCTCGACGACGACGCCGCCCTCAAGGCCACCGTTGACGGCGATCTGCTTGAGCGGGGCCTCCAGAGCGAGCTTCACGGCATTGGCGCCGGTCGCCTCGTCACCCGAGAGCTCCAGCTTCTCGAAGACGGCCGAGGCCTGGAGCAGAGCCACGCCACCACCGGCGACGATGCCCTCCTCGACGGCGGCCTTGGCGTTGCGCACCGCGTCCTCGATGCGGTGCTTGCGCTCCTTGAGCTCGACCTCGGTCGCGGCACCGGCCTTGATGACGGCCACGCCGCCGGCCAGCTTCGCGAGGCGCTCCTGGAGCTTCTCGCGGTCGTAGTCCGAGTCGGAGTTCTCGATCTCGGCACGGATCTGGTTGACGCGGCCCTGAACCTGGTCGCTGTCACCGGCACCGTCGACGATCGTGGTCTCGTCCTTGGTGATGACGACCTTGCGGGCGCGGCCGAGCAGGTCGAGACCGGCGTTCTCCAGCTTGAGGCCGACCTCCTCGGAGATGACGGTGCCACCGGTGAGGATGGCGATGTCGCCGAGCATGGCCTTGCGGCGGTCACCGAAGCCCGGGGCCTTGACGGCGACGGACTTGAAGGTGCCACGGATCTTGTTGACGACCAGGGTCGACAGGGCCTCGCCCTCGACGTCCTCGGCGATGATCAGCAGCGGCTTGCCGGACTGCATGACCTTCTCCAGCAGCGGAAGGAGGTCCTTCACGTTGCTGACCTTGGAGTTCACGATCAGGATGTACGGGTCGTCGAGGGACGACTCCATGCGCTCCATGTCGGTGGCGAAGTACGCCGAGATGTAGCCCTTGTCGAAGCGCATACCCTCGGTGAGCTCCAGCTCCAGACCGAAGGTCTGGGACTCCTCGACGGTGATGACACCTTCCTTGCCGACCTTGTCCATGGCCTCGGCGATGAGCTCGCCGATCTGGGTGTCGGCGGCGGAGATGGAGGCGGTCGAAGCGATCTGCTCCTTGGTCTCCACGTCCTTGGCCTGCTCCAGGAGGGCGGCGGAGACGGCCTCGACGGCCTTCTCGATGCCCCGCTTGAGAGCCATCGGGTTGGCACCCGCGGCGACGTTGCGAAGGCCCTCACGGACGAGAGCCTGGGCGAGAACGGTGGCGGTGGTCGTACCGTCGCCGGCGACGTCGTCCGTCTTCTTGGCGACCTCCTTGACCAGCTCCGCGCCGATCTTCTCGTACGGGTCCTCCAGCTCGATCTCCTTGGCGATGGAAACACCATCGTTGGTGATCGTGGGGGCGCCCCACTTCTTCTCAAGGACGACGTTGCGACCCTTGGGGCCAAGGGTGACCTTGACGGCGTCGGCGAGCTGGTTCATGCCGCGCTCGAGACCGCGCCGGGCCTCCTCGTCGAACGCGATGATCTTGGCCATGTGAAGTGGTCCTCCCGGACAGGGGTGGATTTCTCCGGACCGAGTGGCGCCCGCGACGGACGGCCTGCGTGTCCGGCGGTTCCTTGCCCCACCGGACCTGCGGGCCTCACCGGCCCGGTCCAAGTTCTGTCACTCTCACCTGGAGAGTGCTAACGCCAATGATTAGCACTCGACCCCCAAGAGTGCAAGCGCCTTCGAAGAAGGCTCGCTGAGGGGTGGTGGTCGGGCGACGGGAGGGCGCAAGCGCCTTCGAAGAAGGCTCGCTGAGGGGTGATGGTCGTCGACGGGACGCGGACGAACACGGCCAACACGGGTGGACCACGGCGCTCACGCACAAAGGGCCCGTACCCCCTGGGGTATGGGCCCTTTGTGCGTGAGTAGTGTCGTTGGCCGACCGCGTCGAGCTCAGCCGACGGCGAGCTTGACCATGTCCGCCTGCGGCCCCTTCTGGCCCTGCGAGATCTCGAATTCAACTCGCTGACCCTCTTCGAGGGTGCGGTACCCGTCCATCTGGATCGCGCTGTAGTGGACGAAAACATCCGCACCACCGTCGACCGCGATGAAGCCGTACCCCTTCTCCGCGTTGAACCACTTGACGGTGCCCTGAGCCATGCCTAACTCCCCTATTACTGGCCCTTGCACAGGACCGCACTTCGCGGACCCGGGTCAGAACCCACCCTCCGACAGGAGAGGGTGCGTGCGCCGGAACGCGTCGACCGCGGCCGAATGTATCTGCCCAACTGCCCTCTGCAACAGGTCAATCGGACGAGAATTCTGGGCAGCACCGAACGCCCGAACATGAGGGATTCATGAGATTCCAGGGCAAGTCGGGCCGGGCAAAGGTGATGTTTGGCGCAAGGAGATCGACCACTTTGGCTGCTTCTTGTCGCGAGCGGGCGCATTCTCATATGCGGGCGGCACGGGCAGCGGGGGGGGCTTCCCACACTGTACCGCGCTCAACCACGCAGAATTGCCCCCTCCGCTTCTCTCGCGGAAGGGGCAATTCCGATAAGCCGTGAAGTCGGACGGACGGTCAGCAGCCCCCCGCCACCGCCGGGATGATCGAGATGCCGGCGCCGTCCGGCGTCGCCGCGTCCAGGCCGCCCTCGAAGCGCACGTCGTCGTCGTTGACGTACACGTTCACGAAGCGGCGCAACTTGCCCTGGTCGTCCAGGACACGAGCGGCGATGCCCGGGTGGTTCTGCTCCAGGGACTCGATGACCTGGGAGAGAGTCGAGCCCTCGGCCGGGACCTCGGCCCGGCCGCCCGTGTAGGTGCGGAGGATGGTGGGGATGCGGACCTTGACGCTCATGGTGGGTGCCTTTCTTCTGTCTCGGGTGGTCAGACGGCGGCGAGGCCGGCGGCGCGGAACGCGTCCAGGCTCGGGCGGATCGTCGCGGTCGCCTGAGAGGTGGCGGCCACCGCGTCCAGGGTCTTGAGGCCGTCACCCGTGTTGAGCACTACGGTGGTCAGCGTCGGGTCGAGCAGACCGGCCTCGATCAGCTTCTTCGTCACGCCGACCGTCACCCCACCCGCCGTCTCCGCGAAGATGCCCTCGGTGCGCGCCAGCAGCTTGATCGCGTCGACGACCTGCTCGTCGTCGACGTCCTCGACCGCGCCGCCGGTGCGGCGGGCGATGTCCAGGACGTACGGGCCGTCGGCGGGGTTGCCGATCGCCAGGGACTTGGCGATGGTGTCCGGCTTCTGGGGCCGTACGACGTCGTGACCGGCCTTGAAGGCGGTGGAGACCGGGGAGCAGCCCTCGGCCTGGGCGCCGAAGATCTTGTACGGCTTGTCCTCGACGAGACCGAGCTTGATCAGCTCCTGCAGGCCCTTGTCGATCTTCGTGAGCTGCGAGCCGGACGCGACCGGGATGACGATCTGGTCGGGCAGCTGCCAGCCGAGCTGCTCGCAGATCTCGTACGCCAGGGTCTTGGAGCCCTCGCCGTAGTACGGACGCAGGTTGACGTTGACGAAGCCCCAGCCCTCGCCGAGCGGGTCACCGATGAGCTCCGAGCAGAAGCGGTTGACATCGTCGTAGTTGCCCTCGATGCCGACCAGCTCACCGCCGTACACCGCGGCCATGACGACCTTGCCCTGCTCCAGGTCATGCGGGATGAACACGCAGGAACGGAAGCCGGCCCGGGCGGCGGCGGCGCCCACCGCACCGGCGAGGTTGCCGGTGGAGGAGCAGGAGAGGGTGGTGAAACCGAAAGCGCGGGCGGCCTCGACGGCAATGGCGACGACGCGGTCCTTGAAGGAGTGTGTCGGGTTGCCGGAGTCGTCCTTGACGTACAGGCCACCGGTGACGCCCAGCTCGCGCGCGAGGTTGTCGGCCTTGACCAGCTTCGTGAAACCAGGGTTGATGTTGGGCTTGTCCGCGACATCGGCGGGGACCGGCAGCAGGGGCGCGTAACGCCAGATGTTGTCGGGTCCGGCCTCGATGCGCTTCTTCAGTTCGTCGGGGGAGCCGCTCGGCAGGTCGTACGCCACTTCGAGCGGACCGAAACAGGACGCACAGGCGAAAATGGGGCCGAGCTCGAATCGCTCGCCGCACTCGCGGCAGGAAAGCGCCGCGGCGGGACCGAGGTCGACAGCTTCGGCGGAAGAATCAGTGCTTACTGCGACAGTCTGCACGGCCATGATGGCGGAGGCCCTTTCTCCTCATCTTCCTTGCGACGCATTTCGCCACAAGACGGAATTGGCACCTTCCCCACCGTGGCCTCGCGGCCGGTAGGAGGGTTGCCGGGACTTCAACGGGCCGTTCCCTCAGTCCCTCTGGATGAGCGCTGTGGCACTGGATCACCGATCCAGGCATTTGTTGGCAGACCGACCCCGACATGCGACGGCCGTCCGCGTTGTTCAAGACTGTAACCGAAGCACCGGACAGTTGAGATAGTCGTCCGAACCGCGAGATGGATCACATACAGGGAGTATCGACCGTGCTGGAAGAGGTCGAACGCTGGCTGGCCGGGCGTTCCTGGTCGGCCGCCGACCGCCCGCTGGACCGTCTCCTGGCCGCCAAGGCCAGGGACCCGCACCGCGGGAGCGTGAGCGTCGTACTGCCCGCGCTGAACGAGGAGGCGACGGTCGGCCGGATCGTCGCGACGATCCGGCGCGAGCTGATGGAGAAGGTCCAGCTGGTCGACGAACTCGTGGTGATCGATTCCGGTTCCACGGACGCTACCTCGAAGGTTGCCCGGGAGGCCGGCGCCCGGGTGGTGCACCGGGACGAGATACTCCCCCGGATACCCGCCGTGCCCGGCAAGGGCGAGGTCCTGTGGCGGTCGCTCATGGTGACCGGCGGTGACATCGTCTGCTTCATCGACGCCGATCTGAAGGACTTCTCGGCGGACTTCGTCTCCGGCATCGTCGGCCCGCTGCTGACCGACCCGAACGTGCAGTTCGTGAAGGCGATGTACGACCGCCCCTTCGGTGACACCGCAGGTCAGGGCGGTCGCGTCACCGAACTGGTGGCCCGTCCGCTGCTCAATCTGCACTGGCCGCAGCTGGCCGGTTTCGTCCAGCCGCTGGGCGGGGAGTACGCCGTGCGCCGCTCCCTCCTCGAACGGCTGCCCTTCCCCGTCGGCTACGGAGTGGAGCTGGGCCTCCTGGTCGACGCGCTGCACACGGTGGGCCTGGACGCGCTGGCCCAGGTCGACGTGGGGGTGCGCAAGCACCGCCACCAGGACGGGCAGGCGCTCGGGCGGATGGCGGCGGCAATCTACCGGACCGCTCAACTCCGTCTGTCCCGAGGTCACTTGGTGCGGCCTTCGCTCACCCAGTTCGAGCGCGGCGAGAACGGCTTCGTGCCACGCACCCATGCGGTGGACACCGAGGAGCGGCCCCCGATGCGCGAGATCGAGGAGTACGTTTCGCGCCGCGCGGCCTGACGTGGCCTGGCTTCGCACGTTTGGGTGGTTCGTGATCCGGCTAGATTCCGCAACATGGTCTCCGAGCACGAAGCCCAGTCCGCTGCCCAGGTCCTCGTCGCGTCCAACCGGGGCCCGGTGTCGTACACCCTCGCCACGGACGGATCGCTCGACGCGAAGCGGGGCGGCGGCGGGCTCGTCTCCGGGCTGAGCGCCGTCAAGGACAAGCTGTGGGTGTGCGCCGCGCTCGGTGACGGGGACCGGGAGGCGGTCAGGCGCGGGGTCGGTGAGCAGGGCGTACGGATGCTCGACATCGACGCGGCCGTCCAAGCGGACGCGTACAACGGCGTCGCGAACTCGGTGCTCTGGTTCGTCCACCACATGCTGTACCAGACGCCGCTGGAGCCGGTCTTCGACGCGGAGTTCCGGCGGCAGTGGGCGTCGTTCGAGACGTACAACCGGGCCTTCGCCGAGGCGCTCGCCAAGGATGCGGGCCGGGGCGCGGCGGTGCTGGTGCAGGACTACCACCTCGCGCTGGTGCCCGGCATGCTCCGCGAACTCCGCCCCGACCTGCGTATCGGCCACTTCTCGCACACCCCGTGGGCGCCCGCCGACTACTTCCGCCTGCTCCCCGACGACATTGCCGAGCAGCTGCTGCACGGCATCCTGGGCGCGGACCGGGCGGCCTTTCTGACCCGGCGCTGGGCGGACGCGTTCATCGGCTGCTGTACGGAGATCCTGGGCGGCACCGGCCGGACCAGGATCGGGGTGCACGGGCTCGGCGCTGACGCGGACTTCCTACGCGGGCGCGCGCACGAGGCGGACGTGGACGAGCGGATGGCGGCACTGCGGGAGCAGGTCGGCCCCGGGCGGAAGACGATCGTACGAGTGGACCGAACGGAACTGTCCAAGAACATCGTGCGCGGGCTGTTCGCCTACCGCGCGCTCCTCGAAGAGCGGCCCGAATGGCGTGAGCACGTCGTCCATGTCGCCTTCGCCTACCCCTCGCGGCAGGACCTGGCGGTGTATCGCGACTACACGGTCGAGGTGCGGCGGGTCGCCGACGAGATCAACGCCGTGTACGGCACGGCGGGCTGGACGCCGGTCGTGCTCCACGTCAAGGACGACTTCGCCCGCTCGCTCGCCGCGTACCGGCTGGCCGACGTGGCGCTCGTCAACCCGATCCGCGACGGCATGAACCTGGTCGCCAAGGAGGTCCCGGTCGTCTCCGACCACGGCTGCGCACTGGTGCTGTCGCGGGAGGCGGGGGCGTACGAGGAACTGGGCAGCGATGCGGTCGTGGTGAACCCGTACGACGTGTCCGCGACGGCGGCGGCGCTGCACGAAGCTTTGACGATGCCGGACGACGAACGGGCCGCGCGCACGAAGCGGCTGGCTGCGGCGGCGGTGGCGCTGCCGCCGCAGCAGTGGTTCCTGGACCAGCTGGACGCGCTGCGGCGGCAGTGAGCGGGAGCGGTCTCAGAGCTGCCGCGCCAGGGCCGCCAGGAAGTCGACGACGGCTCCCGGGCCGGTCAGCAGCAGATCCGCCCGATCGGCCAGTTCGGGCACTTCCGCGCTGCCGCTGCAGACCAGCAGGCCCGGGATGCCGTCGGGGCCGTCGGTGCGGAGCTTCTCCACGGCGGCGTACGCGGCGAGGTCGCCCAGGTCGTCGCCCGCGTACAGGACGGACTCGGCGTCCGTCTCCCGTACGTACTGTGCGAGCGCCACACCCTTGTCCACGCCCGGCGGGCGCAACTCCAGTACCAGGCGGCCCGGTTCGACGATCAGGCCGTGCCGGCCGGCGAGCTCGCCGAGGGGGCCGCGCAGGGCCTCGAACGCGGCCTGCGGGTCGGTGGCCCGGCGGGTGTGGACGGCGAGCGACCGGCCCTTCTCCTCGATCCAGGTGCCGTGCCACGAGTCGAACCGGTGGAGCACGCCCGGGAGTTCGGCGCGGACCGCGGCGATACCGGGGTGCGGGGCGGAGGCATGGACGGCACCGGAGGCGGCGTCCCAGCGTTCGGCACCGTAGTGGCCGAGGACGACGAGGTGATCGAGTCCCGGCACTCCGGCGAAGCCGCCGTGCCGGACGGCGACGCCGGCCGGGCGGCCGGTGATCACGGCGACGGAGGCCACCTTCGGGGCGAGCGCGACGAGCGCGTCGACGGCGCCGGGGTAGGCGCGGGCCTGTTCCGGGTCCGGGACGATGTCGGCGAGCGTCCCGTCGAAATCGAGCGCGACGACGGCACGGTCGGGGCGCGCGAGGATTGCAGCGAGGGCTTCTCGGCCGGGCGGGGTGGTGGGGGCCGGGAGCTCGGCCGGGGTCTCGCTCGACGCGGGTACGTGCGGGTTGCTGCCCATGTGTCGAGCCTATAGGCGTACCGCCGGACACAACCATGGGCGGGTGCCGGTTTCAGCGGCGCTCGCGCCTCGCATCCCGTACCCGGCGCAGGCGGTTCACCGTCACCGGGTCCGCCTCCAGCGCGCGGCGGTCGTCGAGCAGCACGTTCAGCAGCTGGTAGTAGCGCGTGGGCGAGATGCCGAGTTGTTCGCGGATCGCGCGCTCCTTCGCCCCGGGCCCGGCCCACGACTGCCGTTCGACGGCGAGCACGGCACGGTCCCTGTCGGAGAGGCCGATGGGGCCGTCCGTGTCGTCGGGGCCATTCGGGTGGGTGGTCATATCAGCCAACCTATCGCCCGGCCGGAGAGCCGCCACCCGTCATTCCGCGTCCTGCGCCGCCCTCACGTCCGAGGCGGTTGCCGTCACCACAAACCGGGATAGTGGACTAGACCTTTTCAGTTCCTCGGGCGAGACTGTTTCCCGTGAAACACGTCATCGCCCTCGATGTGGGCGGCACCGGAATGAAGGCCGCACTGGTCGGGGCCGACGGCGCCCTCCTGCATGAGGCGCGGCGGGCGACCGGCAGAGAGCGCGGCCCCGACGCCGTCGTGGAGTCGATCCTCACCTTCGCCGCAGACCTGCGGGCGTACGGTGAGGAGCACCTCGGCGAAGGCGCTGTCGCGGCCGGTGTCGCCGTGCCCGGCATCATCGACGCCGAGAACGGGATCGCGGTCTACGCCTCGAACCTGGGCTGGCGCGACGTACCCATGCGGGAACTGCTCGGCGAGCGGCTCGGCGGTGTCCCCGTCGCGCTGGGCCACGATGTGCGCACCGGCGGGCTCGCCGAGGGCCGGATCGGCGCGGGCAAGGGCGCCGACCGCTTCCTCTTCGTACCGCTGGGCACCGGGATCGCCGGGGCCATCGGCATCGCGGGCACCATCGAGTCCGGCGCGCACGGGTGCGCGGGCGAGATCGGCCACATCGTGGTCCGGCCGGACGGCCCGGACTGCCGCTGCGGTCAGCGCGGCTGTCTGGAGACCCTGGCGTCCGCCTCCGCGGTGACCCGGGCCTGGGCCGCCGCGTCCGGCGATCCGGCGGCGCACGCGGCGGACTGCGCGAAAGCCGTGGCGTCGGGCGACCCGGCGGCCGTGGAGGTCTGGCGGAACGCGGTCGACGCGCTCGCCGCCGGGCTGGTCACCGCGCTGACACTGCTCGACCCCCGCACACTCATCATCGGTGGCGGTCTCGCCGAGGCCGGGGAAACCTTGTTCACACCACTGCGTGCGGCCGTCAAGGAACGTGTCACGTTCCAGAAACTGCCCCACATCGTCCCTGCGGCCCTCGGGGACGCCGCCGGATGCCTGGGCGCAGGGCTGCTCGCCTGGGATCTTCTCTCCACGGAGGTATCCGCCTGATGGCCGGACGCGCAGACAGCACAGTTCTCGCAGGTGCCCGGGTGGTGCTTCCCACCGGAACCATCGAGAACGGCCGGGTGATCATCGAGGGCACCCGGATCGTCGGCAGCGCGGCGGAGGACACAGGCACCCCGTGGAAACCACCCACCGACGGCAACCCCACACACACCCCGGCCGCGTCCACACCGTGTCCGGATGCCACCCGGATCGTCGACCTGAGCGGCCACTGGGTGGTCCCGGGCTTCGTCGACATGCACAACCACGGCGGCGGCGGCGCGTCCTTCACCTCCGGCACCGTCGACGATGTCCTCACCGGCATCCGCACCCACCGCGAGCACGGCACCACCACGCTGGTCGCCTCCACCGTCACCGGCGAGATGGACTTCCTCGCCCAGCGGGCCGGTGTCCTCTCCGAGCTGGTCGAGCAGGGCGACCTGGCCGGTGTCCACTTCGAGGGGCCGTTCATCTCGCCGTGCCGCAAGGGCGCGCACAGTGAGAATCTGCTGCGCCACCCGGACCCGGCCGAGGTCCGCAAGCTGATGGACGCGGCACGCGGCACCGCGAAGATGTTCACGCTCGCCACCGAACTCCCGGGCGGCATCGAGTCGGTTCGACTCCTCGCCGAGCACGGGGTGATCGCCGCGATCGGGCACACCGACGCGACGTACGAGCAGACCGTCGAGGCGATCGACGCGGGCGCCACCGTCGCCACGCACCTCTACAACGCGATGCCCGGCTTCGCCCACCGCGCGCCCGGCCCGATCGCCGCCCTGCTGGAGGACGAGCGGATCACCGTCGAGCTGATCAACGACGGTACGCATCTGCACCCCGCCGCCCTGGAGCTGGCCTACCATCACGCGGGCGCCCACCGCGTCGCACTGATCACCGACGCCATGGACGCGGCCGGCTTCGGCGACGGCCGGTACCAGCTCGGCCCGCTCGCGGTCGAGGTCAAGGACGGCGTCGCGCGGCTGGTCGAGGGCAACTCGATCGCGGGCTCCACGCTCACCCTGGACGTCGCGTTCCACCGGGCCGTGACCATCGACAGGATTCCGGTCGGCGATGTCGTCCAGTCCATCTCCGCCAACCCGGCACGGCTGCTCGGCGTGTACGACAAGGTCGGCTCGCTGGAGCCGGGCAAGGACGCGGACCTGGTGGTCCTGGACGCGGACTTCACGCTCAAGGGCGTCATGCGCAAGGGCCAATGGATCATCGATCCCCGGATCGGCTGATCCGGCCCGTTAGAGGTCGCGCACATAGGTGGGGTGGAGGAAGGAGCGGGGCGAGGGGCAAGCCGGGCAAGGCGGAGGAGGGAGGCGGATGGGATCTCCCCTGCTCGAGCGCAGCTGAGAGCTTGGGGAAGGAGCGTCGTCGACCGACGACAACGCCGCCAGGCGCCGCCCATCGGCACGCGACGCCGCCCCACCTATGTGCGCGACCTCTTATTGACGGCGAGTCGAGTACGTAACGAAGAGACGGCGGTTGGTCCGGAGATCTGGGCCGATCGCCGCCTCTTTGACATGATCACCTGGGAAAGAGGCAGAGAAAGCGCATTCCGTCCAAGGATTCGCGCTCCAGAGCAGGATCGAGGGGGCGGCCGCGGTGATCCTCACGGTCACACTGAATACGGCACTCGACCTGACGTACGGCGTCCCGGAACTCGTCCCGCACGCCAGCCACCGCGTCAGCGACAAGTCCGAGCGGCCCGGTGGCAAGGGCCTCAACGTGGCCCGGGTGCTCTGTGCCCTCGGGCACGAAACGGCGGTCACCGGCTTCGCCGGAGGCTCCACCGGAGCCGTGGTGCGCGAGCTGCTGGCAGGCCTGTCGCGGCAAAACGCGGACACGAAGGCCAAAAACGGTGCCACACCCGCCGCCGCGCCGATCACCGACGCCCTCGTCACCGTCGCCGGGAACACCCGTCGCACGATCGCCGTCGTCGACCGTGCCACCGGCGACACCACCCAGCTCAACGAACCCGGCCCGCTCGTCACCACCGACGAGTGGACCGCCCTCATAGGCCGGTACGAGGAGCTCCTCACCGGGGCCGACGCCGTCGCCCTCTGCGGCAGCCTGCCGCCGGGCATCCACGTCGGCGCCTACGCCGAACTGGTCCGCCTGGCCCGCACCGCCGGCGTCCCCGTGCTCCTGGACACCAGCGGCGAACCGCTGCGCCGCGGCATCGCCGCCCGCCCCGATCTGATAAAGCCCAACGCCGACGAGCTCGCCCAGCTCACCGGCTCCCGCGAACCCCTGCGCGCCACCCGCGACGCCCGCCGCCGCGGCGCGCACGGGGTCATCGCGTCCCTGGGCCCGGACGGCATGCTGGCCTCCACCCCCGATGGCATCTGGCGAGCGTCCCCGCCCGCCAAGGTCCTGGGCAATCCGACCGGTGCGGGCGACTCCGCGGTGGCCGGGCTGCTGTCCGGCCTCGTCGAAGGCCTGAGCTGGCCGGACCGGCTGCGGCGGGCGGTGGCACTGTCGACGGCGACCGTGCTCTCCCCGACAGCCGGTGAGTTCGACCGTGCGGCGTACGAGGAGCTGCTGCCGCGCGTCGGCGTCGAGGAACACACAATCGCGGCCTGAGAGCCTGTCGGTTGACCACCGAATTTCGGCAACGCCGAAAGCGTGCGTGCCAGGCCGTGGCCGCCCGATCAGAGGTCGCCCGACAGGATCTGAGGCCGCGCCAGCCCCCGAACCCGCGTTCGGCTGGTTCGAAGAAGCAGCAAGAGGTCAGCATGCCGCTCGTCAGCACCGGTGAACTCGTCTCCGCCGCCCAAACCGAGGGACGCGGGATCGCCGCCTTCAATGTCATCACGCTGGAGCACGCGGAAGCCATCGCGGCCGGCGCGGAGCGGGCCGGAGCGCCCGCCATTCTGCAGATTTCCGAGAACGCCGTGAAGTTCCACGGCGGACGGCTCTGTGCCATCGCCGCCGCAGCCGCCGCCGCCGCCCGTACCTGTGGCGCCCCCCTCGCGCTCCACCTCGACCATGTCGAGTCCGTGGAGCTGCTGCACCAGGCGCACACGGAAGGCTTCAGCTCGGTGATGTTCGACGCCTCCAAGCTTTCGTACGAGGAGAACGTGCGGGCCACGGCCGAGGCCGTGGCCTGGGGCCATGAGCGTGGCATCTGGATCGAGGCCGAACTCGGCAAGGTCGGCGGCAAGGAGGGCGAGGCCCCGCTCGACGCCCACGCCCCCGGTGTCCGTACCGACCCGGCCGAGGCCGCCGCGTACGTACGCGACACCGGGGTGGACGCGCTGGCCGTCGCGGTCGGCTCCTCGCACGCCATGACCGAGCGCACCGCCGCCCTGGACCACGCCCTGATCGGCCGGCTGCGCGACACCGTCCCGGTCCCGCTGGTGCTGCACGGCTCCAGCGGCGTCCCGGACGACGAGATCCGCCGGGCCGTCACCTCCTCCGGCATGGTCAAGATCAACGTGGGTACGGCGCTGAACACGGCGTTCACCGGCGCGGTACGGGCGTACCTGGCCGAGAACACCACGGGCGTGGACCCGCGCAAGTACATCGCACCGGGCCGCGAGGCGATGGCCGCGACGGTGGCGGGGTTCCTCGCGCTGATGGGCTGACCGCGGCACGCAGCGCGTTGCGCGCGCCGAACAAAACACAAACGCGGCCTCTCCCCGGTTCGGACACCAGGAGAGGCCGCAAAGTGTTCGCCCTCAATGGGCTAACCGTTCTCAGGGGTGACTTCCAGCCAATCCAGGATCACGTCGCACTGATTCCCTTCCTGGCACGAGATGCTGATCTCGTTCTCACCCTTGTTCAGGTCGACCGGTGCCCAGGTGGTCTGCCAGTTCTTTTCCCAGTCCGAGTCGGACGAGTGGATGAAGTTCTTGAGGCCGATGGGCTGCGGATTCGGCTTCCCGTTCACCGTCAGCGTTGCATTGGCGTCCTTGGCGGGAATCGCATAACGCACCGTCAAGCGGTACTTGCCTTCCTCCTCCATCGCTGCCTTCCACGTCACCGATGAGCCAACCTCGTTGAAGCCCGTGACGTATGAGCCGTTCGGGCCTTCCGCGCCCTTGATCGTGTTGTCCAGCTGGGCCGTGCCGCCGAGCTTCAGCGTCGCCGCGTCCTGCTTGGGAAGCTCGGCCGGGGCCTTCGAACTCTCGGACGGCTCGACCTTCGGGGACTCCTCGACCTGGCTACTGGGGCTGGCGGAGGGGGTCGCCTCGTCCTTCTTCTCTTCCTTGTTGTCGTCGCTCGTGATCAGTGCGGCGCCGATACCGATGAGCACGACCAGGACCACCGCGACCGCACCGATCAGCAGGCCCTTGGTGTTAGGGCCGCCCTTGCCGGGACCGCCGGTGCGGCCGCGGCCGCCCTGCTGCGGGACATGCGCCGAGGGAGCGCTGGGGTGTGTCGCCGGGGCGGCGTACTGCGCGTTCGGCTGGCCGTACGGCTGCTGGTGCGGCACCTGCTGCCCGTACTGGCGCTCTCCGACGGCCCGCACCTGGTTGTACGAGGTCCGGGGCACGCCGGGCTGCGTGGCCGCGGGAGGGTAGCCGTAGCCGCCCTGCCGTGGCGGCTGGGCGCCTGCTGCCTGTCCGTCCTCGTACAGGTAGCCGAACGGATCGTCGTCCTCGGGCGTGTTTGCGCCGTTGTTCCCGGCCGTCATCCCTGGGTCACTCCTCACCATGTCGCCAGCCGTCGCCGAATTTCGCCAGCCGTGGCCGACCGGCCGAGCCTACCTTGAACGACCCGCACCAAGAATTGCCGTCGCACGTCCTGGAACCGCGGTGTGATGCGGGAACAGCCCTGTCGTAAACGTCAGCCGGCCCTGCGGTGAACCTTCGACCGGGACCGCTTCTCCACGTACATCCGCTGGTCGGCGGAGCGCAGTACCTCTTCGGCGGTCATGCCGCAGGCGGCCCAGCCGATACCGAAGCTCGCCCCGACGCGCACCGCCCGGCCGTCGACCCGAATGGGCGGAATGATGGCGTTACGGAGGCGTACGGCCAGGTCCGCGGCGTCTGCGGCGCCGAGTCCGTCGGCGAGAACGACGAACTCGTCACCCCCGAGGCGGGCGACCGTGTCGCCGTCACGGACGCAGGCGCTGAGACGGCGGGCGACCTCGATCAGCACGGCATCACCGGTGTGGTGGCCGAAGCGGTCGTTGATCGACTTGAAGCCGTCGAGGTCGCAGAAGAGGACCGCGAGGCCCTTCGCCCCGTCGTCGTTCTCGGTGTCCGGCGCAACGGAATGCACATGGTGGTCGTATGGGCCGTCGGGTGCCGAGTCCACGTCGTAGCCATGTGTCCGCGCGTCCGGGTCGCCGACGTCGCCATACGCCGCGTCCAGCGTCTCCACCGGGGTGGTGGCCGCCGAGTGCGGGCGCTCGCAGAGCCGGGAGCTGAGCCGGGAGCGCAGCTCTGCGCTGTTGGGCAGACCGGTGAGCGCATCGTGCGAGGCGCGGTGCGCGAGATGCAGCTCGTGGCGCTTGCGCTCCTCTATGTCCTCGACATGGGTGAGCAGGAAGCGCGGGCCGTCCGCGGTGTCGGCGACGACGGAGTTGCGCAGCGAGACCCAGAGATAGGCGCCGTCCCGCCGCCCGAGCCGCAGCTCGGCGCGGCCGCCCTCGGCGGAGGTGCGCAGCAGGGTGCCGATGTCCTCGGGGTGGACGAGGTCGGCGAAGGAGTAGCGGCGCAGGACGGACGCGGGGCGGCCGAGCAGCCGGCACAGGGCGTCGTTGGTGCGCAGCAGCCTGCCGTGCTGGTCGCCGCCCATCTCGGCGATGGCCATGCCACTGGGGGCGTACTCGAAGGCCTGGCGGAAAGACTCCTCGCTGGCCCGAAGCGCCTGCTGTTCACGCTCCAAACGGACCAGGGCGCGTTGCATGTTCGCTCTCAGCCGGGCGTTGCTGATCGCAATGGCCGCCTGTGATGCGTACATCTGGAGGGCCTCACGGCCCCAGGCGCCGGGGCGGCGGCCGTTGCGCGGGCGGTCGACGGATATGACACCCAGAAGATCGAGACCGCCGCCGGACGCGTACATAGGGGCGTAGAGCCGGTCCTCGGGGTGCCACTCGTCCTCGAAGCGGGGTTCGGGGCCCTCGGTGTGCCACTGCGGTACGTCGTCGTCGAGGAGGACCCAGCCGTCAGTGTGGGGAATGAAGCGGAGCTCGTCCCAGGGCTCACCCATCGAAAGCCTGCGCTCCCAGGAGCTGCGCGAGCCCACACGGCCGGTGATCAGGGCTTCTGCGGCGCTATTGCCGGCGAAGGCGGCGACGACGAGATCGCCGTCGGGGCGGACCAGGTTCACGCAGGCCAGCTCGTAGCCGAGACCGGCGACGATTCCGTCGGCCACGGTCTGCAGCGTGTCGGCCAGGCTCCGCGCCGTATTGAGATCGGCCACGGCCTGGTGCAGCTGCCGCATCGTCGCAAGACGGACGTACGGCTCCGACTCGGCCTCCATTGCTCGCACTCCCCGAGACCTCGACAGCACTCCAGGTTTTATCGGCGTACCTGCTTCAGTGTCACGGCCACTGAATCACACTGAGCTGCGCAGTCGGTACACAGGGTCAGCAAATATTGCCCTCTGTGACTCAAGTCACAACAGATGATGAAAGGGTTCGAGCTCACTGCGGATGTGGCCCGTCCTTTCCCTGAACGCACATCCGGGCGGTGCGGCGCCTGACCACCGCCGCGATGGGCCGCGGGTCCTAGGACCCGGCTGGTCCCCTGGCCCGATGCGACGGCACACCGTCCGCGGCTAGCGTGCATACGTGTTGCAGACGAAACTCCCCGCCCCGCCTTACGAGCCCATCCCCCATGCTGAGGGGGTGAGCAACGATGAGTTCCGAGGCGCCCTCTCCCGGCTGGCCGCCGGAGTCGTGCTGATCACCGCCGAGGAGCCGCCGCTCGACGAGAACGGGCGCGGTGAGGACGTCGGGATGACGGCGACCGCCTTCATGTCGGTGTCGCTGGACCCCCCACTGGTCATGGTCAGCCTGCGCAACGGCTCACGGATGGACGATCTGCTGTCGGAGCAGCCGCTGTGGGCGGTCTCCGTGCTCGCCGAGAGCCAGCGGCACATCGCCGGACGGTTCGCGATGAGGGGCCGGATCAGCGACCGGCTGCTGTTCGAGGACATCCCATATACAAGGGGAGAGTTCAGCCATGCACCACTGGTCGGAGGCGCGCTGGCCACGCTGGAGTGCCGCACCGAACAGCGAGTCCTGGCAGGCGACCACACGCTGGTGATCGGCCGGGTGCTGAGCGCGGCCCTGCCGAGCGGGGACGGATCGCCGCTGACGTACTTCCGGGGGCGGTACCGGCAGCTGGGGTGAGGGGGCGGCATCACGCAGTTGGCGGTGAACGGGGCCCGGCGTCGCACGGGCGCGGTGCATCGCACGGGCGCTGTCCGTCGTACGGGCCTGGCTGTCGTCCGGTCACGCGGGAGGCGGGGCGCGCGCGGATCGGGCAGGCGCGGCTACCAGTCGCGGCCGGAGCGGCCGCGCTTCGTCTCGCCGCGCTGCTTCTTCTCGCGCAGGCGGCGTTCGTTGATGCCTCGCGGAATCCTGGTCTTGCGGCGTGGCCTGGGGGGCGGCGCCGTGGCCTCGGCCAGCAGGGACGCGAGCCGCACGAGAGCCGTCTCACGGTTGCGCCACTGGGAGCGGTGCTCGGACGCCCGTACCGTGATCACCCCGCCCACGAGCCTGCTCTCCAAACGCTGGAGCGCCCGCTCCTTCCACACCTCGGGAAGCGACTCGGTCGCCACGAGGTCGAAGCGGAGCTCCACCTGGGAGTCGCTGGTGTTGACGTGCTGCCCGCCGGGCCCGGAGGACCGCGAGAAACGCCACATGAGCTCGGCCTCCGGCAGAGAGACCGAACCACGGATGACATAGGGCCCGGACATGACACCCATGTTCCCTGGCCCACAGGGCGTTCGTCACCTTCTTTTGTCGTACGAACCCTACGGCCTCGCCCACGATTGGCCGCCGAACCGACCGGGGGCTTCGGTAAAGAAAGTAAAGCGAGCAGGAACCTCCTGGCCCCCCGCCCACGTTATGACCTGTAACGGCAGCTTCGTGATGGCATGAAGCCCGCAAGCGACAATGAAAGGGTCTTCCCATGGCTGTAAGCCTGTCCAAGGGCGGCAACGTCTCCCTCACCAAGGAGGCCCCGGGCCTGACCGCCGTCACAGTCGGCCTCGGCTGGGACGTCCGCTCCACCACCGGCACCGACTTCGACCTCGACGCCTCGGCGATCGCGGTCAACGCGGGCGGCAAGGTCGTCTCCGACGGCCACTTCGTCTTCTTCAACAACAAGTCGACACCGGACCAGACCATCGTCCACACCGGTGACAACCTCACGGGCCAGGGCGAGGGCGACGACGAGCAGATCAACGTCAACCTGGCAGGCCTGCCGGCCGACGTCGACAAGATCGTCTTCCCGGTCTCGATCTACGACGCCGAGACCCGCAGCCAGAACTTCGGCCAGGTGCGCAACGCGTTCATCCGCATCATCAACCAGGCCGGCGGCACCGAGATCGCGCGTTACGACCTGAGCGAGGACGCCGCCACCGAGACGGCCATGGTCTTCGGCGAGCTCTACCGCAACGGCGCGGAGTGGAAGTTCCGCGCGGTCGGCCAGGGTTACGCCTCGGGCCTGCGCGGCATCGCGCAGGACTTCGGCGTCAACATCTGACGCAAGAGCTCATCACGCGGAAGCCCCCTGCCGTCCGAATTCCCTGACAGCCGGGGGTTTCCGCGTGCGCACCGACCGGGTTTGAGCTCCCCGCCCGCGCTCATCCGTGTCGTGGCCCGGATGTGCAAGCCGCGGCCCACCCCCCAGAGTCCGCAGCACGCTCAGAGCCCGCTCCTTCGCAATGCCCTCTTCACGCCCCTCTGCCGGTTCTTCCCTTTGATCACCTGATCCGGTAACCGACCGCCACGGCGTTGACGCACGCGCGGGCATGACACCATCGAACCGTGCTCGACATCGGCTACTCCCTCTCCCGACGCTTCCCCGATCCCCCGCAGACCGACTACCGCCACGCGGACGTCCACGCCCTGCGGCACGATCTCTTCTCCGGGGACGTCTACCTCGCGGACACCAAGGCGGACCGCGAGGTGTCCACAGCCTGGGGATGGGTGCCGGTGCTCGACTTCGCGTGGGCGCTGTGCGACATCGTCGAGCAGATCGACCAGGATCCGCGCGGCAACCGCTCGCACCGGCGGCAGTTCGCCGAGCTGGACTTCACGGAGTCGTCCGACCGGATGCTCTTCGAGCGCCGCTTCGGCTGGGTGGACATCGAGGCCGACTGGATGGCCGGCGACGAGCCCCCGCTCACCTTCAGCCATTCGCTGCTGCGCCGCGAGGCCCGCGACTTCCTGCATGATTTGATCGCCGACCTCGCCGACATGCACGAGGGGCTCGCCGACAACCCCGTGATCTGGGACCTCCAGACCCGCTTCCCCCGTACCTGAATCCGGCCCGGTCCCGGTATCAGGACCTACCGGCCACCGAGCTTCGACAAGGCCCCGTCCGTCAGCCGGTACACCGTCCACTCCTCCTGCGGCCGCGCACCCAGCGACTCGTAGAACGCGATGGACGGGGTGTTCCAGTTCAGCACCGACCACTCCAGGCGCTCGTAGCCGCGCTCCACACATATCCGCGCCAGCTCCGTCAGCAACGCCTTCCCGTACCCGCCGCCGCGCCGCTGCGGACGTACGTACAGATCCTCCAGGTAGATGCCGTGCACCCCGCGCCACGTGGAGAAGTTCAGGAACCACAGTGCGAAGCCGACGACCTCGCCGTCGTCGTCCGACTCGGCGATGTGCGCATACGCGGCGGGCCGCTCGCCGAACAGCGCCTCGTGCAGCTGCTCCTCGGTGGCGTTCGCCTCGTGCAGGACCTTCTCGTAGTCGGCCAGCTCACGGATCATGGCGTGGATGACGGGAACATCGGCAGGGGTAGCGGTGCGAATCATGAGGGCAGCGTAGGACCGACCGACAAATGGGTGCGTCGCGGGGCTGAGCACGGGCTCGTACCCCGCTGGCCCCGCCCCCGGCAGCTCCGCGCGAAGGGCCCGCACTGCCGCCCCGTTGACTTGGACCGGGTGTCGATCAGCTCGTCCGGAATGTCAATCACCCGGACGGTCGCGGAGCCGTGCATCAATCGGATATGACTCCGAGCAGCCCCGCCCCGCCCACCCGGCCGCGCACCCGCGCCGGCGCATGGATTCGCAGCGTCGGCTCATGGATCCGCAGCGCACCCGGCACCTACATCTGGCTGACCGCGCTCTTCGTCACCACCGTCATCGTCCACCAGCTGTCACCGGACTTCGAAGAGGACTTCCTGCGCCAGCGCTCGACCAACATCCACGAACTCTCCCAGGACCCCGTACGCGTACTGATCAGCAGCGCGTTCTGGATCGACGGCGGCCACTGGATTCCGTACGCCGTCCTCTACACCGTCTTTCACGCCCCTGCCGAACGCTGGCTCGGCACCTTGCGCTGGCTCGCCGTCGCCATCGCGGCCCATGCCCTCGCCACCCTTGTCAGCGAAGGCGTCCTGGCCTGGGCCGTCCGACACGGACACGCACCGCCGGCCGCCGCCAACACGCTCGATATCGGCGTCAGTTACGCGCTCGCGGGCGTCATCGCGGTCCTCACGTACCGTATCCCCGCGCCCTGGCGGTACGTGTACCTCTTCGCCGTGCTCGTCTTCTACGGCATCCCGCTCATCGCCGGCCGCACCTTCACCGACCTCGGCCACTTCACCTCCGTACTCATCGGCCTCGCCTGCTACCCACTGACCCGGTCCCGGCACAGGACGAAATCCCCTCCGGCGCAGTAACGTCCCGCCCCAGAGAAGTACGACCTCACGCAAGGCTTCACACCGGACAAAGCAGGGGCAACATGAGCACCGTCAGCACCGTCAACGGCGGCATATCGTTCTGGTACGCGGACCAAGGCACCCCCACTCCCCGGGAACCCCTGCCCGGCGACGCCACCGCCGACATCTGCATCGTCGGCGGCGGATACACCGGACTGTGGACCGCCTACTACCTCAAGAAGGCCGTCCCCTTCCTCAACATCACCGTCCTCGAAGCCAAGTTCTGCGGCTACGGCGCCTCCGGGCGCAACGGCGGCTGGCTGTACAACGGCATCGCAGGCCGCGACCGCTACGCCAAGCTCCACGGCCACGAAGCCGCCGTCCGCCTCCAGCAGGCGATGAACAACACGGTCGACGAGGTCGTCCGCGTGGCCGCCGAGGAGAACATCGACGCCGACATCCACCAGGGCGGTGTCCTCGAAGTCGCCTACACCCCCGCCCAGCTGGCCCGGCTCAAGGACTTCCACTCCGTCGAGATCGCCTTCGGCGAGAAGGACCGCGTCCTGCACGGTGCCCGTGAGACCGGCGAGCGCATCAACGTCACCGGAGCCGTCGGTTCCACCTGGACCCCGCACGGCGCCCGCCTGCACCCGGTCAAACTCGTCAAGGGCCTCGCCGCGACCGTCGAGGCGCTCGGCGTCACCATCCACGAGTCGACGCCGGTCACCGAGATCAAGCCCAAGCACGCCCACACTCCGTACGGCACCGTCCGCGCCCCGTACATACTGCGCTGCACCGAGGGCTTCACCGCGAACCTCAAGGGCCTCAGGCGCACCTGGCTCCCCATGAACTCCTCGATGATCGCCACCGAGCCGCTCCCCCGGTCCGTGTGGGACACCATCGGCTGGGACGGCCGCGAAACCCTCGGCGACATGGCCCACGCCTACATGTACGCCCAGCGCACCGCGGACGACCGCATCGCACTCGGCGGCCGCGGCGTGCCGTACCGCTACGGCTCCGGCACGGACAACGACGGCCGCACCCAGCCCGCCACCATCGAGGCCCTCCGCGACATCCTCGTCCGCCTCTTCCCCACCACCGGGGGCGCCCGCATCGACCACGCCTGGTCCGGGGTCCTCGGCGTCCCCCGCGACTGGTGCGCCACCGTCACCCTCGACCGCTCCACCGGCCTCGGCTGGGCCGGCGGCTACGTCGGTTCCGGCGTGGCCACCACCAACCTCGCCGCCCGTACCCTGCGCGACCTGATCCAGCAGGACTCCGGCCAGTCCGGCCCCACGGAACTGACCACGCTGCCCTGGGTCAATCACCGGGTCCGCCGCTGGGAGCCGGAGCCCTTCCGCTGGCTCGGCGTCCACGGCATGTACGCCGCCTACCGGGCCGCCGACCGCCGCGAACTCACGTCGCCCCGCCTTGGCACGGACCCCATCGCGAGGGCTGCGGACCGGCTGTCAGGGCGGCACTGAGCAGACGGACGGACAGGCACCTGCCACCGGGTGGTGGCAGGTGCCCGTGGCCGGTCCGCCCCGTTCAGCGGCCGGCCGCTGAGCGCCCCGGCGCGAACACTGGCGGCCCGGTGCCCGAGGTGTTCCACGTCATCCTTCCGCCGTCACTCCTGGTACTCGTCCGGGTCCGCCGACGGGATACGGGTGTCCTTCGGGCACCACGGGTCGATGGGGGCGCACTCCCTGCGCCGCCCGAGATCGTCCAGAATCCAGCCGAGCCGTTTCACCGTACGCAGCACGACGGCGTGCTCGACGATTTCGAATTCGGGCAGAGCGGCGGTGATCCGGTCCTCCAGATCGTGCGCGCCGGCGGTGGAACGCAGCCAGGCGGATACCCGGAAGTTGGTGCCGCCGCTGGTGGCGACCAGCAGGCGGATCTCGGGCATGCGGGCCAGTCGCTCGCTGACGCGCTTGCGGTCGCCCGAAGGGACCCGGCCCCAAAGAAGCGTCGTCACCGGCCAGCCCGTGAGGTGTTGGGAGATCTCGCAGCGGAAGGAGATCGCCCCCGTGTGCTCCAGCCGGGACAGCCTGCGGCGGGTCGCCGTGTGACTGGCGCCGGTGCGTTCGGCGAGCTCGGTGACCGGCAGTCTGCCGTCCGGAGCCAGTGCCAGCAGGAGCGTGCGGTCGGCAGGTGACAACCACCCGGTGCTCGCGGGCCGGCTCGGCGCAGCCGCGGGTTGCAGGCGCTCGCGCTGGTTGCGGGACAGGGCGTCCAGCCGCCAGGCGCTTCCGGAGATATAGGTGTGCGTGCTGATCTGCACATCGACCTTCACCACCCCGGGGAGGCAACTGACCTGGTCCAGGACGAAGCGCGACAGTGCCTGCAGATCGCTGGTGATGACGTTGACATGCAGATCACGGCCGCTGGCGACCTCCATCACCGATTTGGTTCTCGGATCGCGGGCCAGTGCGAGTGCCACCCGGCCGCGCTGTGCCGGATGGCACTGAATGTCGAGAAAGGCATCACACAGCGAGCGCCACAGGCTGGAACCGCCGGTCGCGGTGACCCATGCCTGTCCCGTGGAGGCCAGCCGCCGCCAGCGTCGGGCCGCCGTGGCGGCGCTGACCCCCAGGACGTCGCCGAGCGTGGCCCATGAGGCGCGCGGCGCGATCTGCAGACAGTTGGCGAGCGCGAGGTCGGCCTCCTCCAAGCGGCTGTCCGGGAGCGAGTCGGCGAAATCGTGCATGCAGGGCCTCCAGAAAGCGATTTTCGAAGATTTTCGGCCCTACTGGCCAGAAATGCACACGATGATGCAGCGCGGTCGACCACCCCGGATCGGCGGTCCGGATGCGACCAAATCCCCCACGGAGTCCTTCACTCCCCTGTTTCCCTTCTTGCGGAAAGGTTTTCTTTTGCGATGCCCCATGAGCTGACCACCAAAGAGGTGGCCCCGCAGCCGAAGGTGCTGCGGGCAGCCTTCCGCAGCTTCGCCGTGATCGAGAGGGTGGGCAACAGACTGCCCCATCCCTTCTGGCTGTTCTGGCTGCTGGCACTGCTTGTCATCGCGCTGAGCGCGGTCTTGTCCGCAGCAGGTCTCGGCGCCGTCCAGCCCGGAGGCGACGAGACCGTCGAGGTACGCAGCCTGCTCAGCCACGACGGCATCGCCATGATGGTCGAGGAGGCGGTGGAGAACTTCGCCGGCTTCCCCCCGCTGGCCACAATCATCACGGTGATGCTCGGCATCGCGGTGGCCGAGCGCAGCGGACTGTTCAGTGCCCTGCTGCGTCGCCTCGTCGCACGGGTACCGGGCAAGTACCTGACTTTCGCCCTGTCCATGACCGCGATGGTCGGCCACGTCGCCGGCGACGCCGCCTACGTGACGCTCATCCCCCTGGGCGCTCTGGTGTTCCGCGCCGCCGGCCGCAGCCCCGTGCTCGGCTGCATAGTCGCGTTCGTCTCCATCTCGGCGGGCTACGACGCCTCGCCCTCGCTGACGACCACCGACGTACTGCTGTCCACGATCTCCACCGCCGCCGCGCAGACGATCGACCCGAATTACGTCGTCACTCCTGTGGCGAACTACTACTTCAGCCTCGCATCCTCGGTGCTCGTCGCCCTCGTCATCACCCTGGTCACCGAGAAGGTCCTGGCCCGCCGCCCTGATCTGGAGACCGACGAACCCGCCTCGGACCTGAACGCCGCGGAACTGACCGACGTCGAGGTCACCTCCGCTGAGCGCCGCGCCCTGCGGATGACCGGACTGGTCGCGCTGGCCTTCGTGGCCGCTCTGATCCTCGTCATGCTGCCGACGACGTCTCCGCTGCGCGGCGAAGGGGGCAGTGTGGTCCAGTCCCCGCTGTTCTCGGGCATGGCCCTTCTCCTGGGTATCTTCTTCGCGCTGCTGGGCACCGTGTACGGCCGGATCACGGGATCCCTCCCCGGGTCCCGGGACGTAGTGGCGGCCATGATCGAGGGCGCCCGGTCCATGGCGCCGATCCTGGTGCTGTTCTTCGCCATCTCCCAGTTCCTCGCCTACTTCAAGTGGAGTCACATCGGCGAGGTGCTCGCGATACGGGGCGCGGAAGCGCTGCAGAACCTCGGCGTGCACGGGTGGGTGGTCCTGCTGGGGATAGCCGTCCTGGTCACCTTCATGAACCTGGCCATCACCAGCGGATCCGCGCTCTGGGCGCTGGCCGCACCGGTGTTCATCCCCATGCTCATGCTCATCGGGATCAGCCCTGAGGCCACCCAGGCCGTCTACCGGGTGGCCGACTCCGTCAGCAACTGCATCACGCCCATGAGCCCGTACTTCGCGATGGCTCTCGGCTTCATCCAGCGCTACCGGAAGTCGGCGGGGATCGGCACGCTCGCCTCGTTCACCATCCCGCTGGCCGCTGTCGTCTGGGTGGTGTGGGTCGCCTTCGTTCTGGCCTGGTATCTGCTCGGCATCCCCTTCGGCCCCGGCGCCTGACCCCGAATCTCCCGTATCCCCCGCATCCCCCACATTTCCACGGAGCGACCGCACCATGATCTCCGAGCTCGCCCGCAGCGCCGACGCCGCCGCTGCGGACATCCTCACCGACATCACCGACCTCGTCGCCTGCGAGACCCACAGTTACGACCTCCCCGGTCTCGATCACGGCCTTGAACTGCTGAGCACCCTCGTCACCCGCCGACTCGGCACCCCCACAGAAGTGGAACGGCACCCTGGCGGCGAACAGGGCGACACCGTGGTCATCACCTACGAAGGGCACGGCCCAGGGCACGTCGCGATCGTCGGCCACTACGACACCGTGTGGCCGCGGGGCACACTCGCGAACTGGCCGATCGCCTCCCACCGTGACTCAGACGGCCGGGAACGTCTGAGCGGGCCCGGCATCTTCGACATGAAGACGGGCCTCGCTCAGGGCATCTGGGCTCTCAAACTGCTCCGCGAAAGCGGTGCGGCAGTGCCCACCGTGACCTTCGTCCTCAACGGCGACGAGGAGATCGGCTCCCTCTCGTCCCGAACGGTGATCGAACGGGTCGCGGCATCCGTGGATGCCACGCTGGTACTTGAGGCGAGTGTGGACGGTGCCGTCAAAACAGGCCGCAAGGGCGGTGGAATCTTCACGGTGACGGCCACCGGAGTGGAAGCACACGCCGGGCTGAACCCCGAGGACGGGGCCAGCGCGATCCACGCGCTCGCCGAGTTCGTCACGGGTGCTGCGGCCACTGCCGCACCCGCGGAGGGAACCACGGTCAACGTAGGGCGTATCAGCGGCGGATCCGGAACGAACGTCGTGGCCGGACAGGCTTCCGCGAGCATCGACATCCGTGTTCTCACCCAGGCGGAGCAGGACCGGGTGGACGCCGCGTTCGACGAGATCCAGGTGAGCGACCCGCGCGTCCGTATCGATGTCCGGCACGGCTGGAACCGGCCGCCGATGACGCTGAACTCCGCGTCGGAGCCCCTGTTGAAGACCGCGCGAGCAGTGTCGGAAGAACTCGGCCGGACTCTCGCCGACGTCACCGTCGGTGGTGCCAGCGACGCGAATTTCGTCGCGGGTCTGGGCCTTCCTGTGCTCTGTGGCCTGGGAGCGGTCGGCGGGGGCGCCCATGCGAGGCACGAGTTCATCTACCCGGACACGGTGGCTCACCAGACCGCACTGGTCGCCGGAATACTGCACCGGCTGGTCGGCACCTCCTGACGCACCGGCATACCGATGGCCCACCGGCGACCCCGAGCGGCAGCCATCGGGCCTGCCAGGCACCGTGACATCCGAAAACGCACAGCAGAAGACCCAGGCCGGAGCATTGTCCGGCCTGGGTCTTCTGCGGAGCCCCCTGTCGGATTCGAACCGACGACCTCACAACGCCGCTCGATCCCCCGGGAGGAGCGGATGCCGGTGGTGTAGCCGGCCTGGCCGCCGACCGGGCCCCAACACCCGCGCACGGGAATTCCCCCTCCGGCATCTTGTGCGCCGGCAACTCTCGCGCCAGACTCCAAAAATCAACTGACAACGATGTCAAGCGCTTTGGAGGCAGACAGCATGCACAGCGGCAGATCCCCGGCCCTCGGCGCCCCGGGCGCCGTGCACCTGCCACGTCCGCGGTCGACGCTCCTGGCGTGGGCATTCGTCATCGCGACGGCGCTCGTCGCCGCGTTCCTCCCGCCGTTCGCCACCACCGGCTGGGCGGTTTCCAACCGGTCCAACGTGGACCTGGTCAACCCGTTCATCGGGACGGCGGGCCAAAGCGCCACCGAGTACGGCGGCATGATCCCGAGCACCGCCCCGCCGTTCGCGATGACCCGCTGGTCGCCGATGACCCGGCAGAACTACGTCAGCCGGACGCCGTACCACTACTCCGACACGAAGATCAGCGGCTTCATCGGCACCCATCAGCCGGCCATCTGGATGGGCGATTCCGGTTACGTGTCGGGCATGCCCGGCGTGGGCTCCGTGAAGACGACGGCCAGCGACCGGGCGCTGCCGTTCAGCCACTCCGACGAGCACGCCGCTGCGGACCGCTACTCGGTTGAGATGCAGGCCGGTTCGGGCCGGACGCTGAAGACGGAGATGACCGGCACGTCCCGCGTCGGCCTGCTGCGTATGACGTATCCCAAGGGTGCGGACAGCAACTTCGTGCTGCAGGCGACCCGTGTGGGCGTCATCGGCAACGTGCACATCGATCCCGCCGCCCGCGAGATCACCGGCTACAACCCGGACCGCCAGGACAGCAACCTCGGCCCGTTCAAGGCATCGAACTTCAAGGGGTACTTCGTCGCCCGGATCGACACCGGCTTCGACAGCTACGGCACGGCTACCGGCGGGACGCTGCACGAGGGCCAGGGCGACCGCACCGACGGCGACGTGTCCGCGTACGTGCGCTTCCCCTCCGGCACCCGGACCGTGCAGGTGCGTATCGCGACGTCGTTCATCTCGCTGAAGCAGGCCCGTGCCAACCTGGCCGCCGAGGCCCCTAACGACCAGTCCTTCGAGCAGATCGCCGACAAGACCCGCGCGCAGTGGAACCAGAAGCTGAACCGGGTCCAGCTGCGCGGCGGGACCGCCGACCAGCAGGCGGTCTTCTACACGTCGATGTACCACGCGCTGCAGTACCCGTCGGAGAACTCCGAACACGGCCGCTACTACAGCGCGTACGACGACAAGGTTCACTCCGGAGTCAGCTACACCGGCTACTCGCTGTGGGACACCTTCCGCGCCGAGAACGCGTTCCTGACGCTCTTCGCCCCTGAGCGGATCGATGGCATGGTCACCTCGATGCTCCACGATTACCAGGAGGGCGGGTGGCTGCCGATGTGGAAGAACATCACCGAGACCAACATCATGGTCGGCACCAACGCCGACTCGGTGATCGCGGAGGCCATCGCCAAGGGTTTCACCGGCTTCGACCGCAAGCTCGCGTACGAGGCGGTGTACAAGGACGCGATGACCCCGCCGGAGAAAGACACCGAACTCGCCTACTACGACCGCCAGGAGGGCACTCCGGTGGAAGCCCGGGCCGGCCTGACCTACTACAAGCAGAACGGCTGGGTCGCCGCGGAACGTACGGCGGAGTCCGCGTCCCGCACGCTGGACTACGCGTACGAGGACTGGGCGGTCGCGCAGGTCGCGAAGGCGGTCGGCAAGACCGACGACGCTGAGATGTTCCTCAAACGCAGCGCGAACTTCAAGAAGCTGTACAACCCCGCGACCGGCTTCATGCAGGCCCGCTTCAGCAACGGCTTCTGGGCCTGGGGCGGCTGGACCGAAGGCGACCAGTGGGTGTACACGCTCGACGTCCTGCACGATGTGCCGGGGCTGATGGATCTGATGGGCGGCAAGGAAAGGTTCGCGTCGTGGCTGGACGGCTACTTTGCCGGCGGCCACAACAACCACACCAACGAGCCGAGCCACCACGCCGCCTACCTCTACGACTACGCGGGCCAGCCGTGGAAGACGCAGGCGAAGGTGCGCGAGATCGCCGCGGCGAACTACGCGAACCGCACGGACGGCCTCAGCGGCAACGAGGACTGCGGCCAGATGTCCGCCTGGTACGTGCTCTCCTCGCTGGGCATCTACCCGGTCAACCCGGCATCGGCGAAGTACTCGGTGGGCAGCCCGTTCTTCGACCAGGCAATCGTGCAGCTACCGGCCGCGTCCCGTCCGCTGGTGATCAGCGCCTCGGGGGCGGCGGACAAGCAGTACGTCCAGTCGCTGTCGCTGAACGGCCGGAGCGTCACCAAGCCGGTGCTGAGCCACTCCGACCTGCTGCGAGGCGGCCAGTTGCGTTTCACGATGAGCGACACCCCACAGAGTTGGGGCGCTTCGGCGTCGCCGACGCAGGGGGCGGGCGCACACTGAGACAGCGGCCGGCCGCCCGCCGCTGGCCGTTAAAATGAACGGCGCCCTCTCCTCCCTCACCCTCCGGCTAGTAGCGATCAAGGACATGTGCTCGGGCGGTGGCGGATGGACCCTCGCCACCGACAGTTCTGACGCGATCCACCAACGGCACGCTCGTGCCATGTCATGCATCGATGACCAGCGACAACGTGACCGAGGTCGAGACCGGCGAGCCGTCCGAGGCGGTGCCGTCGAAGTCTGCGGATGACCGGCTGATTGACGAGCTGGTGGGCCGGGCCCAGGCCGAGGGCTTGCAGCTGACCGGCGAGGGCGGGCTGCTGGAGTCGGCCCTCGAGGGTGACAAGCCGGCCGCTGCAGGGCGCGGGACCGTGGATCACCGCGGTACGAAGACCGGCTTGCGGCGCTCCCGGACGGCGGCCATGGCTTCGGGGAAGTCAGGGCGTGTGAACGATTCCCGCATGAGGGAGACGGACTCGGCCACGGCGTCGGCCGCCGGCATGCGCAGGCCGTCCAGGATCTGGCGCTTGATGACGGCCATGGACGCCGGGGAGCAGGTCTCGGCGAGTTGGCGGGCGTACTCCTGGGCGGCCGCCAGCACCGTGTCGCGAGGCGCGGTGTACTGCACCAGGCCCATCCGCAGCGCCTCCTGCGCGCCCACGGCCCGGGAGGACAGCAGCAGGTCCGTCGCGTTGCCGACGCCCACCAGGCGTGGCAGCAGCCAGGCCGCGCCGTACTCGGCGATCAGGCCGAACCGGCTGAACACGGCCGAGACCTGCGCCTCGTCCGCCATGAACCGGACGTCGGCGTACAGGGCGTGCACGAGGCCGAGGCCCGCCGCGCTGCCGTTGATCGCTGCGATCAGCGGGGTCCGCATGGTCAGCGGAAGATGCGCGGGGTGTCCGAGGATCGAGTCCGGGTCCTCGTCCGGCGAGTCCTGTGAATCGGCCAGTTGGGCGAGCAGGTCGGGGGTCGCTCCCGAGCAGAAGCTGCTGCGCGCGCCCGTGACGACGACGGCGCGGACCTCGTCGTCGGCGTCAGCCTCGGCCAAGGCGTCGTAATAGGCGCCGAACATGGACAGGTCCATGCCGTTGCGACGCTCGGGACGGGCGAAGGTGATCGTCCGCACGGAGCCCTCGGTGTGTGTCTCTATGCCCGTCGCGCTACTGGACATGCCCTCTACCTCCAGATGACAGATGACAGACTGCTGACTTTACTAAGTGAACTGCTTATCATGAAGCCCCTGATGACGAGCGGAGCATTGCTGTGCGACTACCGAGACCGCTGGGTCTGTCCGGCCTGAGCACGTGGATACCCGAAGCACGTCAGACCGCCCGGGACGCCGTCGAACAAGGCCTGGTGGAGGCGGACACGGCCGAGGAACTCGGTTACGAGGCGCTGCCGGTGGCGGACAAGGCTCCTCCCGAGATGGCGGTGCTGGCGGCGCGCACGGCCCTGGAGAGTACCGGGACTGCGCCGGCCGGGCTGGGCATGGTGCTGCATGCCTGGATGTACTACCAGGGGCACGACCTCTGGTCGCCTCCGCATTACATCGCCGATCAGCTCGGCGCCCGACAGGCCGAGCCGCTGGGTGTCCAGCAGGTCTGCAACGGCGGTGCGGCGGCCGTCGAGGTGGGCGCCGCCCGGCTGCTGGCCGACCCCGGCCTCGGCGACGTCCTGGTCACGACGGCCGACCGGTTCGCCGCACCGGGCTTCGACCGCTGGCGCGGAGACTATGGGATCGCCTACGGGGACGGCGCCACCGCGCTGCTGCTGCACCCGCTCGAAGAGCGTTCCGCGGACCTGCTGCTGCACGCGGTCGCCACGGTCGCCGCGCCGCAACTGGAAGGGATGCACCGCGGACGGGACGCGTTCGGTGCGATGCCGCGCTCCGTGAGCGACCGGGTGGACATGCGCCGCACGAAGAAGGCTTTCCTCGAGCGTGAGGGCATGGAGGCCTTCACCCGGGCCAGCGCGGAGAGCCTGACGGCGGTCGTGGAGCGCTGCCTCGCCGCCGGCGGACTGGCACCCGACAGTCCGCTGCTGCACTGCGTCGTTCCGCCGCGGCTGGGCGCGAAGACCCTCGACCTCGCCTATGCGCCGGCCCTGCGCAAGATGCTGTCGGCCGAGATCCGGATGGTGGGCGGAGACACGGGACACCTGGGCGCGGGGGACGCGGCGGCCAGCCTGGCCGAGCTGTGGGCCGACCGCGTCCTGTCGCCGGGCGAGTATGCCCTGGTGGTGAGCGCGGGGGCCGGGTTCACCTGGTCGTGCCTGCTGGTGAGCGCCGCCGCCTGACCGTCGGGCGCCGGGACGCCCGGGACCGGGTGGCCCGCTGTGGAGCCACCCGGTTCACTGCGTTTCGTTCAGCGTCTTGATGGCCCGCTCCAGGTAGTTCTCGAACTGCTCGAACTCCTTCGGGGTGAACTCGGCCCGCAGTCCGTCCTCGACGCGCACGGCCTCCTTGTCCGCCTTCTTCAGCACGGCGCGTCCGGCCCTGGTCAGCTTGTTGACGATGACCTTCTGGTGGAGCGGGGAAGGCTCTCGCTCCACCAGGCCGTGCTTCTCCAGGTTGGCGAGGACCGTCGACATCGTCTGCGGCGTCACCATGCTCTCCCGGGCGAGTTGCGCGGCCGACATCCCGCCCGGGAAGAGTGAGAGCAGCAACAGTACGGAGTACTGGGGAACGGTCAGGTCGAACTGGCGCAGCACCTGGTTCTTGCGCGCGATCAATGCCTGCTCGGCCCGCTTGATGGTGTTTCCGAGCCGGTCCCCGACCGCTGCCGTCACGGCCGCGCGGGGGTCCTGCGCGTGCTTCGTCGTTCTGGTATCCGCCATGTCAGCAGTCTCCCATGAATGAGCCTACGAATCCCTCTCGGGACGTGCCTGCCGCCGGGGCTGGGGAAGCGCGCAGGTGAGCCGGGCGGTGCAGACCCTCCGTTCCCGCTCGTCGGAGATGACGATCTCGTACGTGGCCACCGCGCGCCCCACGTGCAGGGGACGGCAGACGCCCGTCACCAGGCCGGCGCGCACCGCGTGGTGGTGGGTGCAGGAGAGTTCCTGGCCGACGATGATCCGGTCCGGTCCGGCGTGTACCCAGGCGGCGAGCGAGCCGAGGGTCTCCGCGAGGACCGCGTTGGCGCCACCGTGCATGATCCCGATCGGCTGCCGGTTCCCCCGCACCGGCATGGTGCCCACGACGAGGTCCGATTCGCAGCGGAGGATCTCAATCCCCATGCGGGTCACCAGCTGTTCGTCCAGGTAGTTCGGAAGGACCGGCACCGGCCCCAGCGTCGCCGCCGACTGCGTCATTCGACCCTCCATGTTCGTACGTGACCGGATGAGTGTACGTGTCCTGTCTTATGGTAGCTATTGGAGATCAAGATGTGTACTGTTACGGCCTTGTCGAGAAGAGGGAGGCCGCGATGCGCGGTACCACACTGGGGACTTCCGGCCCCGAGGTCGGCGTCGTGGGTCTGGGCTGCATGGGCATGTCCTGGGCGTACGACGAACTGGGCAGGGACGACACCGCCTCCGTGGCGGTCGTCCACCGCGCCGTGGAGCTGGGCTGCACGCTCATCGACACCGCGGACATGTACGGTCCGTTCACCAATGAGGAGCTCGTCGGCCGGGCGCTGCGCGGCCGGCGGGACGAGGTGGTGCTGGCGACCAAGGGTGGTCTGGTGGTGGACGATCCCAAGACCTACGCCATCCACCGCGACGGAAGGCCGGAGCACCTGCGCGGCGCTTGCGAAGCCAGCCTCCGGCGCCTGGGCGTCGACCACGTCGACCTCTACCAGCTCCACCGGGTGGACCCGGACGTGCCCGTCGAGGAGAGCTGGGGCGCCCTGGCGGAGCTGGTACGGGAGGGCAAGGTGCGTGCCCTCGGCCTCTCGGAGGCGTCGGTCGAGGACATCCGGCGAGCTCAGGCCGTGCATCCCGTGGCCTCCGTGCAGAGTGAACTGTCCTTGTGGAGCCGGGACACGGTCGAGTCGGGGGTCCTGGACTTCTGCCGCGAGCAGGGCATCGCCCTCATCGCCTTCTCGCCGCTCGGCCGGGGTTTCCTCTCCGGCCAGATCAGCTCCGCCGACGACCTTCCGGAGGTCGACGGCCGCCGCCGGCTGCCCCGCTTCCAGTCCGAGGCGCTGGCCGCGAACCTGGGCATCGTCGGCCGGCTCCGGCAGGTCGCGGAGCGGCTGCGGGCCACCCCGGCGCAGGTGGCGCTGGCCTGGGTGCTCGCGCAGGGCGAGAACGTCGTGGTGATCCCGGGCACGAAGAACATGCGCTACCTGGAGGAGAACGCGGGCGCGGCCGCAGTGGAGCTGGACGACGCCTCGCTGGTTGCGCTGGAGGACGTTCCGGCGGCGGTGGGCACGCGCTACTGACCGATCCGGCCGCACTCGGTCCGGGCCTGTGACGGTCATGGGCTCGGGTCCTGGCCCGTGACGGTCATGGCGCGCGGGTCGTTCCGCACCGTGCACCTGCTTGCGGACTCCGACAGCGGGACGAAAGGCTCCGTGGCTGCCTTTGCTCCGTGGCTGCCTTTGCTCCGCGCCGGTCCGTGCGCCGAAGGGCAGCCGGCGGACGGCCGGAACGAGGTGCGCCGTGTCGGCGGCCGCACCACGGTTCCGCCGTCGGGTTCACGGCGTCCGCCCAAGGCACGGTGCCTGGCGGTGGCAGGAGAGGAGAGGGGGAAGGGTGCGCCTGAGAAGTCTGGGCAACACGGGAACCAAGGTCGGCGCGATCGGCCTCGGTTGCATGGGCATGAGCCGGCTGGACCAGGAAGCCTCCCGCGACGACGGGCGTTGCGTCCGGGTGATCAACGAAGCCCTGGACCTCGGCGGGAACCTCCTCGACACCGCCGGACACAACGAGTCTCTGCTCGGCAAGGCCATCGCGGGACGGCGCGAGGAGGCCGTCGTCGCGACGAAGCCCGGGATCGCCCCGGACGATCTCTGCCGGCGGGCGATTTACCGCGACGGCTCACCGGCCCATCTGCGCGAGGCCGCGGAGGCGAGTCTGCGACGCCTGGACATCGACGTCATCGATCTCTATTACCTCCACCGCATCGACCCCGCGGTGCCGTTGGCGGAGACCTGGGGCGCCATGGCCGAGCTCGTCCAGCGAGGCATGGTGCGCTGGCTGGGGCTGTCCGGGGCGACCGTGGCGCAGGCCCGTGAGGCGCACGCGATCCACCCGGTGACGGCGGTGCAGTCCGAACTCTCGCTGTGGAACCGCGACGCGCTGGACGGCGCGTCGGACGGCATGGTCGGCTGGTGCGAGAGCATGGGAGCGAGCTTCATCCCGTCCGCGCCTCTGGGGCGCGGCTTCCTCACCGGAACGTTGCGTGCCGACCAGTTCGAGAGCGGCGACTTCCGTACCTCCGATCCCCGCTTCCACCGCGCCGCGATGGAGGCGAACCAACGCATCGTCGACGTGATCAGAGAGGTGGCCGACCGCCGGTCGGTCACCCCCGCCCAGGTCGCCATCGCCTGGGCCCTCGCACAGGGCGAACAGGTCGTACCGATCCCTGGCACGAAGAACTCCCGTTACCTGCGGGAGAACCTGGCCGCGTCGGAAGTCCGGCTGGCCGACGAGGACTTAACGGACCTTCGCACACTGCCCGCCCCCATCGGCAGCCGATACTGAGCCGTGAGCGTCGGCGCCTCCAGGACCGTGCACGGCCCGCGCCGCCTTGCCCGGCAGGGGGTCCGACCCCGTGACCCATGCCACGCGAGGGCCCACCAGGCGCAGAGCCTTTCTCTCGATGCCGTGTCAGCTTCCCACGGCCTCGGAGGTCACGAGTGAGTCGACCGGACACATGCGCGCACCGAGCGCGGCCATGCGGTCCAGCGCCTCTCGGTGCTGCGCATCGCTCTCGCCGGCGGTGGCGTCGGGGACGACGGTCACCTCGTATCCGAGGCGCAAAGCCGTCGTCGCGGTGGACGCCACGCCGTGCGCGGTGGTCAGGCCGGCCAGCACGATCTTCGTCACCCCCGTCTGCCGCAGGTGGTCGTGGAGACCGGTGTCCTCGAACGCGTCGAGGCCGTGCTTGGTCACCACGTGCTCTCCGGCACGGGCGGCGAGCGCGGGAACCAGGTGGTTGGGCGCCGCGGCGAGGCCGCCGTCGGCGCCATCGGCGCGGACGTACCGGACGAGGACGACAGCCGCGGAGTCCGCCGCCGCGAAGTGCTCGCGCAGCCTTCCGCAGGCGTCCGCCACGGCGGCGCCGCTCACCGGCTGCCAGGGCCTGTCGACGATCCACCGTTGCAGATCGATCAGGACAAGTGCCGTGCGCGCGCGGGTCATGAAGTGCCCCCCGGGGAGAAATGAACAGCGTCCACGGCACACTAGCAAGGGGAAACTCGGGTCAGTGGAGAGGTCGATTCCGGCCGACGACGGTCTGCTGTTGTGGGCCGAGACGTTCGGCAACCGTCGTGATCCCGCGGTGCTGCTGGTCATGGGCGCCACCGCGCCGGGCATCGTATGGCCGGACGAACTGTGCCGGCAGCTCGCGTCGGCGGGGTACTACGTGGTGCGCTACGACCACCGCGACACCGGGAGATCCGGCAAGTCCGATGCCGAGTACGACCTTTCGACGATGGCCGCGGACGCAGCGGCGGTGATCGCCGGGCTCGACGCGGGCCCGGCCCACGTGGTCGGCCAGTCGGCGGGCGGCATGGTCTCCCTACTGCTCGCCCTCGGCCGTCCCGGGCTCGTCCGTTCCCTGGTGCTGCTGTCCAGTTCGCCCGGCGCCGACGTCGGCGTGCGGCAGCCGCACACCGGGCCTGCGGATACGCATGCGCCGGAGGCGGAGCCGTCCGCGCGGCCCGGATCGCCCGCGGCCGGACCCGAGGAGCGCCGGGCCATGGCGGTCGAGGGCTGGCGGAGACTGGTGGGGCCCACCGCGCCGTTCGACCGCGCCTACTGGGCGGACCTGGTCGACCGCGTGGCGGCACACAGCAGCGAACCCGACACCTCCGCACGCCACTTGGCGGCTATGGCGCGTACGCCCGCGCTCACTGGCCGCATCACCGCACTCCAGGTGCCGGCGCTGGTGGTGCACGGCGAGCAGGACCAGATCTTCCCCGTGGAGCACGGCGAGGAGCTGTGCCGGGCGATTCCGGACGCGCGGCTCCGCCGGATCCCCGGCATGGGGCACATCTTCCCTCCGCACTGGTCGTCGACGATCAGCGCGCTGATCGTCGGTCACCTGCGACGGACATGACGTCCGGACGCGGACGCCCCGACGGACGCACGGATGGACGGCCGAAAGAACGGACAGCTGGACGAACGGACGGACGGGCGTAGGAAAATTGATTCCTCGACATTGCGTACCGCCTGTCACGGTCTCAACTACGCGTCAGAGAAGGAATCGCGGCCGGTTCCAAATTTCGGCGGCGGTGAGAAACGTCACCCCGGCGACTCACCCCAGTAAACCCTTTGGCCAGAATATGACGTCCAGTAGTGTGGCATCCGCATGAGTGAAGTCACCTTATGGAACGCGCGATTCCGGTGATGGCGCCGCACGTCTGCGCGGAAAGACCGGGAACGAGCAGGTCAACACAGACTGACGGGGGAAGGTGAGCTGTGTGGCAGGACCGACCGCAATCGTGGCGGACAAGGCCGCGACATCCGGCTACGGAAACAACTTCGGGATTCTCGGACCGCTTTCAGTGACGGTCCAAGGTAAAGAAATGGCATTGAATTCCGCGAAACTTCGTATCCTGCTGGCAGCCCTGCTGGTGCGAAGCGGAACGGTCGTAAGCAACGAACGTCTCGCCGAATGGCTTTGGGATGAACGACAGCCGTCCAATCCTCGCGGAACGCTGCACACCTACGTACGGCGCCTGCGGATGCTGCTCGGCGACGCCCTCCCGCTGGAGACGGCCGCCGGCGGCTACCGGATCGATGTCCCAGCGGGCGAGCTGGACTTCCAACGCTTCCGCGGGCTGGTCCGGGCCGCCCGGCGGTCCGAGGCGCTCGAGGAGCGAGCCCGCCTGCTCGCCTCGGCGCTCGCCACCTGGCGGGGTGCGGCGCTGGAGGACGTTCCGTCGAGCTCACTGCACCAGGACGAGTGCCGGTCCATGGAGGACGAGCGACTGGCCGCGCTGGAGGCGTGCTTCGAGACCGACCTCCAACTCGGCAGGCATGCACAGCTGGTGCGGGAGCTGCGCGCCGCGGCCATGGACAATCCGCTGCGGGAGAACTTCTGGAGCATGCTGATGCTCGCCCTCTACCGCTCGGGCCGGCAAGCGGAGGCCCTGGACGTCTACCAGCAGGCCAGGCGGCATCTGGTCGAGCAGCTCGGCATCGAGCCGGGCGAGCGGCTGCGCACCCTGCACACCGGGATCCTCGAATCGGACCCGGCGCTGGCAGCTCCGGACGGCCCGGGCCCCAGCACCGGCGAGACCGGCCCGGTGCCCACCCAACTTCCGCCGCTCGGGGCGGGTTTCGTGGGACGCGAAGCCGTAATCGACCGGATCGCGGCGGCACTCCCGCCCTCGTCCGGGCGCACCAGCGTCCCGGTCGTCGTGCTGTCCGGACCGCCCGGAGTGGGCAAGACGGCTCTGGCGGTGTGCGTCGGCAGGCGAGTACGGCCGGCCTTCCCGGACGGCCAGTTGTACGTGGACCTGAGCGGCTACGACCAGGGAGCGGCGCGTGAGCCGTTACCGGCCGAGCAGGTGCTCTCGCAGTTCCTGCGCGCGCTCGGGGTGCCGGCGAAGCAGATCCCGGTCGACCTCGTGGAGCAGGCGAACCTGTACCGGTCGAAGCTGACCGGCAAGAAGGTGCTGGTGGTGCTGGACAACGCCGCCAGTGCCGAACAGGTGGTCCCGCTCATTCCGGGCGACGGCGGCTGCTCCGTGCTGATCACCAGCAGACGGCAGTTGCGCTCCCTCGTCGTCACGCACGGAGCCCAGTTGATCCAGGTCGGCACGCTCAGTCCGCCCGAGTCGATGGACCTGGTCGCGGGCATGATGCGCCAGGCCGCAGTGACGATCGATCCGGAGACGGTGCGCGAGGTCACCGCGCTGTGCTCGTGTCTGCCGCTGGCCCTGCGGATCGCCGCGGCCAACCTCATCGGCGCTCCGGGCGGGCAGACCGAGGTGTACCTGGAGAGTCTGCGGCGCGGCAACCGCCTCGCCGCCCTGTCCGTCGACGGCGACACGACGTCCGCGGTCTCGACCGCCATCGCCCTGTCGTACTACGCCCTCGCACCGGACGACCGCGTCATCTTCCGGCTCGCGGGACTCTTCCCCGGCTCCGACTTCTCCCCCGCCGCCGTGTCGGTGCTCGCCGACATCAGCGAAGCGCAGGCGCGGGCGGGTCTCAGCCGCCTGGAGATGGCGAGTTTGCTGCAGCAACCCGCCCCGGGTCGCTACCAGTTCCACGACCTGCTGCGCGAGTACGCCCAGGACCGCGCCGCCGAGGAGGACCCCGAGCGGGAGCGCGCCGAGGCTGTGGAGCGGCTCGGCCGGTGGTACCTGGCGGGTGTCTGCGCCGCGGCCGACGTCCTCTACTCGGAGTTCGTCCGGCTCGCCGAACCGCCGTTGCCTCAGGGGACGTTCGACGCGCCGAGCCATCGCGACGAGAGCCACTCGACGGCCTGGCTGCTGGCCGAGCGGCGCAACCTGATGGCGTGCGTGCGCTACTTCGGCGCCCATGGACCGCACTACCTCTCCTGGCACATCGCCGACGCGCTGCGCGGCTTCTTCTGGACGGGCAAGTACCGGACCGAATGGTGGGAGACGACCCGCACCGCCCTCGCCGCCGCCGAGGCGCACGCCGACGACCGCGGCATCGCGGCGATGCACCGCAGCCTCGCCAACCTCGCCAACACCCTGGGCGACTACGAGTGGGCCCTCGTGCACCAGGAGAAGAGCCTCGCGGTGCACGACCGGCTGGGCATGGCCGAGGAGGCCGCGGCCACGCTCAACAACATGAGCCTCGCCCACCTCAGCCTCGGCCGCGGAGGCCGGGCCCAGGAGGCCGCGCAGCGGGCGCTCGACATCGCGCACACCATCCTCTCGCCGCGTCTGGAGGCCACCGCCAAGGGAGTGCTGGGCTTCATCCACTGGACGCGGGGGGACATCGAGGGCGCGACCGAGTTCCTCACGGCCTCCCTGACCACCGCCGGCGCCCTCGGCCTGCACCACATCAGCTCGTACAGCCTGCGCAATCTGGGCCTGGTGCACCAGGCGACCGGAGAGCTCACCGAGGCGCGGTCCTACTTCAGCCGGGCGCTGGAGGTCTCCGAGGCCATCGACTCCTCGTACGACCGCAGCGTCTCGCTGTACGGGCTCGCGCTCGTCGACCTGGACATCGGCCGGTACGACAGCGCGTGCGAGTCGGCGCAGCAGGCACTGAGCTCCTTCCAGGAGTGCGGCGACCGCACGTACGAGGTCGAGACGCTGTGCCTGCTGTCTGCCATCAGCGGGAGCCTGGGTTCACCGCGGCGGTCGGCACAGTACGCGGCCAAGGCGCTCGACGGGGCCCGGCAGATCGGCTACGTGGACGGCGAGGCGTACGCGCTGGCACGCCTCGCCGTCGCCGACGGACTCCTCGGCCGTGACGCCGCCGATCACGCGGAGTCGGCCCGCTCGCTGGCCGACTCCAGCACGAACCGGATGGCCCGCAGCAAGATCCTGCTGGACCTGGCTCAGCTCTACCTGACCCTGAACGCGCCGGACCGGGCCGAGGAGTGCGCGCGCCAAGTGTTGCGCCTGTCACAGCCGAGCGCGCAGCGACTGAACATCGCCCGGGCCGAGGAGGTCCTGGGCGCCGTCGCCACCTGCGGCGGCGACCACGCACGGGCGCGCGCGCACTGGAACAGGGCGCGGGCGGCCTTCACCGACATCGGCGTCCTCGTGGACACCGATCCGCCAGCACGGCTGGACGCGTCATCGGGTCAAGGGAGGACGGCATCGTGAACACCACTGCTCCAGCAACCGGCGTGCGCACCGCGACGGAACGCGGACGCCTGCGCCAGATCCTGCTCGCCTCGCTCGGCAACGCCGCGGAGTGGTTCGACTGGACCGTGTACGTGACGTTCGCCGCGGTGCTCGGCCCGCAGTTCTTCCCGTCCGGCGACGGGGCCACGAGCGTCCTTGAGACCCTGTCCGTGTTCGCCGTCGGTTTCCTGTTCCGGCCGGTCGGCGGGCTGCTCATCGGCGCCTACTGCGACCGTCGCGGCCGCGGCGCGGGGCTGCGGCTGTCGCTGCTGATGATGGCGGGCGGCAGTCTCCTGATCGCGCTCGCCCCGGCCCACCGGACGGCCGGCGTGCTGTCCCCGGCGCTGCTGGTGGCGGCACGGGCGCTGCAGGGGCTGTCCGCGGGCGGCGAGAGCACGGCGATGAGCACCTACGTGACCGAGACGGCGCCGAGGCGGCGCCGTGGGCTGTACTCCAGCGCCATCTACATCAGCACCACGCTCGGCACGCTCACGGCCACCTTCCTCGCGCTCTTGCTGCGGAACACGCTCACGCCGGGCCAGTTGGGCGACTGGGGGTGGCGTGTTCCCTTCGCGCTCGGCGCCCTGTTCGCCTTGTACGGCTGGTGGATGCGCCGCGGCGTGCGCGAGACGCCGGTCTTCGACGCGGTGCCCGTGCGGACGCGCCGTCCGGCGTGGCGGGTGCTGCGCACGCATCCGCGCCGTGTGCTCCGGGTGGCCGGCTTCTCGTTGGGCGCGACCGTCGTCTACTACACGTTCGCCACCTACCTGCCGCTGTACGCCCAGGTGCACGACGGAGTGCCGGCGAACGCGGCGCTGTGGGCGTCCGTCGCCGCACAGGTGGTGTTCATGGCCGCGTTGCCCCTGCTCGGCACAGCCACCGACCGCTTCGGCCCACGGCCCATGCTGCTGGCGTTCGGCGGCGGGTTCGTCTGCCTGACCCCGGTGCTGTTCGGGGTCATGTCGGGTTCGGCCGTGCGGCTGTTCGCAGTAATGACAGCGGCGCTGCTGCTGTTCGGGTGCTACGCGACGGCTGCACCGGCGGCGACGCTGCAGATGTTTCCCACCGCGCTGCGCTCCACCGGCGTGGGGCTGCCGTACGCGCTGACGGTGGCGCTGTTCGGCGGTACGGCGCCCTATCTCAACGAGTACCTCTCCGGGCTCGGTCACGCCGTCTGGTACCCCTGGTACGTCGTGGTGCTCTGTGCGGTCAGCACGGTCTTCTTCTTCCGGTTCCGGGGGACGGCCGACGCGGACCTCACCGCCGTCGAGGACACCGGCCGCGTTCGCACGGCGGGCGGCGCCGTGCGGGGATGACGCCGGGCCTGCGCCGGGTCCTCACTGCTTGCTGGTCCCGGTTGGGCGGATCACGTACACCACCCGGTGCTCCGCGTCGGCGGGCGGGCCGTCGAACTCGAGGGCGTAGCGGTCGGCGAGCCGGAGGAAGAAGGCGCCCTCGGGGTCCGGGTCGATGCGCTCGACGGCGCCGCGGATCTCCAGGTATCGGTAGGGCTGCTCGGGGTCGTTGATGGACACCGAGACGACCGGATGACGCGTGACGTTGCGGTACTTGTACCGGGTCGTGGTGTTGGTGAAGTACAGGTACTCGCCGTCCCAGCCGAACCACATGGGGTTCACCTGCGGGGTGCTGTCCGGCCTGATGGTGGCCAGATGCGCGAAGAGGGGGCGCTCCAACAGGTCGCGGTGACTCTCGGGAATGATCGACATGGTGTTTCTCCGGTGGATGTCAGGCAGCTTCGGGCGGGTGTCGGAGCGCGTCGGCGCGGTTCTCGGGGATGTCGGCGGGCTTGAGCAGCGGGGCGAAGAGCCCTTCGAGCCGCCGCCGTACTCGCCAGGACTCGCGCGCGGGGCAGACCAGGTCGGCGATCCCGTCCGGGCGGACCAGGACGATCCGGGTGGTGTCCGGACCGCTCGGCGACGCGGGCCGTTCGGGCGTCCACGGCCGCAGCGTCCGGGCGCGGGTCCGCAGCACCTGGACCTCGACCGTCCCGGCGCACTGGTCGCTGACCCAGGCGGCCAGCCGGGCGGACCTGCCGCCGGGCGCTGGGTCGCCCAGTAGCAGGAGGGTGTGGCGGAGGTCGGAGAGAGCCGAGCGCAGCGGCATCCGCCGGGAGCTCGTGGTGTCCCAGATCCGTCTTTGCGGGACGAGGCCGCCCTCGGTGAATCCTCCGGAGCCCGGCCACGGCCCTCCGGCGGGCAGGGCGAGGCGCCGCCGGAAGCCGGGCTGCGCGTAGACGGTCCGCTGGCCGGCCAGCCAGGGCAGGTAGTCGAGGTGGAAGAGGCGCAGCGCGGAGGCGACGCGGAGCGCGTTGTCGCGCAGGGCCACGTGGTGTGGTTTGTTCAGCAGCCAGATCCTGGTCTGGACGTCCGCCTGCTTGATGGCGGCCCGGGCGGTCTGGCCGCGCTCGCGCTCGAAGCTGTCCAGGAGCGCCGTGTCACTCAGGCCGTTCCAGCACAGGGCCAGTTTCCAGGCCAGGTTGTGCGCGTCTGCCATCCCGATGTTCAGCCCCTGGCCGCCGGCCGGACTGTGGATGTGCGCGGCGTCGCCCAACAGGAAGACCCGTCCCTCACGGGTTCGGTCCGCGTGCCGGGAGTGCACCGCGAACACGCTGATCCAGTCAGGGTCACGCAGTTCGATGCCGCCGGGACCCCGCTCGTCGACCAGTTGCTGGACGACCGCCAGGTCCACGTCGTCGCGCTTCAGGCCGGGCGGTGCCGAGGTGAAGACCCGGAAGCGGCCGGAGGGCAGTCCACACGTGACCAGGATGCCGCGCGGTGAGCAGAAGTAGTGGGTGACGTCCGGCTCCAGCGGTCCGTCGAGGTCGATGTCGGCCACCACGAAGGACAGTTCGTGCGTGGCGCCCTCGAAGCCGATGTCCAGGTGCTCCCGGACGCGGCTGCGCGCGCCGTCGGCGCCCACCACCCAGGAGAACTCCTCCGTCCGCTCCGTTCCGTCACGGTCGCGCAGCACCGCCTTGACGGCAGGCCCGTCCTGCTGGAATCCGGCCAGTTCGGTGCCCCACTCGATCTGTCCGCCGGCCTCGGCCAACGCGTCCCGGAGCATGGACTCGACGTCCGGCTGCGGCAGGCAGACCGGTTGCACGTCCGGGTCCCGGAAGCGCAGGTCGGCGATCACCCGGCCGTCTGAGTAGTACCGCATGGCCCGCTGCGGCAGGACACGCCGCCGTATCTCCTCCTCGGCTCCCATCCGGCGCAACAGCTCCAGGGTGCGGGGCCAGACGCCGAGTGCCTTCGTCGACGTGCTCGGGCCTTCGGCACGGTCCACGCAGCGCACCGGTACGCCGCGCCGGGTCAGTTCCACGGCGGCGGTGAGGCCGGACGGGCCGGCGCCGACCACCAGGACGGGACGCTGGTCTCGAGTCGTCATACGCGGGTGGCCTCCTGGGCGGTGGCGTCCTTTGCGGCCGGAGCGGCGGTGGCCGGCTCCTCGCGCTCGCGCAGCATCAGGTAGACGACGACGGTGGCGACGGCGCAGACCGCGGCCAGCAGCCACAGCACGGAGTGCATGGCCCCGGTGTAGCTGTCCGCGAGGAAGTCGCCGAAGCGGTCGCGCAGTCCGGGTTCGACGCTCCGTCCTGCGCCCGCCAGGTCGCCGCTGGCGACCCGGTTGGCCACGCCGGACGCGTCGGCGGCGGGAAGTCCGTAGTCGCGCAGGCCGCCGGCCACCCGGCTCTGCAGGAGGGAGACCAGGACGGTGCTCATCACCGTGATGGCGACCGCTTCGCCGGCGAGCCGCATGGTGTTGAACATTCCCGCGGCCATGCCGGCGCGTTCCGGGGCGACCGAGGTGATCGCCACGCCGTCGATCAGGCCCGCCGAGAAACCCATCCCGACGCCGATCAGCAGGAGCGGGCCGGCCAGCTCCAGCGTGGAGATGCCCGGGTGCAGCACGGTGAGCCAGGCGCCGCCGAGCGCCACCAGGAGGAGGCTGAGGCTGAGGACGACACGGGTCGACATGCCCAGCTTCACCAGCCGGCTGACGCCGAGCGGCACCACCAGCACCGGCAGGGTGAGCAGCATCATGGTCGCGCCGGCGACGTCCGCGGAGGCTCCGTTGGCCGCGCTGAACCACGAGGGCAGCAGCACCAGCAGGCAGACGAAGCCGAAGGCGATGGCCACGGGCAGCAGGCAGACGGCCAGGAAACGGGACTGCCGGAAGAGCGCGAGGTCGAACATGGGGTGCGTCTGACGGCTCTCGGCGACGATGAACAGGGCGATCAGCAGCGCCGCACCGACGAACAGGCCGATCACCTCGGCGCTGGCCCAGCCGGTCTGCGGTCCCTGGACCACGGCCAGCATCAGCAGGAAGAGGCTGCTGGTGAAGGTGACGGTGCCCCACCAGTCGATCCTGGCGCCCTCGCTGTTACGGGACTCCGAGATCGAGGGCAGCGCCAGCAGGGCCGCGGCGGCCACGAGGGCGTGCGCGAAGAACACCCACCGCCAGCCCAGCGCGCCGACGAGGAGACCCGACACGGACGGGCCCAGGGCCAGGCCGGCGCCCGCCGAGGAGCCGAGGATCGCGAACGCCCGGCCGAGCGCGGCCCCTTGGAAGGTGGTGGCCAGGATTGCGCTGCCGCTGGTCATCACGGCGGCGGCGCCGAGCCCGGCCAGGCCGCGCATCACGTCGAGCAGCAGCACGTCGCCGGCCAGGCCGCTGGCCACCGAGGCGAGGACGAACACGGTCGTTCCGGCGGCGAACAGCCGCCGGCGGCCGACGATGTCGGCCAGCGAGCCGCAGGCGAGCATGAAGGAGGCGAACGCGAGGTTGTAGGCGTTGACCACCCACTGCAGCGGGACGATGCCGGCGTGCAGGCTGGACGCGATGTCGGGCAGGGCCACCGAGCTGCCGGTCAGCGAGGCGGGCAGGATCAGGACGGCCACGCAGACCGCGGCGAGGACGATAGAGGGCCGTGCCGTGGCGCGGCCCGAGGTCACTGTGCTCATGTGAGCTGCAATCCCTCCGTGGGCGACTTGTAGAAGGTTCCCTTGAGGTAGGACACTAGTTTATAGCAGCACTCTGTCATTCATGCGAGCATTACCTTGAGCGAGCAGGCTGAGCTGCTTCCGCCTTCCGTGGCGTCGAGGACGCCGTCGCCGGCCGCTCGCGAGTCGCACGGGCCGGGCGGGAGCGGGCAGGACGGGTGATCAGACGGGTATGCGCTCGGTGCCGGGCACGAGCGCGTTGGACAGCACCCGCCAGCCGTGCTCGGCCGCCATCCCGGCGAGCACGGGGTGGTCGCCGACGACGGTGGGCCGGCCCACCAGCCGGAGCATGTCGAGATCGCTCGGGTCGTCGGCGTAGGCGAAGCACTCCCCCGCCGCCGCGCCCCGCTCCGCGAGGACGTCGCGCACCGCGGTCCCCTTGGCCGAGCCGAACATCGCCCGGGCGATCCGTCCCGTCAACAGCCCGGCCTCGTCCACCTCGGGCTCGGTGCACAGCACCAGGTCGATGCCCAGGTCCTCGGCCATCGGCCGCAGGCTCGCGGCCCACGCACCGGACACGGCCACGGTGAGGTGGCCCTGGCGCTGGTGGTGCCGCAGCTCGCGCAGTGTGGCCTCGACGAACGGGATTCCCCGGCCGCGCAACTGCGCGTACCAGTCGCGGCCCTGGTTCAGCAGTTCGTCCCACGCGACGCCGGCGACGGCGCGGTAAAACATCGCGCTCGCCTCCGCGGGAGCGCCGCCCTCGGCGGCGAACCTGCGGATGGGATCGACCTTGACCCGGTACGCCGAGCCGTCCAGGTCGCCCTGTTCGCGCAGCCGGTGGCGCAGCATCGCGAACGGGCTCTTCATCGCGACCAGCGTCTCGTCGACGTCGAAGAACGCCACCACCGGGGCGGAGGATGCCGTCAGGCCGCCCACATCAGCCCCCCGTTGACCTCCAGCACGTGCCCGTTCACATACGAGCTGTCCGAGGCGGCGAGGAACACGGCGGCCGCCCCCACCTCCTCCGGCCGTCCCAGCCGCCCGGAGAGCAGCCGCTTTCGGTAGCTCTCCCAGATGCGGTCGTCCGCGGCGACCTGCTTGCCCATGCCCTCGTCGATGTAGCCGGGTGACAGGCAGTTGACCGTGATGCCCTTGTGCGCCAGTTCGAGAGCCGACGCGCGGGTGAACATCTCCACGGCGGCCTTGCTGGCGCTGTAGGCGGCCGCGCCGGCCACGGCACGGCTCGCCACGCAGGACGAGAGGTTGATGATCCGGCCACCGCCCTGTGCCTGCATCGGGCGGATGGCCGCCCGGGTGCACAGGAAGACCCCGTTGAGGTTGGTGGCGACGGTGGTGTTCCAGTCCACCGTCGAGAGCCGGCTGATCGTGCCGTCGCGGCTGACGCCGGCGTTGTTGACCAGCACGTCGATCCGGCCGAAGGCGGCCAGGGCCGCCTCCATCAGCTCCGCCACGGAGTCCTCGTCCGTGACGTCGGTGCGCTGGTAGCGGGCCCGGCCCGGATGCCGGTCGATGATCTCCTTCACATCGTATGGGTTGCGGGCGGCGCAGACGACGTTCGCGCCTTCGGCGAGGAAGCTCTCCGCGATGGTGCGGCCGAGGCCCCGCGTGCCGCCCGTGATGATGGCGGACATTCCGTCGAGTCTCATGGGTTGCTCTTCCGTCCTCAGTACCAGGTCATGAGGGTGGCAGCGGCGGTCATGCCACCGCCGATGGAGGCCAGCAGGACACGCTCACCGCGTTCCAGGGGGCGGGCGTGATGGGTGTGGTGGAGCGTCAGCGGTACGGAGGCGGCCGCGGTGTTGCCCAGGCTCGGCGCCGTGAGGGCGACCTTGTCGGGGTCGATGCCGGCCTCGGCCGCGAAGGACTCCAGCAGCCGGGTGTTGGCCTGGTGGAGGACGAAGCGGTCCACGTCCTCGATCCGGGCGCCGCAGTCCGCGAGGGTCTGGCCGACCACCTTGTGCAGCGTGGTCATGGCGTACTCCCGTACAGCCCTGCCGTCCATCCGGAAGCGGTGCTCGCCCGCCGCGCGGGCCCGCTCGTCCAGCGGGGTCCGGCTGCCGCCGGCCTCGACCTTCACGTAGTCGTGCAGTTCGCCGTTGGCCAGCAGGGTGCTGGCGTGGATTCCGTAGCTCTCCGGCACCGGACCGAGCACGACCGCGCCCGCACCGTCGCCGAAGAGGCTGACGGTCTTGCGGTCGCCGCGGTCCATGAGCGTGGAGAAGACGTCCGCCCCGACCACCAGGGCGTGCTGCCCGGGCTGTCCGTCCAGCAGCGCCTTGGCGAGGGTGAGCGCGTAGAGGAAGCCACTGCACACGGCGTTGACGTCGAAGGCGGGCAGGGCCGGCAGGCCGAGGCCCGCCTGCACGATGGCCGCCGTCGACGGCTGCGGGTGGTCGGGGGTGCAGGTGGCGACGACCAGGGCGGCGAGCCGTTCCCTGGCCTCCGGTCCGGCCTCGCCGAGCGCCGCGCGGGCTGCGGGCAGCGCCAGGTCGGACGTCGCCTCGCCGGTCGCGGCGTAACGCCGCTCCAGGATGCCGGTCCGTTCGGCGACCCACTCCTCGGTGACGTTCGCCCAGGCCGCGATCTCCCGGTTGGTCACGACGCGTTCGGGAAGGTGAGCGCCGACTGATATCACGCCGATTGCCATTGATCAGCCTCTTCTTCCTGGTAACTGACGGTTAGTCATATGCCCATGCCGAGTCCGCCGCTGACCGGCAGCACCGCGCCGGTCACGTAGCCGGCCTCGGCACTCGCCAGGAAGCGGACGGCGGCGGCCACTTCCTCGGCTCTGCCAGGTCGTCCCAGCGGTGTCCGGCTCAGGAACTGCTCGCGCCGGGTGTCGCTGAGGTCGCGTGTCATGTCGGTGTCGATCAGGCCGGGAGCCACCACGTTGACGGTGATGCCGCGCGGTCCCAGTTCCCAGGCCAGCGAGCGGGCCATGCCGACCAGACCGGCCTTGGCGGCCGCGTAGTTCGTCTGGCCCGGCGAGCCGGTGAAGGCGGCCGACGAGGAGACCAGGACGAGCCGCCCCCAGCGCTCGGCGAGCATGCCCCGGGACGCGTGCTTGACCAGCCGGATCACCGCGCGGAGGTTGGTGTCCAGCACCTCGTCCAGGTCGTGGTCGGCCATCGACAGCAGAAGCGCGTCCCGGGTGATGCCGGCGTTGGCCACCAGCACCTCCACCGGCCCCTGTTCGGCGGTCACCTTCTCGAACAGACGCGCCACCGCCTCGGGATCGGTGATGTCGCAGGCCACCCCGTACAGGCCGGGCGGCGCCTCGGTGCTGTGGTGGGTGACCGCCACCCGGTGGCCCTGCGCGGCCAGGTCCCGGGCGACGGCGAGGCCGATGCCGCGGTTGCCTCCGGTCACGAGGACGGAGCGGCCGGTACGCGTCATGCCGCCGTCACCACCACGGCGGCGTTCTGCCCGCCGAACCCGAAGGAGTTCGACATCGCCGCGCCGATCGTCGCTGTGCGCGGCGCCCCGGCGACGACATCGATCTCCACCTGAGGATCGACGCACTCCAGGTTCGCGGTCGGCGGTACGGAGCCCTGCTCGACCGCCAGCACCGTGTACGCGGCCTCGACCGCTCCGGCGGCGCCGATCAGGTGGCCGGTCACTCCCTTGGTCGAGGTGACCAGGGGATGGTCGCCGATGACCCGGCGGATGACGGCCGCCTCGGTGACATCGTTCTTCGGGGTCGACGTGCCGTGCGCGTTGACGTGCGCCACCTCCACAGGGTCGAGGCAGGCGTCGGCCAGCGCCGCGCGCATCGCCCGCTCCGCGCCGTCGCCCGTCGGGTGCGGGGCGGAGGCGTGGAAGCCGTCGGCCGACGCTCCGAAGCCGCTGATCCTCGCGCGGACCCTGGCCCCTCTGGCGTGCGCGTCGGCCACCCGTTCGAGCACCAGGACGCCGGCTCCCTCACCGGCGACGAAGCCGTCCCGGTGCGCGTCGAACGGGCGGGAAGCGGCCGCCGGGTCCTTGGCACGCTGGGAGAGCGCGCCCATCTTGTGCAGGCTGGCCATGCCGGTGCGGGTGAGCGCCGCCTCCGAGCCGCCGGCCAGCACCACATCGCAGAGTCCGGCCTCCAGCAGCATCCGGCCCAGACCGATGGCGGTGGTACCGGAGGCACAGGCGGTCGACACCACCTGGTTCGGTCCCAGCGCCTGGCAGTCCATGGCGATGTGACCAGCCGTCATGTTGACCGGCGCCGTCACCATGAGCTGCGGTGAGACCACCGTCGGCCCGCTTCGCAGGTAGGTCTCGTGCTCGCGCTCGAAGCTGGCGGAGCCGCCGAACGAGGTGCCGATCACCACGGCGACCCGGGCGCCGTCCCAGACCTGGGGGTCGAGGCCGGCGTCCGACACGGCCAGCCGTGCGGCGGTGACGCCGAGCTGGCTGACCCGGTCCATCCGCAGCGCCGCGCGCCGGCCGAGTTCAGCCGCCGCGTCGAAGTCATCCACCCGGCAGGAGAAGTCGACGGCCATGCCCTCCAGTTCGGGGCTCTTGCTCGCGGCGGACCGGCCGTCCCAGATCTGGGCCACGTTGGCCTTCACTCCGGTCCCGGCCGGCGTGACGAGTCCCAGGCCGGTGACGGCCACGTCAAACCGGCGACGGCGTCCGGCGGTCACGAAGCCGCCTTGAGCTGGCTGTCGAGGGTGCCGAGGACCTCGCCGACGGTGCGCTCGGGCGCGAGCTGGAGCTCGTCGAGCACCACACCGAACTCCTTCTCCACGGCAACGCTGACCTCGACGAGCAGGAGCGAGTCGAGGTCGAGGGATTCGAGGGTGGTGTCCTCGGTGAGCGACTCGGTCTCCACGCCGATCTTCGCGCTGAGCAGGGAGTAGAAGCGGTCTTGGACGTCGTTCATGTCGGTTCTCCTGTCCATGGGCTGCCCGGGCGGTTCTCCGCCCCGGAGGTCTTTTCGGCCCGGTCGGGTGCGACTGTCGCGGGACCGTCCGGGTGTCTCTTCGGTCCGGCCGGGTGCGGTCCGCGCGGGACCGCCCGCTTGCCGGAGGTCTCCTCGGTCCGGCCGGGTGAAATGTCGCGGCTGGTTCAGGCGGCGGTGTCCGTGCGGCTGACCACGGCCGCGGTGAAGGTGAACCCGCCACCGCCGTTCAGCACGACGGCGTACTGTCCGGGCTCCAGCCAGTCGCCGTTCGCCAAGTCGGCGAGCGAGGCGTTCAGGTCGCCGGCTCCCAGGTGGCCGGTGGCACGCCCGAGGTCCAGCAGCGGCGCCGCGACGGACTCCGCCAGCGGCGGTACGTACGCCTCCGCCATCGCCTTGGCGCCCAGGCGCGGCAGCACGGCGTGACGCAGTCGTGGATCGTCCGGGGCGAGACCGCTGGAGGCGAGCGCCTCGCCGACGGCTCCCCGGATGCGGTCGTGCGCGAGCTTGGTGAAGTGGTCGACGCCGAAGGACCGGACGAAGTGGCGCTTGGGACGCCGTACGTCGATCATCAGGCCGTGTCCGAGCGGGTCCGCGTTCAGCTCGTCCTCTCCGCGATGCATCACCTCCAGCTCGGACGCCACCGTGGTCGCCAGGGCGTGCAGGGTGAGGTCCGAGGGCAGCCCGTCGCCGCGGTGCACCAGCACCGCCGTGCCCGCGTCGCCCGCAGCCATGCCGTAGTCGGTACGCCAGCGGTGCCAGCTCGGCATCAGGAACCGGTCGCCGGTGGTCACCAGGGCCGGCCCGGCCTGCAGGTCGCCCTGGAGACGGGAGACTGCCAGCTCGATGCCGATGGCTCCGCCGTTGCACTGCTGCAGCAGTCCGATCGGCACCGCGTGGTGCGCGGTCAGCCGGTCGGCGATGTAGTGCGGTGCCGACCACGCGTCATGCCCTTGATGGTGCACGCTCGCGTGCAGCACCATCGACAGCGCCCGCGCCGGACAGCCGCCTCGCTCCAGCACCTGGCGCCCAGCGGCCACGGCCATGTCCGGCGGCGCGGTGTCCGCGCTGACCGGCAGCGCCGTGTATCCCAGGTCGGCGGCGTTGCGCCGGTCCACGTCTCCGGCGGCCAGCGCCTCCTCGACGGTCTGCCTCTCCGGTGGGTACCAGGCCGCGCACACGAGCCCGTACGTTCCGCTCAGCCGCATCAACGGCCACCAGAGGCAGTGGCCGCAGGAGCGGGGGCCGCCGACGGTGCGAGGACCGTGACCTCGCAGTCGCAGGCGGTCGCTCCGTCCTGCTCGAACAGCACGGCCACGGAGCGGCTGCTCCCAGCCTGCTCCACGCGCGCGGACACCTCCGTCGGGCTGTCCAGTTCGACGAAGCGTCCGAACCGGGCGCTCAGCGCACTCACCCGCCACGGCCCGGTCGCCTCACCGGCGTCCTCCGTCTCCGACGCGACCGCCGACAGGGCGGCCTGACGGGCGGCTTCAAGTAGCGCGGTCGCCGGTACGTGGTCGAGCGGGTGGTCGTAGAAGACCAGATGCGCGACCGGTACGTCGAGGTCCGCGACGGTCCGTCCGCCGACGCGGCGCACCGCCGAGAGGACGACGTTCTCCCCCAGCGCCCGCCCGACCTGCCGGCCGTCCGCGGGCGTTCCGCCCAGGCGCGGCGGCATGGCATCGGAGAGCGGCGCAGCCGAGCTGCGGCTGCGGGTCCGGAAGCTCTCGTAGCCGGCACGGGACGGATAACCGGTGATCACCGTGCTCGTCGCGACCCGGCGCCCGGAGAGGTACAGCTCACTCACCAGCGTCGCCCCGAGCAGAGACTCTCCGCGCTGCTTCAGGTCCTTCGCCTCGATGACCATCGTCAGCTCGCCGGTGCCTTGTCCGGGCCGCGGGACCGGCTCGCCGTCGAGGGCGATGGACCACTCCGCAATGAGGAACGCCGTGTCCGTCGGGACACCGAGATGGCGGTGGGCAACCAGGGTTCCGGCCTGCCGCGAGCACTCCAGGAGCAGCATCGGGTCGATGGACGCCGAGGGACTCGGGTCGTCGTTGAAGTAGCGGTGGGCGGACGGCAGCCGCGCCGCGACGGCGAAGCGGCCGTCGCCCAGCGCGACGTGATCGGTGACGAAGACCTCGTCGGCCGCGTGACGGTGCACCAGCGACCGCTCCAACGGTCCGTCGAACCGCAGCCGCCGCTCGCCGTGGACCTGCGTCATCGACCTGCTCCCTTCACATCGGTCTCGCTGTGGCACCTGCGCGGAACACCGGTGGACCGGCGCGGCTCCGCGGCGGAATCCGGACATCGGGCGACGTCATGTGTCGTCGCTGTCATCCGCGGGCACTCCTCCCAGTGGGAGACCGGTGACTTTCGCACCGCTCTCGCTCTCTCGTCGTGATGTGCCGCGTGCCTCGAACTCCGCGGCCGACAGAACGAGAAGCTAGCCGCGGCGTCTTTCGCGCTGCTGTCGGAGCGTGTAAGCGACGGCTGCGGATGGCTGTTCGACGCACGGCGGGCTTCGCGGAGGCAGTTCATCGGTCGCGCAACAGGTGGTAGCGAGCTGGTCGAGCGTCTGGGGTGCGTACTGACACGGCTCCTCCGGTCGGCTGCCTGCACCGTTGTCCTCGACGAGCTCGCCGAGGACAACGGTGCGCTGCGTGCCGGACGCGGGCGGCAGGCAGTCGAGGGCCTAGTGAAGGGTTTCGTCGGGTTGAGCGAGATGGGCGGCTGGGTGGCCCCCTGACCGAGGCTGCCTGCTTACTGCTCCGCTCCATCGAGGTGTTGCCGAGGCGTCGGAATGCGGGCCCGCTTTGCGCGCTTTGGCATGTGCAGCCTTGTACCCGGGAAGGTCCAAGCTATGAACGGAACACTGACGAAATGGGCATGTCAGGTGGCAGAGGCGGAGCTGCGTAAGCCGCTTCCTCGTCGATGGGCGCACTCGCAAGGGGTCGCGCGGCGCGCGGCCGAACTGACGGAGGTCCTCGGCAATGACTCGGACCTCCTAGCTTCTGCCGCTGTGTTGCACGATGTGGGCTACGCCCCGCGGATAGCCGTGACAGGCTTTCACCCCCTGGATGGCGCCCGATTTCTTCGTGACATTCATGCTGCGGATGGACGGCTTGTTCGGTTGGTGGCTAACCACTCGTTGGCGTTGCTGGAAGCTGAGGAGCGTGGATTGCGGGATGTTCTGGAGGCCGAGTTTCCCCTGCCCGACGACCAGGGACTTGTGGACGCCCTTGTCTACTGCGACATGACGACCACACCCCACGGCGACCGGACCACCGCCAAGGAACGCGTCGCCGAGATCTCCGGCCGCTACGGCGCCGACAGCGTGGTCGGGCGGTTCATCCGTCGGGCGGCACCGGAGATCTTTGCCGCCGCGGCGCGGGTGGAGGCGTCCCTGGCTGCTCAGCCGAGGTAGGGATAGGTGCCGGCGAGGTAGTCGCCGATTTGCTGGCGCATGCTGGGGTGGATGTCGTACTGGTCCAGGTCGGATGGCTGGATGTAGCGGACGCCGTCGGCTTCGTCGTTGATGGTGGGCTCGCCGCCCACTGGGCGTCCGATGTACGTGTTCTCGTACTGCTGCCGGATCTCGCCGTCGGTGTAGGCCACGATGTGGTTGGGGTTTGTGTAGACCCCGAGGAAGCCTGTGATCTCGGCGATGATGCCGGTCTCTTCTAGGCATTCGCGCACCGCGCACTGTGCCGCCGTCTCACCGATGTCCTGGGCGCCACCAGGCAGGGCCCATTGGCCTGTGTCTCGACGGCGCTGGAGCAGGATGGCGCCGCTGTCGTCGACGACAAGCAGGTTGTTGGCGGGAATGAGCGTGTTTGCCTTGGGGGCCTTGGGATCGTTGTAGTACTCAGTCCTGCCCATGTGACGAGGCCCCCTCCTGGTCTGGCGTCCAAGGCCGCGCGGTGGCCCAGACAGCTTCGAAACTCTGAGCGTAGTTGTCGAACCACCCCGCAGCATCAACTCTCTTGAGATGGAGCAGAGGGTTGGCACTGGCCGGCTGGCCCCAGACATGCGGGTTGACCAGAAGGTCGTTGTCATAGCGGAACAGGGAGGTGTAAAGCGTGGTGTCGTGCAGCCTGACCTCACAGCCCGCCTCGGACAATAAGGGCCGGTAGTAGGTCAGCGAGGCGCGGATCTTGGCGGCAAGCGTGTCACCGATACCCTCTTCGCGGCCGCGGATAGCTACAGCTTGGCCGCTCGACTCACCGAAGCAGAGCCGTACTTGCACCCCGTCTGCCGCCCGCTCGGCAAGCATCTTGGCGACGTGGGGGTTGGACTGGGCGAAGAACGTGCCGGAGAAGACGAGGACACTGATCTGTTCCTGGGCCCCCTTCAACAGCGAGAGCCACATGTCCCGCGGAACACTGGCCCTGTTCTGGTAGGTCCCGACCAACTCCAAGCCTGACCCGGAAGTGGGCTGTCCGGCACTCGGCGCCGGGGCTGGCCAGAGGAACAGCTCCTCCACACGCAAGTGCTGAGCGGCACGGAATCTGTGGCGCGCGTGGGGAACGCGCCCCCCGAGCCACCGACCGACGGTCTTGGGGTCTACCTCACACACTTCAGCAAGTGACTCTGGCGAGACGCCACGCTGGGCGAGTACGGAGTGCAGTCGCTCGTTCACAGCTGCCATACAAGCCGAGGCGGCAAGAGCGGGCAAGGACGTTGTGGGACGTTCCTCAGAACCCGAGGCTTCGACCCCGGTACTTACGCTGGTCGTATGGAGCTCATCGTCCTGTGGGACATCGACCACACGCTCATCGAAAATGCAGGGGTCAGCAAGGAGATCTACGCCGCCGCCTTTACGGCGTTGGCGGGAACCGGTCCGGCCGAACCGGCGCGGACGGAGGGCCGTACAGATCGCCTGATCATGCGCGACATGTTCCAGCGGAACGGTCTCGCCGAGCCGGACTGGGCTGCTGTCGAGGAGGCTCTTACAGGCGCAGGGGAGGAGCGCCTCCACGATCTCAGCCAACGCGGAACAGCCCTTCCCGGCGTGCGTGACATCTTGAAGGCAGCTTCGGTACACCATGCCTGGGTGTCCTCGGTTCTCACCGGCAATATCGCGGCCAACGCCCTCGTGAAGGTATCGGCCTTCGGTCTGGACCCCCTACTGGATCTGTCTATTGGCGCCTACGGGGCTGACGCTCTCCAGCGTCCGGACTTGGTCGCTGTTGCTCGGGAACGTGCCCAACGCCTCCGAGGCGTGCGGGATGACGTGCCTGTCGTACTCGTGGGGGATACCCCGAGGGATGTCGAGGCTGCACTTGCCACCGGCTCCGGGATCATCGCGGTCGCCTCTGGCGTCCACAGCGATGAGGAACTGGTCGCTGCCGGCGCCCAGGTAGTGCTACCGGACCTGACGGACACCGCGCGTGTTCTTGGGATTCTGGAGACCTTCGCGGCGCACTGAAAACGTCCCAGGACGTCCTCGGAGCGTCCGGATACGCGGTGATGCGGTCCTTCCCTATTCCGCCAGGATCAGGTCTCCCACCAGGCAAGTGCCCGAAGGAGACCCACGTGATCGGGGAAGTCACCGGGATCCGCAGGATCCGGATGCTGTACCTGCAGCTGTTGTATCGCTGCAACTTTGAGTGTCTGCACTGCTTCCATGGCAAAAGGCTCCAGCACGCCGATGCCTTCACGGCAGACGAGGCCGTCAACCTCCTCACACTTATGCGCGACCAGTACGGCACCGATGCTGTCACCCTGCTGGGCGGCGAGCCGTTCGTCTACAAGGACCTCGCCTACGTAGTCCGGTACGCCAAGCAGGAACTGGGCATGCAGGTAGAGATCTGCACCAACGGCTATCGGATCGAGCGCCGGCTCACCGAGATCGCCCCTCACCTGGACCTGCTGCGGGTATCGCTGGAGGGCATCGGCTCGACCAACGACCACGTCCGCAAGTTCGGGAGCTACCAGAGTGCACTGAGCGCACTCGACATCGCACGGGGACTCGGTGTCTGCACCGGTGCGACCCTGACAGTCACCTCACGCAACATTGACGAGGTGCTCCCTCTGGCGCGCACCCTGCAACACTATGGGGTCGAGCAGTTGAAGCTTCACTGCCTCCGGCCGGTCGGCAACGCAGCAGAGCACCCCGAGCTCCTCATCACCGATTCCGCCGCCTACATCCGCCTTCGTGACCAGCTCGAGACCGCCGAACTCACCATCGAAGTGATCGTCGATGAGGAGTTGTCCGAGCACGGCGCCCCAGAGATCTGCGCTCCTGCGGGAGGTCCCGCGGAGATCGAGCGGATCGAGGCCGACCCGCGCGGTGCACTCACCATGTCCTGCAAGGCCGTCGGCAAGGACTCACACGCTTTCTGGTACGACAAGCTCGCTGACCACATCGTCCACCGACCGTCCGCTATCGACGAACTCACCCTCGCAGTACCGGACGTGGTGTACGGCCGTGTCTGACCACGTGCTGTTCGAGAGCCTCGAAGGGCTTCGTGGTACTGGTAAGTCGACCCTCGCACCCATGCTTGCAGCAGCCCGCGGGGCCGTGCTGGTCCCGACCGTGCCGCCCGTCTATCAAGCGCTGCGGCACGAGGTGGATCTCCGGGGGAATGTCGATGCCCGGATGTCCTTCTATCTCTCAGCCCTGTTCACCGCGGCTGACCATATCCAGCGGTACCTGTCCGCCGGCACTCCGGTCGTTGTGGAGAGCTACTTCGCTCGCTGCCTGGCAAATCACCGCGCATTTGGGACTGGTCTTGGTGTGACCCTGCCGTCGGATCTGCCCCATCCCATCACTTATCAACTGGTGTGCACGGAGGACGAGCGCCGACGCCGCCTCGCCATGCGCGAGAAGCCCGTGTCCCGTTGGGACGCCCTCGCTGAGATCGCAGCCGATCAAATTACCGACGCCTACACCTCGTTCCCGATGCACCGCGTGAACACCACCGGACTCAAGCCCGACGAGGTGCTCCAGACGGTCCTCGCCACCAACCCCCAAGGAGAACAGCCCAGTGCAGAAACTGAGCATGTGGCGGCACACCCTCACCTTCTTCCCACAGTTCCTCGCCGCGCTGAAGGAGCGCGCAGAGCCTGATTCCACCGTTACGGTCATTGGCGCGAGCGACGGCAGGCTCATCCTGCCGCTGGTCTCTGCCGGCTACCGCGTCGTCGCCATCGAACGCGATCCGATCGCCCTTCACGGCGGCGAGGTCCAACTTCCGGGTGATAAAACCGGTCATGCCACGGGGCTTATCGAGCGGCTGAAGCTCGAAGGGCTCAATGACCAGGTGCAGGTCGTAGAGAAGGACTTCCTCGCATCCGAACGCTTGGGCGCAACCAGTGACGCAGTCTGGACGAGCTGCTCGTGGCATTACAGTGCCAACCACCATCGCCCGCTCGGTGAGTTCGTCGACCGCATGCAGCGCCTGGTCCGGCCTGGTGGTTTGTTCGGCGCGGAGTTCATGATGCCCATCGAGCAGCGCCATCACATGCTTGAGCACTACACGTCGCCTGAGAGGCTCCAGCGCTACTTCATCGGCGACTGGGACGTCCTTCTCACCCTGCGGACCAATGAGTTCACCGAGCGGGCCCACGTCGGGCAGTTGCAAGACCACACCCACCGCATGGGCCTTCTCCTTGCCGCCCGTGCGTCCACCCACTCCTAGAGCCACAGGAAGAAGGACACATGAAGCACGAGTATGAGGCGAAGTTCCTCGCCGTCGACGTAGACGACCTCCAGGCCAAGTTGACTGCCCTCGGCGCCACCCAGGCGTTCCCGCGCACCCTCCTCACCCGCAAAATCTTCGAGAACGACGCCCTTGAAGGTGGCGCCTGGATCCGTCTGAGGGACGAGGCCACTCGGTCCACGCTCACGTTGAAGCAGGTCACGGACCCGACCACCATCGACGGCACCACCGAGATCGAGACCGAGGTCTCGGACCTGCACGCCATGGCCGAGATCCTCCGCAAACTTGGCTTGCGCGAGGTCCGCTACCAGGAGAACTACCGCGAGGAATGGCGCTTGGGCGAGGTCGCCTTCGACTTCGACACCTGGCCGGACCTCCCCACGTTCGTCGAGATCGAGGGACCCGACGAGGCATCGGTCCGGCAGGCAGCGGCTCTGCTCGACCTCGACTATTCGGAGGCCCGGTTCGGCAGCGTTGACGAGATCTACAAGAGCGAATCCGGCCGCGACATCCTGGCCGAGCCCACCCTCCTTTTTGCCGACGCCGATAAGAAGGGACAAGCCCGGGTGGCTGTCCAGGACGCATGACTTTGAGGGCCGATCTGTGCATGTTGAACTGGCCGTGACACCCCGGTTGATACCTGGGATCGCCGAATTCGCCCGCGGTGGCCTGCCAGCACCGGCGGACACCGACGACGGCAACAGGTGGGTAGACAGATACTGCTGGCTCTACTGCGGCCAGGAATGGACCCGTGTTCTGTGGATCGGCCCCGTGAGCGTGGCCGGTGCCCAGGCCGCTATGTACGCCTGCGGCCCCTGCATCCGGGAATTACAGGACCAGGTCTGGCAGTCCATCCTTCTCCACGATGAGCCGGCCTGGTCGGCGCAACCCGGCGGTCCCGCTGAAGCGGAGTCGTCCGCTGGACGACGCGGAGGCAAGCACCGGGCACGGGGCGGATTCCTGCGCCGTCGCTGAGCGCTGCCTTCGCTATGACAGGCCGGCCCTTCATCCCCGCCCCCGTGCGTACGCCCCAGACACGGGGGCGGGGACCACCCGCAGTACCAGCACCTCCGCACACCACAGACTGCCCGCCGCACCGGCGGGAGATCGGTAGAGGAAGGAGCACGAAGTGGGAGACAAGACACCCTCCGTCGAGGAGGGCCTGCTGGTCGCCGTGGAACTCCTCGCGAGCGTCCACGACCGCCACGACAGCAACGCCTCCGACCCGGGGCAGGGCGGCTCGGGTGACGGCCCCTGGCCCGGGGGTGACGGGCTGAACCACGCGGCGTAGCCGCCAGTTCTCTGGCGGAGGGGCTGCGCATGCGGTCCCTCCGCCTCCCACGTCCAACCTGGCACAAGGAAGGGAACAGCTCATGGAGCATCGATTGGTTCGTGCCGTCGAAGAGGCACTCGGGTGGGATGGTCCGGGCCCGCTCGGTAAGGAGTTCGCTCGGGGCAGCATCAGCGACCCCGAGGTCGTGGCACGGCTGCTCACACCTTCGCGCCTGCTCGACATGGTCATGCGCCGGAGCCTCGCCAACCCCCAGTTCCGGCTCTTCAAAGGCGGCGAGGAGCTGCACCCCGACGCGTACCTCGACCGTCAGGTCACACCCCGGGGGCAGGCGATACCGATGGCGGACATGCGCCGCTTGGGCAGCCTCCTGCGCGACGGTGCGACGCTGGTCCTGGACCAGTCGAACGTCTTCGACCCCACGATGGAAGCAGCCTGCCGGGCCATGCAGTGGTGGTCCCGGGAACACGTACAAGCGAACGTCTACCTGACCACGAACGATGCGTCCGGCTTCGACCTGCACTGGGACGACCACGACGTTCTCATCGTGCAGTTGGCAGGCGAGAAGCAGTGGGAGGTGCGCGGCACCTCCCGGCCCGTACCCATGTTCCGAGACGCCGAGCGAAACAACACCCCCAGCGAAGAGATCGTGTGGACCGGCACCATGCAGGCTGGCGACGTGATGCACATCCCACGCGGCTACTGGCACGCAGCCACCCGCGTCGGCCAGGGTGGCGGCCACAGCGCCCATGTGACCTTCGACTTCGCCAAGCGCACCGCCGTGAGCTGGCTGACCTGGCTTGCCGACTGGTCCCGTCAGGAGGAGGTGTTCCGCCACGACCTCGACCGCTGGGGCAGCCCCGACGAGCAGCAGGCCCAGCAGACGCTGCTGGCCACCGCCGCCTCACGCCTCATCGACGCCCGCGATCCGGCGGAGTTCCTCAGGCTCCGAGAGCAGGAAGCTCCTCCCGGCCGGCACGTTCCCTTCCTGGACATCTTCGGCCCCCTGGAGGCCGTGGCGTGTGTAAGCGAGTTCCCGCCCCTGATCAGAGAGGACGGGGAGACGGCCGTCGTGGTGGCAGCCGGCAAGAAGCTCACGTTCGCGGCCAAGGCTCTGCCAGGGCTCCGCATGCTCCTGAGCGGCCACCCCGTGCAGCTGGACAACGCCACCCGCGCGGTGGGCGCCGAGGTGGAGGCACTAGCGAAGATCCTGGTGGAGGAGGAGCTGTGCGCGAGTCTGACCCCCGAATTGTTCTCGGGCTACACCGATCTCGTTACGAGCGCCGGATCCTGACGAGCGCGCTGGAACTCGGGATCGACACGATCGACACGAGCTTCAACTACCGCGGTTTCTCGGCCCACGCCGCCTTGGCGGACGTCGGAAGCGATCTCCTTCCCCGCTTCACGCTCTCCACCAAAGTCGGCTTCTTCCCCGCCGCCGGACGAGCCGAGCATTCCCTCGACCCAGGCCGGCTCCGGGAAGCCATGGAGCAGACGAACCGCGACCTGGGCCGCGCTCCGGACCTGGTGTTCCTGCACAACCCCGAGCGCTCTCTCACCGGCTCGCCGGATGCTGCGCAGGACGCTCTGGGCGCGGCGTGCGCTGCCCTGGAGGCAGCCGCCGCGGAGGGGCTGTGCGGAGCCTGGGGCATCTCCTCCTGGGATCCCCGCCCGCTGCCCGAACTCGCGGACGACACCATGCCCAGACCCGACGTGCTCATGGTCCGCGGGGGCCTCCTCACCGGGATCGACGTCCTGGAAGCCTCCGAAGCCCTGGCGGCCCGGTGGGACCTCGGCACGGCCCAGCTCTGGGGTATGAGCCCGTTCGCCGGTAAGGCCACGGATCCGCTGTGGGACAAGCTCGACCCACAGGTGTTCATCCAGAACCCTGATGACAGCCTCTCGGCACTGCAGGCCGCGTTCCGCACCGCGTACTGGCTACCGCGAGTAGGGAAGATCGCCGTCGGTACGGATAACCCCTCCCACCTGCGGGAACTGGTCGACGCCCTGCGGTACGAGGCCAACACCAAGAGCATTCATACGTACCGACAGCTCCTCCGCGAGCGAGCAGGCCATCAGCCCCTCTGAAGGTCGTCCGCCATCTGTGTGGCCATGTCTCGGGCCGGTTCGAGGCGAGGGTCCTCGGGGTGAGCGTCCGGGGCCAGGATCTTCGCGCAGACGAACAAGGTCATCAGCTTGCCGTCCCGGCTCTCCAGGTCGCGGCGCCGTTCGCGGCGGACTCGCTCGGCCAGCGCCGGGACGGCGAGGGAGTTCCCCCACAGCGACGCCGCGTCCAGACCTTGAGGGGCCATACCCCAGTCCTCCCAGTCGAACAGGCAGAACTGCGGTCCGGTCATGTTCGCCCAGTTGAGGTCCGCGTGCGCTGGCCGCCAGTGGTTCAACGCCGTGTCGGTGCCAAGGAGGAGGAATCGCTTGATCGCCTCAGTAACACCGCTCTGGGTAATCGTGACGGTGTCCGGGGTGGCCACGCGCCTCGTGTGCTGGACGGCCAGCGCGTCCAGCGAAGTATTCAGCGCCTGCCACCATTCGTCCGGCAGGTGGGGATCGGTGGCGATAACACTGCTGCCGATCGGCGTTCCTGGCAGGAGATCCGTCTCGTCGGCCCGCCACATCACGGCATCATCAGGTTCGCGCCAAGCCGTCCCCCGGTGCCACCCGGGCCTGGCCACCCCATCCAGCAAGGCAGCGCATTCGGTTCCGTTCCAGCCCTGGCCACCGATCTTGTCGAGCCGGCGCCGTTCGATCCGCACCCATGTGCCTCGGTCTGTGCGCGCGCCGAGCGAGCGCCGTTTACGTACCAGCGTCCCCCGGTCCAGCGAAGTCTGGAAGGCGCGCTCAACCTGGTTGAGTACGTCATCGACCGACTCAACTCGTAGGTCGACGTGGGGTGTAGCGGGCAGAGAAGACGGCACTGGACCTCCATTGCGACTCAACGACGCTAGCAAGAAACTGGGCATGCGAGTCCCCAGAAGGAGAGGAAATGACGCAGCCGAGAGCTGAAGAACGGCCAGGCATCGCCGCAGCCATCGTCGTTTGCGAGGGGCGGGTGCTCCTGGTGCGACGCCGGGTTAGCGAGGGCAAGCTCTCCTGGCAGTTCCCCGCCGGCGAGGTCGAGCTCGGCGAGTCCCGTGAAGACGCCGCCGTGCGGGAAACCCAGGAGGAGACCGGCCTGGACGTGGCAGCCGTGAAGTTGCTCGGCGAGCGCATCCACCCGGCGACCGATCGGCTGATGTCCTATACGGCCTGCGAGGTGGTGGGTGGCACGGCGCACGTGGCGGACTCCGACGAGCTGGCCGAGCTCGCTTGGGTGACCCACGCCGAGATTCCCCAGTACGTCCCGCACGGACTCTTGGGGCCGGTGCAGGCGCACCTCGACGCCATGCTTACCTCCGGGTTCTGAGGGGTCTACCGGCGCTGACTGTGCTGTTGTTCGGTGGGCGCCATGATTGCGACTGGGGTCTGTAGTTCTCGGGCCCGCTGTGTGGGGACTGCGGACGTCATGGTCGAGCGGCGGCGGGCAGCTTCGGCGAGGCGGTTGGGTGCGGGGTTGCGTGCGGTGTGCTGGATACGGGTGATCAGGACGCGCGCGGGTTGACGGGCGGTGGTCAGTTCACGCTGTGCGGCGGCTTCTTTGAGGAGCTGGTGGGGCTTGTGGCCGCCGGCTTCGGCGTCGGCGAGGACGGTGGCGAGGGCGGGCCAATCGGGATCGGCGAGGATCCGGTCGGCGTGCTCGGGGACGGCCGCGCGTACGTCGCTAGCGAGGATGAGGCGGGTCTCCGCCCTGGGCTGTCGGGCTTCGAGCTCTATGAGTGCGGGGGTGAGGGTGTGGTCGGCTGCTGCCTGGAGATGCTGGAGGGCCTGTCGGGCGGCGTTGGCCTGGTGAGCGTGGCCCTTGGCTTCGTGCCAGCGTCCGGCGAGGATGGCTGCCCAGACCATGGCTGCGATGAGGGCGGCGAGGGCGCTGCCGTCGGGGCCGGTGGCGGTGTTGGCGATGTCGCGAGCTGCGGTCCGCAGAGCGTGAGCAGCGCGGTCTTCTCCCCGGATCTGGGAGCGCTGGGCACGGGCAAACGCCTTGCTGGCCGCTTGCAGCTGAACACGCAAGTCCGCTGGAGCCTTCTGGGCGGTGGCTTCAATCAGTTCACCGAGAGCGGCGATCTGGCCCTGGGACAGAGCGTCACCGCTGTCGCCGCTGCTGGGGTCGGTGAGGTGGGCGTGGAGGATGTCGAGGGCTTCGGTGGACTGTTGCCATGGAGTGCCGGGCCGATTGCGGCGGGCGGTGGGGTGCTCCTCCGGCACGGCGCTTTCCAGGCGGGCCTTGAGTTTGGGCAGGGACAGGTCGGGGGCGATCTTTCCGCCGGGGTGGAAGATCTGCTCGCCGTGCGTGTTGAGGTCGCCGGGGCGGCCGACGGCGTAGCCGAGCAGGTCGCCGGAGGGTCCGTGACGTGGCTTGACCAGGATGTCGCCAGCTTCGAGGTAGGCGAGGAGTTCCTCGGCGCTGGTAGCGTGCGAAATGGCGGCGCGGATGCGGTCCTGCAGCCACTCGCGGCTGGTCTGCTCCCATCCAAGGCGCTCAGCCTTGTACATCTCGGCCTGGGTAGGACGCCGGGTGCCGGTGCGGTCGCCCTTCTTCAACTCGCGCAGACCGTAGTCCTTCTCGATCTCACGGCATTCGTTGCCGACGCGGATGCCGCTGTCGTGGAGTTTGGGGCGGCGGCCGTCCTCGCGGACGGTGGTGGCGAGGATGTGGATGTGGTCGTCGGCGTGACGTACGGCGATCCAGCGGCAGGCCAGGTCGTCGTCTGCGGGGGCGATGCTGGCGGCTTGGACGATGCGCTGGGCGATCTCGCCCCACTCGGAGTCGGAAAGGTAGCGGTCCTCGGGGGCTGCGCGGACGGGGCAGTGCCAGACGTGGTTGGTGACCTCCTTGCCGAACTCGCTGTTGCGGAGCCTTACCGGCTCGTCAAGGTGGCGGGCGAGTTGGGTGAGGGTGGCGTTCTCATCACGGCCGGGGTCGGGCATGCCGAGCATGGCAAAGCCCGTCACGATGTGCGGATCGGCGTGCTCGTCGTGCCGACCGGGTCCGTAGAGGTAGGCGAGCAGGCCGCGGGTGTTGGACCCGGCCGGCTTGATGGCGGCTATCACGCAACCAGGTCCTTCCTGGAGTCGGCAGGCTCGCGCAGGGCCTCGGCGATCAGCTTCAGCAGGTGGTGGAGCTCGTCGAGACGCTGGCGGATGTCGGGCGGGGTGAGGTCGCTGTTGAGTGCGCGGGCGATCTGGTTGACGTTGACGCCGATGCGGTTGAGCTGACGTAGAACCTGGGCTCGGAACATGTGCGTGCGACGGCGGTCCTCGGACAGGGGGAGATTGGCGGTGAACCGGCCGTCGATGAAGGCGAGGACGACATCGGCGGCGAAGCCCGATTCGCCCTTGTAGCCGTGCTCAGCTGCGGCCTGCCGCAGACGGGAGCGCTCGTCGTTGGTGAACAGCAGAGGGCCGACGCGGTCCGTGCGCTTGTTGCCGGTGAAGCGGCGGATCGTGGGCTGGACGCTCTGCACGGCCGTTTCGCCGAGGGAGGGCTGGTCTTCGGGCGCGGGGCGGAGGATCTGCTGCTGGGTGGCGTGGAGTTCGTCCGGGTCGGGGCCGCCCTCGCCGACTTCCTGGTCCGGCGCCCCCTGGCGCTGGGCCGTCTCCGCCACCCCCGGGGCGGAGACCCCCGAAGACCGGCCTTGAGTCGGACTCGGGGTACTACTGGCTCCGTCGCTCCGTCGGGGGCCGTCCGTCCGAACGCGCGCTGCAAACGCCCCAGCAGCGTAGGCGACTTCGGCTGTGTCGGGGCTGCTTCGGTGTCGGTGGTGGGTTGGTACGGGTCATGGGTCACGGGCGGTTCTCCAGTGGACGGACGAAAGCGGGAGATCCCAGAGGCAAGGGCGGTGGGACCGTGGGGGATCCACAAGGGCGGTCCCCAGGGTGTGGACGGGCCCTGTACGGGGTGATCGGAATGGTTCCGACCACCCCGACTGGGCTCACGAACCAGTCGATCAGGGGCTGTCGGGACCGGTCTTCGCCTCGGTGCGGAGGATCTCCATGACCTCGGTCAGCCGCTCACCGCCGATGCCGAGCCCCTTGGCCTGAACGGCGTTCCGCACAACCGCGCGGGACTGACTTCCCTGCTCAGCGGCAGCGGCGCGGCCGATCTCGACCAGCTCCTCCACCCTGGCGTCCGGCGGACGACCACCGCGCCGCTTCGCCTCCATATCCCCCGCGGACTCTTCCGGCGCCTCGACAGCCGACGTCTCGCGGGTGATCAGGATGTGCAAATGGACCGCACCGGCCAAGGCGAGCGGCGCAATGGTGGAGAGAACGCCCACCGTGGCGTCCCCCAGGTACAAGCCGTCGGAGGCCCCTTCCTGGTTCAGGCGGACGGCGTGCAGAGCGTTCGCCCAGATGCTCGCCGTGGTCGCCGTCCCAAACAGACTCCACACATACAGCCGGGCTCGGAACGGGGCCGTGCGCAGGACGAGGAGCGCCCGCACCCCGTAGGCGATGAACCCGTCGATCACGAGCGGGAAGAGGTAGGTCAGGAAGCCCCGGATGTGGACAGCGACGGCCATCTGCTGGAGTGCGTCGTACGACAGCGCGCACGCGGCAGCGCCGAGGGCGAGGATCGCGGCGCGGTCCCAGCCGGTCACCCGGTGGGCTGTGGCGCGGTGGGCGGTTATGGCGGGGGTGGTCAAGCGGGATGCTCCTGTGGTGGTGGCGTGGTGCGTCTTCGGCGTCTTGGCCGTTGCAAGCGCTGGTCAGGGCCGTTACGGCAGAGGTGGCCGGCGTCCGTCTTGGCTGCGGCTGCGGCGTGCCCGGAGCCTGGCGGTCGCCGAGGCTCCGGATCTGGACAGCGGACGGGGCGAGCCCGCCTTCCGTCTTGGCCTCATGGCTTGTGACCTGCGGTGATACGGCACGTACGCGCAGGACGGCACAAGACGGATGCGGGCGAGGTTCCAGCGCTCAGCGCGGCGGTCGTGATCGTGTTGCCGTCTTGAGCCCGGCTGCCGTCTTGCGTGTATGGCGTTTGACCTGCGGAATCACGGCAGGGACGGCAAGGACGGCAGCCGGGGGTGCGGCGGGGTCAGCCCTCCTGGGGCGCGGGGGCGGCGTCGACCGGGTGGACGGTCGGGCAGTAACGGCGCCAGGGGTCGAGGAACTTGTTGCGCGTGTATCCCTTGCGCTGGGTTCCGTCGGCGATCCGGACGTTGCCGGGCCCGATGTCGAACTGCCGCAGCATGGCTGCGAGGTCGCGGGCTGTCAGCCCGTTGCGTCCCCATTCCGCCCAGGGGCTCTCGGCGTCCTGGCGCAGATGGTGGAGGAGTTCGTCCGTGGAGAGGCTGTCGGCCTCGCGCTGGGCGGCGAAGACCCGACGGATGTCGGCGAGAAGCCGAGCTCCGCTGGGCTGTTCCTCGCCTTCCGTGGCCTGCGCCGCGGCGAGGCGTGCGGGCAGCCCTGGTCGGAGACCAACCTCGACCGGCACTCGCTCACCGTCTCGGGACAGCTCGTTCAGGACGGCTGGGAGGTTGAGGCATCCGAACCAAAGACCGACAGCGGCTTCCGCGTCGTAGCCCTGGATGACGACACCGTCGGTGTCCTGGAGCGGCACCGCAAGCAGCAGGAGGCGGGCCGCGAGGAATGGGGACCAGCCTGGTTCGAGACCGGGCTCGTCTTCACCCAGGAAGACGGATCCTGGCTTCACCCCGGAAAAGTCACCGACCTCTTCGAACGGCTCGTCACCGCCTCCGATCTGCCGCCCATCCGGCTGCACGACCTCCGCCACGGAGCCGCGACACTCATGCTCGCCGCCGGCATTGACGTGAAGATCGTGTCAGCCACGCTCGGGCACAGCGACACCCGCATCACCCGGGACATCTACCAGAGCGTCCTCCCCCACGTCGGGAAGAGCGCGGCCGAGGCCACCGCCAAGCTGGTCCCACTCCGGCGGAAGACCGAGGCGGAGGACGCCGCCCGCAAGGCGGAGAAAGCCCGGAAGAAGGCCCAGAGCGCCAAGAAGGCCGAGGCCGCAGGCAAGAAGAAGGCGAAGCGGAAGAAGCCCGGGAAGTAGGGCCCAGAGCCCCTCCGCTCACGCATCGCTCACGCAGGCAGTCCCACGCCACTCCAGCCGTGCGCCCCGCCATGCCCCGAGCAACACAAAACCCCAGGTCAGCAGGTATCTGACCTGGGGTTTCTCTGAGCCCCCTGTCGGATTCGAACCGACGACCTACGCATTACAAGTGCGTTGCTCTGGCCAGCTGAGCTAAGGAGGCGTGCCGGAGCAGTGTAACCAACAAAGCCCCCTGCGCGGTCCCAAAATTCGCGCCCCTTGAACTACTGACAGATTTCAAATGGCCAGGTAGCGTCGCTGCGGGTTCACCCAAGTGGACCAGACCACTCCCTTACTCGGATCGTCCGGCACGTTCCTGCCGGTGAAGGAGAAGATTCAGCATGGCCAGTGTCACGTTCGACAAGGCGTCCCGCGTCTACCCCGGCTCCACGAAGCCGGCCGTTGACCAGCTCGAGATCGACATCGCGGACGGTGAGTTCCTCGTCCTCGTCGGTCCTTCCGGTTGTGGCAAGTCGACCTCCCTGCGCATGCTCGCGGGTCTTGAGGACGTCAACAGCGGCGCGATCCGCATCGGCGACCGCGACGTCACGCACCTGCCCCCGAAGGACCGGGACATCGCCATGGTGTTCCAGAACTACGCGCTCTACCCGCACATGACCGTCGCGGACAACATGGGCTTCGCGCTCAAGATCGCCGGTGTCAACAAAACCGAGATCCGGGCGAAGGTCGAAGAGGCCGCCAAGATGCTGGACCTCACCGAGTACCTGGACCGCAAGCCGAAGGCACTCTCCGGTGGTCAGCGTCAGCGTGTCGCGATGGGCCGTGCCATCGTGCGTGAGCCGCAGGTCTTCCTCATGGACGAGCCGCTGTCGAACCTCGACGCCAAGCTCCGTGTCTCCACCCGTACACAGATCGCCTCGCTCCAGCGCCGTCTGGGCATCACGACCGTGTACGTCACGCACGACCAGGTCGAGGCGCTGACCATGGGTGACCGTGTCGCGGTCCTCAAGGACGGTCTGCTCCAGCAGGTCGACTCGCCGCGCAACATGTACGACAAGCCGGCGAACCTCTTCGTGGCCGGCTTCATCGGCTCCCCGGCCATGAACCTGATCGAGGTTCCGATCACCGACGGCGGCGTGAAGTTCGGCAACAGCGTCGTCCCGGTCTCCCGCGAGGCGCTCTCCGCCGCCGCGGACAAGGGCGACACGACCGTCACGGTCGGCATCCGCCCCGAGCACTTCGACATCGTCGAGCACGGCGGCGCCGCCGCGAAGTCGCTCTCGAAGGACAGCGCCGACGCCCCGGCCGGTCTGGCCGTCTCGGTCAACGTCGTCGAGGAGCTCGGCGCCGACGGCTTCGTCTACGGCTCCGCGCGGGTCGGCGGCGAGGACAAGGACCTGGTCGTCCGCGTCGGCGGCCGCGCCGTTCCGGAGAAGGGCACCAAGCTGCACGTCGTGCCGCGCCCGGACGAGCTGCACGTCTTCTCGACCTCGACGGGTGCGCGTCTCACCGACTGACACGCCGCGCACCCGCACCGCAGCCGGCCCCGCATTTCTCCGTGCGGGGCCGTTCGCGCGCCGTGGGGCTTGTTTGAGTTTGGATCCGTACGGCGGCGAAATCCCTGGCACACCAGTCATTTCGTCGAGATTCGTCAACACGCGATTCGAAAAGCATCCTCGAACCCTCCCCCTCAAGGGTGACTAAATGTCGCCACATCATCACTGCCCGCTACGCTCGCTGCGTGACCCACACCGCGCGCCGCATCGGCCGAACTCTCGCTCTCGTACTGCCCGTCGTGATGGTCCTCTCCGGGACTCTCGCCGTCACCAGCGTGCCGTGGGCAGCGCACAATTCCGAGTCGCAGGTCCTGACCGCATCGGCTCAGAATGTTTCGAAGCGTGCCAAGGCGCGCACCCCGCAGGACGTCCTCCGTGACCGGCTGCTCGTGGAGCTCCGGCAGAAGGACCCGGGTGTCGCGCTGACGGATCTGCAGCGTTCCGTCGAGGGCCGCCCCTCGCTCGCCCGGCACTGCATGTCGATCGCGAAGGCGCTGGGCCGTGCCGCGGTCGAGCGGTACGGCCCGACGCGCGCCCACCGGTTCTCGCGTCCCGTCTGCGACACGTCGTTCGCCTCGGGTGTCGCACAGTTCAGCTGACCCGCCGGTCCGGGCACCACATATCGTGCCTGGCATGCATACGTATCCGACGCAGGCCGTGGTCCTGGCGGGTGGCCAGGGGTCGCGGCTGCGCCCGTACACCGATGACCGCCCCAAGCCGATGGTCGAGATCCCGGGTACCGGGACCCCGATCATCGGCCATCAGCTTTCCTGGCTGGCCGCCGAGGGCGTGACCGACGCCGTGGTGTCGTGCGGTCATCTGGCCGAGGTGCTGCAGGAGTGGCTGGACTCGGCGGTGCTGCCGCTGCGCGTGACGACCGTCGTGGAGACCGAACCGCTGGGCCGCGGCGGCGGGCTGAAGTACGCCGCCGCCCGGCTGCCCGATCCGGACCAGCCCTGGTACGCCACCAACGGCGACATCTGGACGCGCTTCTCCCTGCGCGAAATGGCCGCGTTCCACGCCGAGCGCGATGCGACCGCCACACTGGCCCTGGCCCGTCCCCGTATCCCGTGGGGCGCCGTGGAGACGGACGCGTTCGGGCACATCACCGACTTCATCGAGTCGCCGCCGTCGCCGTATCTGATCAACGCCGGTGTGTACGTCTTCTCGCCGGCATTCACGACGCTGCTGCCGGACCGGGGCGACCATGAGCGGACGACGTTCCCGCGGCTGGCCCGCGAGCGCAGACTGGCCGGATATCCGCTGCCGCACGGGGCGTACTGGCGGGCCATCGACACGGCCAAGGACCTGACCGAGGCCGCCAAAGAGCTGGACGGGCGGTAACGAGAAGCGACGGAGTACGCGCGGGGGCGGTCACCGGTTCGTTCCGGTGACCGCCCCCGCGCGTACCGCAGTCCGACAGCCTCTCAGCCGAGCAGGCCGCCGATGGGGTTCTGCCCGCCGCCCGACGTTCCGCCGGTGGAGCCGCCGCCGCTGTCCGAGCCGCCGCCCGTGGAGCCGCCGCCGGTGCCGGTGGAACCGGAGGAGCTCGGGCCGGAGCTGCCGGACGGCGGCTGCTGCGGGGTCGTCTGCCGCGGGAGCTGCTGGGCGGTGCCCTGGGTCTGGCTGGGCTGTCCGGCACCGGCCCCCGCCTGGCCGGGCTCGCGGACGGCGTCCGCAGCGGGTGTGGACGCCTTTACGGACGGGGTGGTGGCGGCACTGCTGCGGGAGGGCGTGGGGCGCTGCCCGTCGGGCGTGCGGGAGGCCCGGCCGCTGCGGGACTCCTGCGGGAGCGGGGAGCCGGGAAGCTGGTTGGTCGGGTCGCCGTTCGGACCGGGCACGGTGACGACGTCGGAGGAGCGGACCGCGCTGCCGAGCATGGAGCCCACGAGGAGGGTGAGGCCGACGACGACGGCGGCGACGACGGCGCCCCGGCGCAGCACCCGGCGGCGGAGGTCCCAGATCGCCGAGCGCGGGCCGAGCCTGCGCCAGGCCTCACCGGCGAGCCGTCCGTCGACGGAGTAGACGGGGGCGCCCGCGATGATCAGCGGGCTCCAGGCGGCGAGGTAAATGATGTCGGGCGCGTCGTAGACGGCGACGGTGCGCCAGCTGACGGTGACCAGCAGGGCGGCGGAGAGGAGAGCGCCGACGGAGGCGGCGACGCGCTGCCAGAGACCGAGGACGGTGAGGACGCCGACGAGGACCTGGAGGAAGGCGACGGTGAGTCCGGCGCCGACAGGGTGCGAGAGCGCGATGTCGCGCAATGGCTCGGCCAGCCCCCAGGGGTGCAGCGAGGTCAGCCACTTGACCATGGAGCCGCGCTCGCCGCCGTCGAAGTAGACGGGGTCGCACAGCTTGCCCATGCCCGCGTAGATGGAGATGAAGCCGAGGAAGACACGCATGGGCAGCAGCACGACGCCGAGGTTCATCCGGCGCCCGGGGTAGTACGCGTGCCGTACGGAATCGCCGCCGTGGCGCCGGCCCCGACCGTCGGCGAAGTCGTCGTACTCGTCCTCGTCGTATTCTCCCTCGCCGTACGCCTCTTGGCCGTACGGCCCGGTGTCGACGGGGTCGTAGGCGCCGACTGCCCGGCGCATGGGCGGCAGCAGGGGGCCCTTGCCGTGGCGGCCCGGCTGCTGGGGGGCGGTGATGACGGGGTTGGGCCGGGTCTCTTCGAGGCGCTCGATGACCTGGGTGCCGCCCGCGCCGAGCCCGCCGTCGAACTCGTGACCGGCGTAGGGGTCGTAGGAGTCGTACGCGGTGACCGGGCGGCCTGCGGTGGAGTTCCGTACGGCTTGCAGGAGTCCGGTGGCGCCGGGGTCGCCGGGGGCGGACCGGCCGCTCCACACGACGGGCGAGCGCCTGCCGCGCACTGCTCCGGCACGGCCGCTCATGGCGGGGATCCTGGGCACGCCGGCGGAGGCCAGACCGCGAAGCCGCGGGCGCTGGCCGGGGGCGAGCTGCACCCGGAAGCTGGCGTGGTTGACGATGACCTGCGCTGGGTCGCAGTCCACCTTGGCCATGCTCAGGGCGGGTTGATCGTCGAACCGAGGCGTTCTGGTGTCCACACTCATCTAACCGAGTGATGTGTGTTTAGGACACTGCCTTGACGGGCCTCAAGTGTCCGAGGCCCGTCAATGAGGTCCGGCAGGGGGCGCGCCCGGTCGGCCGCCCCCCGGCCGGGTGCATTTCAGGCCCGGCGCCGCGCGACCTCGTACAGGACGATCCCGGCCGCGACACCCGCGTTCAGCGACTCCGCGCCGCCCGGCATCGAGATGCGGACCCGGTAGTCGCAGGTCTCGCCGACGAGGCGGCCCAGGCCCTTGCCCTCGCTGCCGATGACGATGACGACGGGACCGTCGAGGGCCTCCAGGTCCTCGACGGTGTGCTCACCGTCCGCGGCGAGGCCGACGACGGTGAGCCCGGCCTTCTGGTAGCCCTCCAGGGCCCGGGTCAGGTTCGTCACCCGGGAGACCGGCGTACGCGCCGCCGTGCCGGCCGAGGACTTCCAGGCGCCCGCCGTCATCCCGGCCGCGCGCCGCTCCGGCACGACCACGCCGTGGCCGCCGAACGCGGAGACGGAGCGCACGATCGCACCCAGGTTGCGTGGGTCGGTGACGCCGTCGAGGGCGACGATCAGGGGGTCCTCGCCGTTGTCGTACGCCGCGGCGGTGAGGTCCTCCGGGTGCGCGTACTCGTACGGCGGCACCTGGAGGACGAGGCCCTGGTGGTTCAGGCCGTTCGTCATCCGGTCCAGCTCGACGCGCGGAGCCTCCATCAGGTTGACGTTGCCGCGCTGGCCGGCGAGCTGGAGCGCGTCGCGGACCCGCTCGTCGTTGTCGATGTACTGCTGGACGTACAGCGTCGTCGCCGGAACGCCGTCGCGCAGGGCCTCGTAGACCGGGTTGCGGCCGACGACCATCTCGGACGTGCCCTTGACGCCGCCGCGCCGCGGCGCGGGGCGGCGGGCCGCGGCCTGCTTGGCCTGGGCGTTGGCGATCCGGTTCTTCTTGTGTCCCTTGCGGGCGGAGGCGGGCGGCGTCGGACCCTTGCCTTCGAGGCCACGGCGTCGCTGCCCACCGCTGCCTACCTGCGCGCCCTTCTTGTTGGACGTGCGGCGGTTCCTGCGCTGGCTGTTCCCGGCCATGACCTACCTGTTTCGTTGCTTCTCAGACATGCGTACGTATTAAGTGAAGTGTGCCGCCCGGGACGCCGGGCGGCACATGGGAGGACTACTGGCGCGGGCCGAGTGTCCATCGTGGCCCGGTGGGGCTGTCCTCGATGGCGAGCCCGGACTGGCCCAGCTGGTCGCGGATGGCGTCGGCGGCGGGCCAGTCCTTGCGTTCGCGGGCCGCCTGGCGCTGGTCGAGGACGAGGCGTACGAGGGTGTCGACGACGCCGTGGAGGTCGTCGCCGCGGTCGCTCTCGCCGGCCCAGTGGTCGTCGAGGGGGTCGAGGCCGAGAACGCCGAGCATCGCGCGGACCTCCGCGAGCCGGGCGACGGCGGCTTCCTTGTCGTCCGCCGCGAGTGCGCTGTTGCCCTGGCGGACGGTGGTGTGGACGATGGCGAGGGCCTGGGGGACGCCCAGGTCGTCGTCCATGGCCTCGGCGAAGGCGGGCGGGACCTCGGTGGCGGGCTCGACCGTCTCGCCCGCCTTCTCGGTGACGCGCTGGACGAAGCCCTCGATCCGCGCGAACGCGGACTCGGCCTCGCGCAGGGCCTCCTCGCTGTACTCGATCATCGACCGGTAGTGCGGGGTGCCGAGGTAGTAGCGCAGCACGATCGGACGCCACTGCTTGACCATCTCGCTGACCAGCACGGAGTTGCCGAGGGACTTCGACATCTTCTCGCCGGACATGGTGACCCAGCCGTTGTGGACCCAGTACCTGGCGAACTCGTCGCCGAATGCCTTGGCCTGGGCGATCTCGTTCTCGTGGTGCGGGAAGATCAGGTCGATGCCGCCGCCGTGGATGTCGAAGGCGGTGCCGAGGTACTTGTGGGCCATGGCGGAGCATTCCAGGTGCCAGCCGGGCCGGCCGCGGCCCCACGGGGTCTCCCAGCTGGGTTCGCCGGGCCGGGAGGCCTTCCACATCGCGAAGTCGCGCTGGTCGCGCTTGCCGGTCTCGCCCTCGCCCGACGGCTGGCGCAGGTCGTCCAGGTCCTGGTTGGAGAGCTCCAGATAGCCGGGGAACGACTTCACGTCGAAGTAGACGTTGCCGTCGGCCGCGTAGGCATGACCGCGTTCGATCAGGCCCCGCATCATCTCGATCATCTCGGTGATGTGGCCGGTCGCGCGGGGTTCGTAGGTGGCCGGGAGGCAGCCGAGCACGTCGTAGCCGGCGCTGAACGCCCGCTCGTTCTCGTAGCCGATGGCCCACCACGGGCGACCCTGCTCGGCCGACTTCGTGATGATCTTGTCTTCGATGTCGGTGACGTTCCGGATGAAAGTGACGTCGTAGCCGCGGTAGGCGAACCAGCGGCGCATGATGTCGAAGTTCAGCCCGGACCGGATGTGCCCGATGTGCGGGGCGGCCTGCACGGTCGCGCCACAGAGGTAGATCGAGACACAGCCTGCTGTGAGCGGGACGAAGTCACGGATCTGCCGGGCGCTGGTGTCGTACAGGCGAATAGTCACGCCTCAAGGGTAGTGGGCGCGCACCAGTGCCCCGCGCCTCCTTCGGGATCGCGGGGAAAGCTTGCGGCTGCGAGTGCGGTGGGCGGACGCCGGTATGCGGGTCAGCCCGTGCGGTAGACCAGTGCGGTCGCGATCCCCGCGAGGCCCTCGGCCCGCCCGGTGAAGCCGAGCCCGTCGGAGGTGGCGGCGGAGAGCGAGACGGGCGCCCCCACAGCGGCCGACAGCACCTTCTGCGCCTCGGCGCGCCGCTTGCCGATCTTCGGCCGTACGCCGACGACCTGAACGGCGACATTACCGATCTCGAAGCCTTCGGCCCGTACGATCCGCGCCGCCTCGGTCAGCAGGGTGACTCCGGCGGCGCCGGACCACTCGGGCCGCCCCGTGCCGAAGTGCTGTCCGAGGTCGCCGAGCCCGGCAGCCGAGAAAAGTGCGTTGCACGCGGCGTGCGCGACGACGTCGGCGTCGGAGTGGCCCGCCAGGCCGGGCCCCTCGCCCTCCCACAGCAGTCCCGCGCACCACAGCTCGCGGCCCTCCTCGAAGGCGTGGATGTCCGTGCCGATTCCGACGAGCGGGATCACGGGCCCGGTCCGTTCCTCAGAAACCATCGTTCGCCCTCCTGCGTGCGAGTACCGCCTCGGCCAGCACCAGATCCAGCGGCCGGGTCACCTTGAACGCCTCTTCGTGCCCGGGTACGACCATGACGGGCGCCCCGAGCTGCTCCACCATGCCCGCGTCGTCCGTGGCGCCGTCGCCGCTGACAGCGACGGTCTTGTGCGCGCGCACAAGCGTGTCGCGGTCGAAGCCCTGCGGGGTCTGCACGGCGCGCAGCCTGGCCCGTACGGGCGTACCGAGGACCGGCTCCGGCGCCCCCGGCGGACCGGGCTCGACCTCCTTGACGGTGTCGGCGAGCGGCAGCGCCGGGACGACGGCGGGTGCCCCGTCCCGTACCGCCTCGATCACCGCGTCCACGGTTTCGACGGGCACCAGCGGGCGCGCCGCGTCGTGGACGAGGACGACGGAGACGTCCTCGGGCAGGGCATCGAGGCCGAGCCGCACAGACTCCTGGCGGGTCTCGCCGCCGGGCACCACGAGGTAGTCGGTGCGCTCGGGCAGGGCGTGCTCGTCGAGCAGGTTCTTGACCTCGGGGGCGCCGTCGGGCGGCGCGACGACGACGACCAGGGAGACGGAACGGGACGCCGCCATGGCCCGTACCGCATGGATGAGCATGGGCGTACCACCCAGCGCGCGGAGCGCCTTGGGGGCGCCCGGGCCGAGCCGTACGCCGCGGCCGGCCGCGGGAATCACGGCGGCGGTGCGGTACGGACGCGATGGATCAGGCATCGGTTGCACTCCGAAGTTTCGGCATGTTTGTTTCCACAGCCGACATGGGTATGGCCACAAGCGAGCCGGGCGCCACGCCATGACTCGATCGGGCCCTTTCCGTGACACCCGGTCGAATTCGGACAAGCCGCACCGGTCGCTCGGGATCGGCTACACAAGATCGCGAGCAACGTATCGGGGGGATCGCCGATGAAGCCAACGCATCGGTGAATCAGAACGCAATCCAGACACGTCGTGGCCGAATCCGGACATGCCGCAGGGCCCGACGACGTACCGTGAATACGGTCGTCAGCGGGCACCGCGGCACATTTTTTACGACCGGCGTGAGCCGGTTCAGGACGCGAGTACCTCGTCGAGCAGAGCCTCGGCCTTGTCTTCGTTCGTGTTCTCCGCGAGAGCCAGCTCGCTGACCAGAATCTGGCGAGCCTTGGCGAGCATTCGCTTCTCACCTGCGGAGAGTCCGCGCTCGCGCTCACGACGCCACAGGTCGCGAACAACTTCGGCGACCTTGATGACATCGCCGGAGGCGAGCTTCTCCAGATTTGCCTTGTAGCGCCGGGACCAGTTCGTCGGCTCTTCGGCATACGGTGCGCGCAGCACCTCGAAGACCCGGTCCAGCCCCTCCTGCCCGACTACGTCGCGCACACCCACGAACTCCGCATTGTCCGCCGGCACACGAACCGTCAAGTCGCCCTGGGCGACCTTGAGCACCAAGTAGGTCTTGTCCACGCCTTTGATCTGGCGAGTTTCGATAGCCTCGATCAGCGCGGCCCCGTGATGGGGATAGACCACGGTGTCGCCAACCTTGAACGTCATGTGACAGGTACCCCTTCCGTGGCTATCAAGGGTAACACGAGAACAGCTTCTCCTGAATGGCGTTTCCGCAGGTCAGGGCATATCTCGGGGCTTGACAACAGCAACACGTACGTGCTGCGGCAGGCTCGCGGAAGACGGTATTCGCAGGTCGGAGCGGCTGTACGGGTGGGGCGAAACGCCCACGTTACACGCATCCGAACCCCCCTCCAGAGTGGTCGAACGTCCCATTTTGCCGGTTTCTGGATGATGAACTTTCCGTACTCCGTTCGGAGATCGATCACCCGTACGGACGTAAGTGCGACTCATCAATGGAATTGATCAGCGCCCCGGTGTGATCGGTTATGCGAACGGAATGCGCCACGCTCCATGAATTGATCACCGGCGATATGTGAACGGCGTGTGTCGGCCGGTTTCGGGATGTGCCGGTCCGCAAACGCCGGCCGGGTGCGGGGCCCGAACGGGACCGGCCCCGGGAAGTGTCGGTGCGCGCAGGGGCGGGTCGGGTGCGGGGCCGGAGGGGCGGCTCGGTAGCCTAAGGCCGCTGACACACCCTTAGGGCGGCTTTACGTCGCCCGCCCCTCCCGTCCGCAGTCCGAACGTTCAAGGAGTTGCCGCCGCCGTGAGCCGCAGCCTTCGACACGGCGCCCTCGCCGCCACAGCCATCGTGTTCTCGATCGCCTCGCTCACCGCGTGCGGTGCGGGCAATGACGCCGCGTCGCTCAACGTCAGGCCGGATGCTGCTGCCACCACCTCCGGTGACATCAGCATCCAGAACGCGAACGTCATCACCCAGCCCGAGCGCAACGCCGAGGGCCCTGCCGTCGTCAGTGCGACGCTGTTCAACAACGGCGTCAAGCCGCAGACCCTGGACGCCGTCACCCTGCCGGGTACGAGCGCCGCGGTGGAGCTGCACGCCGCCAAGGGTTCCGGCCCCGTCGTGGTCCCGGCCGGCGGCAGCGTGGTCCTCGGCGGCAAGGGCAACGCGTCCGCCGTGATCGCGAACGGCCGCGAGGCCGCGCAGGCCGGCAATGTGCAGCCCGTCGTCTTCAAGCTCAGCTCGACCGGTGAGATCTCGCTCGGCGCGTCCGTCGTTCCCGCGACCAGCTACTTCACGGGCTTCGGTCCGAGCTCGCTGCCGGTGGCGCCGACGGGCACGCCGTCCGCTTCCGCCTCCGGAACGCCGGGGGCTCCGGCGGCCGGGTCGGAGTCCGACAGCGACAAGGGCACCCCGAGCGACGCCGCATCCGCCTCGTCGCAGACCGGCTGACCGGCTGACCGGCTGACCGGACGCGGGTACACCGTACGCAGGTACGCGGACAGCGGAGGGCGCACTCCCTTTCGGGGGGGGCGTCCTCCGCCGTCCGCGTACGGGCCGGTTTACGGCTCGAACTTGTATCCCAGGCCCCGCACCGTCACCAGGAAGCGCGGTGCGCCCGGGTCGGGCTCGATCTTGGCGCGCAGGCGCTTGACGTGGACATCGAGGGTCTTGGTGTCGCCCACGTAGTCCGCGCCCCAGACCCGGTCGATCAGCTGCATGCGGGTCAGGACCCGGCCGGCGTTGCGCAGCAGCATCTCCAGCAGGTCGAACTCCTTGAGCGGGAGGTCGATCTTGCCGCCGGAGACCGTGACGACGTGGCGGTCCACGTCCATCCGGACCGGGCCCGCCTCCAGGGCGGCCGGCGTGACCTCCTCCGGCTCACCGCGCCGGCGCAGCACCGCGCGGATGCGGGCGACGAGCTCCCGCGAGGAGAACGGCTTGGTGACGTAGTCGTCGGCTCCTATCTCCAGGCCGACGACCTTGTCGATCTCACTGTCCTTGGCCGTGACCATGATCACGGGGACGTTGGACCTGCTGCGCAGCTGGCGGCAGACCTCCGTGCCGGGCAGGCCCGGCAGCATCAGGTCGAGCAGCACCAGGTCGGCGCCGTTGCGCTCGAACTCGTCGAGCCCCTCCGGGCCCGTGGGCGCGATGGCGACTTCGAAGCCTTCCTTACGGAGCATGTAGGACAGGGCGTCGCTGAAGGATTCCTCATCCTCGACGACGAGCACTCGGGTCACGGAAGGACCTCCGGGGCAGGAAATGGTTCAAGGGTGTCGGGGTGAGCGGGTCCGCAGGGGCCCTCGTCGTCGTTGACGATGAGCGGTCCGCCCGATCTGCGGTCCCGTTCCCGTACGGAGCCCGCTTCGGGCAGCCGCAGGGTGAAGGTGGAGCCCTGGCCCTCCGAGCTCCAGACCGTGACCTCCCCGCCGTGCGAGGCGGCCACGTGCTTGACGATGGCGAGGCCGAGGCCGGTGCCACCGGTGGCCCGTGAGCGGGCCGGGTCGACGCGGTAGAAACGTTCGAAGACCCGCTCGCGGTCCTTCTCCGAGATGCCGATGCCCTGGTCGGTCACGGCGATCTCGATCTGGTCCCCGCCGGGTACGGACAGTCGCCTGGCGGCGATACCCACTCGGGTACGGGCCGGGCTGTAGTTGACGGCGTTCTCGACGAGGTTGCCGAGCGCCGCCGCGAGCTGGCCGCGATTGCCCCAGATACGGAGCTCCGCGGTTCCGCCGGCTGCCATGGTGATCTGCTTCGAGCCGGCCTGCTGGCGGCAACGGTCGATGGCCTCGGCCACCAGCTCGTCCACCCGGACCGGCTCGGCGTCCTCCAGCGGGTCGTCGTTCTGCACCCTGGAGAGGTCGATGATCTCCTGTACGAGGTTGGTCAGCCGGGTCGCTTCGATCTGCATCCGCCCCGCGAACCGCTCCACCGCCTCCGGATCGTCGGAGGCGTCCATCACGGCCTCGGAGAGCAGCGACAGCGCGCCGACCGGGGTCTTGAGCTCATGGCTGACGTTGGCGACGAAGTCGCGTCGTACCGCTTCTATACGGCGTGCCTCGGTGAGGTCCTCGACCAGCAGGAGCACCAGCCGGGAGCCCAGCGGGGCGACCCGGGCGGAGACCGCGAGGGCCTCGCCACGGCCCGTACCGCGCCTGGGAAGGTCCAGTTCGACCTGCCGTATCTCACCGTCGCGGCGGGTGTCCCTGGCCATGTGCAGCATCGCGTCGACAGCGAGCCGCCCACCCCTGACCAGTCCCAGCGCATAGGCGGCGGAGCTGGCCTTGACCACGCTGTCGCTCTCGTCGAGCACGACCGCCGAGGAGCTGAGCACGGACAGGACCGTGTCCACCCCGGGGGGCAGGGGGGCGTTGCTGTCAGGCCGCATGGAGGTTCGTGTCGGCTTCTTCTGGTCGCGCTCGCTCCAGCGGAACGCCAGCATGGCGATCACACCGGTGCACGCACCGCCGATCGCCGCAGCTGCGGCGACAGCCGCGTTCACGTCCATACGTCAAGGTTATGCGGGTCCGGGAGGACGCTCCCAGCCATCCGAGTACGTATCCGAACACTCGTCGCCCAGAGTTCACTGAGGAGCAAGGGTTGGTTCACTTGTGCGGCCGGAAGCCGACGCGTACGCCTCCCAGGGTGGCAGCGTGGGGTTCATACCTGGCCCCGGCCTTACACAGAGGACTGGAGAGGGACTTCCATGCGTGACGCGTACCACGAGGAACTCGACTCGATCGGCGAGGGGCTGGTCGAGATGGCCCGGCTCGTCGGGTCGGCGATCGGCCGGGCGACGACGTCCATGCTCGATGCCGATCTCAAGCTCGCGGAGAGCGTGATCGCCGCGGACCAGAAGGTCGACGACCTCCAGCACGACCTGGAGGCGCGGGCCATCGCCCTGCTCGCGCGCCAGCAGCCTGTGGCGACCGATCTGCGGATCGTGGTCACGTCGCTGCGGATGAGCGCCGACCTGGAGCGCTCGGGCGACCTCGCCCAGCATGTCGCCAAGCTGGCCCGGCTGCGGTTCCCGCAGTCGGCTGTGCCGCACGACCTGCACGCCACCATTCTGGAGATGGGGCAGCTGGCGCAGCGCCTGATGGCCAAGGCCGCCCAGGTGATCATCACCAAGGACGTCGATCTGGCGCTCCAGCTGGAGCAGGACGACGACGAGATGGACCTGCTGCACCGCACGCTGTTCCAGCACCTGATGGACGACCGCTGGAAGCACGGCATCGAGACCGCCGTCGACGTGACGCTGCTCGGCCGCTACTACGAGCGCTTCGCCGACCATGCGGTGTCGGTCGCCAAGCGGGTGGTCTACCTGGTGACGGGCGAGCACGCCGACGAGATCCACCAGCAGTCACCGGTGGAGGGCGCGTAACGGCGTACATCGTCGTGTCCGGTCGCACATGTGTCTCCGCGCAGGTGTCTCTGCGCATGTGCGCCGTTGATGCGCCCGCCCAGTTGGGCATGCAATGGGGTGGGGCGGCACGCCTTGTCCGTACGCCCCGGTCGTGCGCGCATCGTTGTGGCGTACGGCCTTGTCGTGCGCAATGAGGAGGAACCATGGCCGATTCCCCCATGACCGACCCACAGCAGGAGACGCCCGCTGAGGTGGTGCACCTGACCGTGCTCGGCGCCTGCGGCTGCGGCTCGGGCTGCGGATGCGGCTGCCAGTCCGGGGCCCCGTGCCAGTGCGGTGGCTGCTCCGGCTGACCGACCGGCCTGTACGGAGCTGGGAGGCGCCCCGCGTGGAGCAGGCTGCTCCACGCGGGGCGCCCGCGTTGTGCGGGCGCCGCCGGGGCGGCGGCCTCAGCCCGTCCGCTCGACAGAGGGCTCGGGTCCGGCGTGGTGACCGCGACCGGCATCGGCGTCGGCACCCGGCCCCACCGGGCCGGCGCTCTCCGCGCCCCGGCTGCTCTCCGCCACCCGGCTGCCCTCGGAGGCCGCCCCGTCCTCCCCCGGCAGGTTCCGCATCAGCAGCCAGTAGCCGAGCGCGGCCCCGGTCCCCAGTACCGCACACGTCCCCCACAGCCATTGCGCCCCGAAACGGTCGATCACCACACCCGACATCAGCGGCGCGACCAGCGCCGCCGCGGCCCAGGACATCGTGTACATGCCCTGGTAGCGGCCGCGGCCCCGGACGGGCGAGAGCCGGACCACCAGACCGGTCTGGACGGGCGAGTTGACGATTTCGGCGACCGTCCAGACGCAGATGGTCAGTGCGTACACAGCGACCGAACCGGCGAACGCGGTGAGCCCGAATCCGTACCCCGCCAGCAACGACGACACAATGAGCAGCCGGCGCGGATCGCGGTGCTGGATGAAGCGGGTGACCGGAATCTGCAGCGCCACGATCAGCACACCGTTCACGGCGATGGCGGTGCCGAAGTCGGAGCTGGAGAACCCGTCCGCCCCCATGGCCACCGGCAGCGCCACATACCCCTGCTGGAAGATCAGCGCGATGACGAAGGACAGCCCGACAACGCTCATGAACCGACCGTCGCGCAGCACGGTGGAGAGCCGGACCTCGTCCGCGCCGGTGACCGCACGCCCGGACACCGCCGACTTCTCCGGCCGTGACTCGGGCACCTTCATGAACACGACGAAGGCACAGACGAGCGTCATCGCGGCCTCGCCGAGGAACCCGGCGAGATAGCTGTACTCAGCGACGAAACCGGCCCCGGCCGACGAGACGGCGAAGCCGAGATTGATCGCCCAGTAGTTGAGCGAGAAGGCCCGCACCCGGTCCTCGGGCCGGACTATGTCGGCCATCATGGCCTGCACGGCGGGCCGCGAGGCGTTGCTGGCCATGCCGACGACGAAGGCGACGGCCGCGATCGCCGCCGGATGGACCATGAACCCGAGCACGGCCACGGACACGGCGGTCGAGGTCTGCGCGATGAGCATGGTGGGCCGGCGGCCCAGCCGGTCGGTCATCACCCCCGCACCGAGCGAGGAGACGACCCCGCCGAGCCCGTGCAGCGCGGCGACCAGACCGGCGTACGAGGCGGAGTAGCCCCGGTCCAGGGTCAGGTAGAGCGCCATGAACGTGGCGACGAACGCCCCGAGGCGGTTGACCAGCGTGCTGGTCCACAGCCACCAGAACTCCCTGGGGAGACCCGACACGGACTCGCGTGCGGCCCGTCTGATACCGGCGACAGACATACGGAATCCCCCCAGGGAAGCACGGAACGGACACCGACGGTAAGAGGCCCGCCGACTGTCCGAACATTACGAATCCCGGATTCCGGTCCGCCAGTCAATTGACGCCGACTGCCAATCGTTGCAGCCACGGGCCCCGTCGCGCACCGCTCCCGCCCCGCCTGCCCGCCCTGTGACCGGCCGCGCAGCGCCCGAACGGCTTCGATTACGCTCGGACCCATGGCCGACGCACCGTACAAGCTGATCCTCCTCCGCCACGGCGAGAGCGAATGGAACGCGAAGAACCTGTTCACCGGCTGGGTGGACGTCAACCTCACGGAGAAGGGCGAGAAGGAGGCAGTCCGCGGCGGTGAGCTGCTCAAGGACGCCGGCCTGCTCCCCGATGTCCTGCACACCTCCCTCCAGAAGCGCGCCATCCGCACCGCGCAGCTCGCGCTGGAAGCCGCGGACCGCCACTGGATCCCCGTCCACCGCTCCTGGCGGCTGAACGAGCGCCACTACGGCGCCCTCCAGGGCAAGGACAAGGCGCAGACGCTCGCCGAGTTCGGCGAGGAGCAGTTCATGCTCTGGCGCCGCTCGTACGACACCCCGCCGCCCGCCCTCGAGGACGGCACCGAGTTCTCCCAGAGCGACGACCCGCGCTACGCGACGATCCCGCCGGAGCTGCGCCCGCGCACCGAGTGCCTCAAGGACGTCGTCGTCCGCATGCTGCCGTACTGGTACGACGGCATCGTCCCGGACCTCCTGGCCGGCCGCACGGTCCTGGTCGCCGCCCACGGCAACAGCCTCCGCGCCCTGGTCAAGCACCTCGACGGCATCTCCGACGGCGACATCGCGGGCCTGAACATCCCGACCGGCATCCCGCTCGCCTACGAGCTGGACGCCGACTTCCGCCCGATCAAGCCGGGCGGCACGTACCTCGACCCGGACGCGGCGAAGGCAGCCATCGAGGCCGTGAAGAACCAGGGCAAGAAGAAGTAAGCCCGCACGAATAGGCCCCCTACCCGTGGTTTTCCCGTGAGTAGGGGGCTTGTTGCTGCGCCGGGGCCGTCTGCCGTCAGGTGCGGGACAGGCCGGAGTCGGCGCTCCCACGGCGAGTACGTCGACGGTCAGGCGATTGCGGATCACGCCCAGCACCGCGGGCTCCAGGGCCCGGGCGGTGGCGATCTGACGGTCCAGCACCTGGCCGGTGGTGAGTTGCGCGGTGTCGGGGATGTCGTCGAAGTGGTGGAGAGCCGGATGGTGTTCAGCCGTCTCACGGCCTCACGGCACTCACCACGTCGTCGAACTCCACCATGAACCCCCTGGCCTCATCGGCCAGTTGCGCGGCGATGCGGCTCTTGCCGACGCCGGACGCTCCACCGAGCCGCAATATGTCCCACGATGCTCCTGCCACGGGCGAACGTATCGCGTGGGCTCTGCGTCGGCCGCGCCCTCTGGCGCTACCGTGACCCCAAGCACCGGCCCGCACATGGGCGGAGCCGATCTGACGGGCCGTGCGGAGAGCAAGGAGAGCGGGGAGAGCAACCATGGGCGAGCCCCTGAAGACCTTCGTCGGCGGCGCCGAAGTCGACGTACCCAACAGCATTCCGGACATCCGGGCCACCCTGCCCGAAGAGAGACGCGAGGAGTTCGACCGCGCCATCAACGACGCCGGTGTGGGCGAGATCCAGGCGGTCATGCGGCACTGGATGCTGGAGGCCGTACCCGATCCGGAAGCCGAGAAGATCCTGGACCGGCTGGCGCAGGACGAGGCCGAGAGGCGGAGCGTCGCTTGAGCTTCCGCATCTCCTACGCCCCGCCCGCCGACGACTCCCTGGCCAAGATGCGCGACGGCAAGGCCTTCCGGGACGAGATGGCCCGCACCCTGGGCCTGGACCCCTACGGACACGGATCATCCGCCGTCAAGAGCGAGCGCGACCGTCGCGAGGCGACGGTCGCCGGGTCGATCGTGCTCTATTACGTCTCCGGATCGGTTCTGATCGTCACCGTGGTGAGACTCGTCCCGCTCCCCTGAACCGGCGCCGGACCGAGGGGATACCTCAGCCGCCCGACGGGAGACGCACCAAGCGGCGGCCGCCCCCTATGCCAGTTTCGCGGCCTGGGCCTCGACCACCGCGGTCGGCAGCTCGAAGTCCCCACCCCCGCCCATCGCGGCCAGGTTCATCGAGGAGAACGAGGCGAACGTGGGACCCTGGCGCAGGGCCACCAGCTTCAACTTGCCCTTCTCGCCGCCCTGTTCCAGCTGAACCGTCCAGGCGACCGCTTCCTCGCCGCCCTTGACCTGCTCCTCGGTGATCTTGATGACCTTCTGCTTCTCACCGTCTGCCGTGAAGTCGAACCCGCCTGCACAGTCGGTGGCGGCGGTGCGCAGCGAGGCGACCGACTCCTCCGCGCCCTTGCTGTCGTACGAGCCGAGGGCCAGCTGGGTCTTCGTGATGTCGAACGCGGCCTTGAACGCTTCTTCGGCGTTCGCGCCGTCCTGCTTGTCCATGCTGCCCTTCTTGGGCTCGCTGACGACCGTCCGCTTGGTGAACGCCGCGGGCTCACCGATCTGCGCCCCCATCAGCGCGTCGGCGAACGGGGCGCATACCTCCTTCTCGATCTTGATGTCATCGGCGGAGATATCGTCCTTGGCCGCAACCTTGGTGATTTTGTGCCCCTTGACGTCACCCTGGGCCAGCGCGGCCTTCTCCAGTTCGACGGCGGTCAGTGCCTTGGCGGCCGGCTTCGCGGCGGCGGACTCCTTGCCCTTGGCATCCGACCCCTTGTCACCGGAACCGGAGTCCGAACCGCCACCGCATGCGGTGACGAGCAGGGCCAGGGACACCGCGGTGGCGGCAACAGCGGTACGGCGTATGGCGGTAGATCGCATGGTCCGGTCCGTCTCTCTGAACTGGGGCTTCGGAATTTGCTCACTCTATGGGCGGGATTTGGTTTGACGATCAATCAAATCGGGCATGGGATGTGATCGTGACGGCGCCGTGATCAACCTGTGAAGGCGCCGTCTGCCGCCGCGAGTCGGATCAAATATCGCCACAGAGGGGCAATTCGCCCCATGCAGCCAGATGACACAACCGCAGCCGTTCTCCGGTCCGTTGGCGTGACGGAGGACCGGATCGCGGCATTGCGGGTACGGGACCGACCAGCGACCCGCAGTGCCCGTTCTCGGCCCGGTCGGCCGAAAGCCGAGTCGAAGGTCAGCCGGCAGGGCGTTGGGTCAGATGCGTGAACGCGTCCAGGTTCCGCGTGGACTCACCGCGCGACACCCGCCACTCGTACTCCTTGCGGATCGCGCTCGCGAAGCCCAGCTCCAGCAAGGTGTTGAACGCGCCGTCGGCCGCTTCGAGGACCGTGCCGAGCAGCCGGTCCAGCTCCTGTGGGGTGATCACGGAGAGCGGCAGCTTGCCGACCAGATAGATGTCGCCGAGCGGGTCGATCGCGTAACTCACGCCGAAAAGGCGGAGGTTGCGCTCCAGCAGCCAGCGGTGCACCGCCGCGTCGTTCTCGTCCGGGTGGCGGACGACGAAGGCGTTGAGGGAGAGCGAGTGCTTGCCGACGCGCAGCGAGCAGGTGGTGGACAGCTTCCGCGTGCCGGGCAGCTTGACGACGTAGCTGCCGGGTTCGGGGCTCTCCCATTCGAGCTCGGCGTCCTTCAGGGTCGCCTCGATGATCTGCGCAACCTGCGTCGTCGTCACCGCTTCGTCGGGTACGTCAGCCATGGTGCGAGCGTACGCGACGGCGGTGTTCGTGCATCGCGGCCGTGTACACGCCAGCGGTCGCGGACGCGGCGGTGTCCCAGCCGAAGCCCCGCGCGTGCGCGGCGGCCGCCGCGCCCATTCGGGCGACCAGTTCCGGCGCCTCGGCGAACCGGCCCAGCGCCTGTGCGTACGCCTGCGGGTCGTGCCCGGGTATCAGGAAGCCGCTGACCCCGTCCCGTACCGCCACCGGAAGACCGCCCACCGCCGCCGCGACGACCGGGGTACCCGCCGCCTGGGCCTCGATGGCCACCAGGCCGAAGGACTCGCTGTACGAGGGCATGACCAGCACCGAAGCGGCCCGGAACCAGTCGGCGAGCTGGTCCTGCACGACCGGCGGCTGGAACCGTACGACATCGGCGATGCCCAGCCGCGCCGCCAGCTTCTGCAGGCCTTCCGGCTTGGCGAGCCCGCTGCCACTGGGGCCGCCGACGACCGGTACGACCATCCGGCCACGCAGCGAGGGGTCGCGGTCCAGCAGGGCGGCGACGGCCCGCAGCAGCACGTCCGGGGCCTTGAGCGGCTGGATGCGGCCCGCGAAGAGCGGAATCAGGGCGTCCTTCGGCAGCCCCAGGCGCGCCCGGGCCGCGGCGCGCCCGTCGGCGGGGCGGAAGCAGTCGAGGTTGACCCCGGGGTGGACGACGGCGACGGACCCGGGATCGGCCTCGTAGAAGCGGATGAGCTCATCCGCTTCCTCGGCGGTGTTCGCGATCAGCCGGTCCGCCGCGCTGACGATCTGGGTCTCGCCGATGACGCGGGCGGCAGGCTCGGGGGTGTCGCCCTCCGCGAGCGCCGCGTTCTTGACCTTTGCCATGGTGTGCATGGCGTGGACGAGCGGGACACCCCAGCGCTGGGCGGCGAGCCAGCCGACATGGCCGGAGAGCCAGTAGTGGGAGTGGACCAGATCGTAGTAGCCGGGGCGCTGGCCGGCCCACGCCTGCATGACTCCGTGTGTGAAGGCACAGAGCTGGGCGGGCAGTTCCTCCTTGGCCAGACCTTCGTACGGCCCCGCGTCGACATGCCGGACCAGGACACCGGGCGCCAGCTCGACCGTCGGGGGCAGCGCGCCGGTGGTGGACCGGGTGAAGATCTCGACCTCGATGTTGATCGCTGCGAGGCGCTTGGCCAGCTCCACGATGTAGACGTTCATGCCGCCCGCGTCACCCGTGCCCGGCTGATGCAGGGGCGAGGTATGCACGGAGAGCATCGCGATGCGGCGGGGTTTGCGGTGCCCGCCGGGGAAAGCGGTGGGAAACCTGAGGCGCGGCGCGACACGGCTGCTGCCGAGCCGGGAGACGTACTGACTCACGTCGTCCGGTCCTCCTCACTCAGGGCACGACGCCGAGGGGACCTGGCCCCTTCGAGGTCTGCAACAGCGGAATCTCTCCTTTCATTTCCGCTTTACCAAAACGTTGCAGTGAAAGGGCCGGGGGCCGGAGCACCCCGTGCCGCCCACCGGGCCGGACCTGGACCGGGCACCCCGCGCCGCCTTCCGCCGCCCGCGAGATCGTTACGCTCGCTTCATGCGCCCCATCGGCACCGCGACCCGCGGGACCACCAACCCGAACCGGCTCCGCCGCATGGACCGCTGGATCGCCGCCACCCACGGCCCGGTCCTACGCCGCGCCGACACCCCCGTCGCCGTCGACCTCGGGTACGGCGCCGCCCCCTGGACCGCCGTCGAGCTGCTGCAGCGCCTGCGCACTGCCGAGCCGCGCACGGCGGTGGTCGGCATCGAGATCGCGCCGGAGCGGGTCGCGGCGGCGAAGCCGTACGAACGTGAGGGCCTCACCTTCCTGCACGGCGGCTTCGAGATACCGCTCCCCGAGCGCCCCGACCTCATCAGGGCCGCGAATGTGCTGCGCCAGTACGACGAGGGCGAGGTCATCGCGGTCTGGCAGCGGCTGTGCGCGCGCCTCGCGCCGGGCGGGTTGCTGGTCGAGGGCACCTGCGACGAGATCGGGCGCCGGCACGTATGGGTGGCGCTCGGTCCGGAAGGCCCGCGCACGGTGACGTTCGCGACCCGGCTCGCCTCCCTGGACCGCCCCTCCGACCTCGCGGAACGCCTGCCCAAGGCGCTGATCCACCGCAATGTGCCGGGCGAACCGGTCCACGCGTTCCTGCGGGACTTCGACCGGGCGTGGGCCGCGGCCGCCCCGTACGCCTCACTGGGTGCCCGGCAGCGCTGGATCACGGCGGTGCGGGCGCTGTCGAGCGACTGGCCGCTGGCGGACGGGGTACGCCGGTGGCGCCAGGGCGAAGTCACGGTGAAGTGGTCCGCCCTCCGGCCCAACGGATAGCCCGACACACGCGCTGAACAGACCCGGCGCACACCTGTCCGGTCAGGCGCGCGGGAACGCGGGCTGGGCATCGTTCGTCAGGACGATGGGAAGCGATTCCCGGACGCGGGGAGCGATCCTCGGGGCGTTGGTCGAGCTGTGTGACCGTCAGGGCGGCAGGTGTGTGGCTCTGTTGCTTTTGGGTACGGCATGGCACGATCTCGTCATCGACAGAAGTTACTGACGGTCAATCAGTTTCATTCGGAGGGGGATCCCGTGAACCGACGTCACGTTGCCGCAGCCGCGATCACTCTGGCCTGCGCACTGACCGCACTCACGGCGCCGGTTCAGGCTTTCGCCGCGCCCGCACCCCCCTCTCCCTCCGTGACGCAGCCCCGATCGGAGTCAAAGAAGCCGAAGAGCCTCGAAGAGGTACGCCAGGAGATCGACGCCCTCTACCGCAAGGCCGGGGCGGCCACCGACGCGTACAACCTCGCCGAGGAACGAACCAAGAAGCAGTCCGGTGAGATCGTCAGACTGGCCAAGGCCATCGTCGAGGGCCAGTCGAAGATCGCCGAGCTCAAGAACCAGGCGGGCGCCCAGGCCCGCGAGCAGTACCGCACCGGCGGACTGCCGCCCGGCGCCCAGCTGATGCTCAGCGACGACCCGCAGCTGTTCCTCGACGGGGTGAGCCGGGTCAGGGAGGGCCAGCAGGCCGCCCAGGGCGTCCTCGGTGAACTGACCAGGACCCAGCAGGACCTGGAGACGTATACCCAGGACGCGAGCGCCAACTGGAAGAAGCTCGAAGCCAATCGTCTCAAGCAGGCCGAGGCCAAGAAGAAGATCAACGCGCAGATCGCCGCGGCGAAGAAGCTGGAATCCCAGCTGGAGAAGGAGGAGCGGGCCCGCCTGCTCAAGCTGGAGCAGGAGGCCGAGTACAAACTGCAGACGGCCTGGCTCGGCTCCGGCGCCTTGAAGGACATCAACCGCAAGGCGAGCGCGAGCGGCAAGAAGGCGGTGGCCTTCGCGACCGCGCAGATCGGCAAGCCGTACGTCTGGGGGGCCGAGGGCCCCGGTTCGTACGACTGCTCGGGGCTGACGTCACAGGCCTGGGCGGCGGCGGGCCAGCCGATCCCCCGCACCTCGCAGGAGCAGTGGCGGCTGCTGCCCCGCATCGCGATCAAGGACATGCGCCCCGGCGACCTGATCATCTACCACGGCGACGCCAGCCACGTGGGCATGTACATCGGGGACGGCGCCATCATCCACGCCCCCCGCCCCGGCCGGAACGTCACGGTGGCGGGCGCGGGCTCGATGCAGATCCTCGGCGTGGTCCGCCCGGACAAGTAGTGAGCGCTGCCCGGACGAACAGATCAAGCCCAAACGGCAAAAATCAATCTCGCCCGGCAATTGGGGACAAAGAGCCTATCTGGGACGCCCCGCGGGAGTGACCCGCATCACTCACCCCCCGCCGCCCCGCGTGACCTTGGTCATGCCCCGGCCCTCGGCCCCGCCCCCACACATCTCGCCGGATCCGTGACCTGAGCGGCTTATGGCGGCGCATATGACAACGAGCGACCGCGGTACGCCGTTCCGTGCCCCCACCGCGGACCGCTAATGTCCCCGTCTGGCGGGTCGTCGATCGTCGTTCCGCCGCGCCCTCGGGGGGAGGGAAGGAAACCCGAACCGATGCCCGTACCCGTACCGCAGCGGCGCGCCATGCCCGCTGCGGAGGCCTCCCACGGCGCCGACCTCACCCTCCTGGTGGTCGAGGACGACCCGGCGGGCACCTTCACCGTCCCCGAGCTCCCGGCCACAGCCGGCACGCGGGTCCGTGTCCGCACCGCCCGCAACCTGACGGAAGCGGGCCGGCTCCTCACGGACGACGTGGACTGCATTCTGCTGGACCTGGCCCTGCCGACCGACAGCGAGACCCGCTCCGCCCCCACCGAGGGATCCGACGAGCTCGCCACCCTCAAGCACGTCCTGCGGATCGCCCCGCGCCACGCCGTCCTCGCCCTCACGGCGGAGGACGACGCCGAGCTCGCTGCCGAGGCGGTACGGGTCGGCGCCCAGGACTACCTCTTCCGCGGCGAACTCGACGGGCGGCTGCTCAGCCGCGCCATCCGTTACGCCGTCGAACGCAAGCGCGCCGACGTCGCCCAGCACCAGCTCACCGAGTCCCGGCTGCGCGCCCAGGAGAACGCCCGCCTCGAACGCGGCCTGCTCCCCACCCCGCTCCTCGAAGGCTCCGATCTGCGCTTCGCGGCCCGCTACCGCCCCGGCCGCAGCCGCGCGCTGCTCGGCGGGGACTTCTACGACACGGTCCGTACGCCCGACGGCACCATCCACGCGATGATCGGCGACGTCTGCGGACACGGCCCGGACGAGGCGGCACTCGGCGTCGAACTGCGCATAGCGTGGCGGGCGTTGACCCTGGCCGGACTCTGCGGCGACGAACTGCTCACCACGCTCCAGCAGGTCCTGGAGCACGAGCGGGAGAGCGAGGAGATCTTCGCGACGCTCTGCACCGTCGACATCGCCCCCGACGGCCGGCACGCCGGCCTCTTCCTGGCGGGCCACCCCGCCCCGCTGATCGCCCGGCACGGACGGACCGCACACCTCCTCCCGTACGAGTACGGCGGCCCAGCCCTGGGTCTGCTGCCGCGCAACGCCCTTCCCCAGGCTGTTCGAGCAGGGGAGGGCCCATGGCCACGCCGACAGGTGGAGCTCGGCGGCTCCTGGAGCCTGATGATGTACACGGACGGGCTGATCGAGGGACGCGTGGGGCCGGGCTGCACTCAGCGGCTCGGCGAGGACGGCATGGTCGCGATGATCAACCGCCAACTGGCTCAGGGACTCGCCGGCGAGGAACTCCTGGAGGCCGCGGTCACCCGGGTGCGGGAGCTGAACGGCGGCGAACTGACCGACGACGTCGCGGTCCTGCTGCTCGACCGCGACCAGGGATACATCCGCCAACGGGGCCCGAACGGCGACCGGGGCCGGAGCATCCCGTGCCCCAGCCCCGAGTCGGCATCACCCACGGTCCCCGCAGACACCGCAAGTCCTGCGAACGCTCAACGCCCGCCGTTGTAGACGCTCAACGCCCGCCGTTGTAGGGGCCGTACGGCCCGTCGCTGCTGGAACCACCGCGCCGGCCGCGGCCACCCGAGACCGCCTTCAGCGCGGGCCGTACGTCCACCAGGAAGACGATGGACGCGACCGCGCCCGCAAGCTGCAGGAACAGCATCGGCACGAAGAGATTCACGGCGACGGTGATACCAAGAATGATCAGCCAGAAGGACTTCTTCTGCTTGTCCGCGGCCCGGTAGGCATCCTCACGGGCCATCGCGGCCATGACCAGTGCGACCACGGCCAGGACGAGCAAGACCATGTACAGCAGCGAGACGAATGTGCTGAATCCTGTGAGCAACATGGTGTGCACCGCCTAATAAGTGAATGAGCGCCTCGCGGCCAAGGTACCGGGACAACGCGCCGGGCACCCCAAAAATGCCCGTCCCGCGCCCCGGTACACCCTCCGGCTGTGGCGCCGAGACCCTACTTCGCGGTAGGCGGAGTGGTCTTCTTCGCGACGGGCTTGCTCGCGGGCGTCTTCTTGGCGGGCGCGGCCGGGGCCTTGCTCTCCGGCTTGACGGTCTTCGGAGCGGGCGAAGCCTTTACCGGCCCCGGCTTGGCGGCCGGACCCGTCTTCGCGGACGGACCCGGCTTGGCAGACGGACCCGTCTTCGCGGACGGACCCGGCTTGGCAGACGGGCCCGGCTTGCCGGACGGGCCCGTCTTCGCGGTGCCCGTCGGCCTGGACTCCTTGCGCGGCTCGACGACGACGGCGATCTCGACGATCTCGTCGGCTGTCTCGCCACGCCAGTTCCTCACGGTCTGCTCACCGCGCTCGGCGACCTTCTCGTACGTCTCCCGGGCCCGCACCGCGTACTCCGCGGCCACGCCCAGACTGCGCAGCGCCAGGTCCTGGGCGCTCTCGCCCAGCTTCCGCAGATCGCTGTCGAACGACCCGATCACCTCGGTGACCTTGGCCTGCACGGCGGCCTGCGCCTCCTTGGCCTGCGAGGTCACCTTCTCCTGCATGGCCTTGGGGTCGGTGTTGCGCACGGCCTCGATACGCTCCGGCGCCTCAGTACGCAACTGCTCGATCAGCGCCGGGACCTTGCGCGCATGCTCGACGGCGATATCGGCCGTACCGGCGGCGAAGTAGAGGGGGGTCGGGTCGGTGAGGGTCTTGCGCAGGTCATCGGTGATGGCCATGACTGTGGTCCTCCCGGATCATCAGACTCAGTGTGAGGGGGTTGAAGGCTTTGAAACTGCGTCGGCATCGCTGCCGCCGGCCCTGCGGAGACCGTCGGCACCGGGGTGGCCGTCCGCACCGGCCCCCGGTCCGGACTCACTGCCGGTTTCCGATCCGGCTTCGGCGCCGGTTTCCGCTCCGGGCTCGAACCCGTTCTCCTTACGGAAGGAGTCGTAGACCTGCAGCAGAACATTCTTCTGCCGCTCGTTTATGGACGGATCGGCCAGGATCACCGCCCGCGTCTCCAGCTCCTCCCGCTCCCGCTCGTCCAGAATCCCGGCCCGTACGTAAAGGGTCTCGGCGGAGATCCGCAGCGCCTTGGCGACCTGCTGCAACACCTCGGCGCTCGGCTTGCGCAGCCCGCGCTCGATCTGGCTGAGGTAGGGATTGGACACCCCGGCGGCATCGGCGAGCTGCCGCAGCGACAGCTGCGCATTGCGCCGTTGCTCGCGCAGGTATTCACCGAGATTGCCGACGTTGAGTGATGCCATATCTCGATGGTGCGCCACCTTTGCTAACTTTTGCAAGCACCCGCTTGCAAAAGTGCGCCACACCACTCGTACGGCCCTCTGTGACTTCCTGTCCTGTCTCTGCGATGTGTAGGCAGTCCCGCTCTTCTGTAGGCGTCTTCGCCGACATCACGGCCTGGCCCTCATCGACCTCTGCGAGGAACTCACCGCAGGGCTCTGGTCCGGCCTCGCCCACCGCCACTACGGGCTCGTCCGCCGAGCCGAGACCCTTCACAACCTGGTGCGAGTCAAAGGGCCCGAAGTCGAGCCGGACAGGAAGGCACCCTGGCTGACAGCAGCCGGGTTCCCCGAACGCGTCGCGCTGATCCGCATGTTCACGTCTCCCCACTGGAGGAAGCTGGTGATGAGCGACGACTTCTACGTCTCCCTCAGCAGCATCACCCAGTCCCACCAGCGCTTCCCCACCAAGAGCCCGATTCGCGGCACCAGCCGCGTCTGCCTCACGAAAACCGTCAGGTCATCGGCCGCGGAGATCGAGTATCGGCTCGGCAACCCCGAGGGCGTGGCCACACTCATCGCCAACCGAGACGAACGAACCTCGCCTTCCTCGTCCCACTCAGCTCTGAGCGTCCCTGGTCAACGGCCCGCTCCGGGCGGTCAGTTCAGCAGGGCGGCCGTGAACATCTCGCGGCGCTCCGCCAGCCAGGTCTGCATGCGGTCCCAGCGTTCCCATCCACCGCGCTCGGCCAGCGCCTGGAGATAGACAGGGTCGCCGTCAGCCACGCGGCGGGCGACGAAGGCCCGGCAGACCTCCGTGGCCTGCTCAATGACGCCGAACAACTCGGCGCGGTCCCGCGGCGAAAGGCCGTAGCTGTCGGCCAGGATCCGCAGCCGCGCGGGCGCATCCAGCCCGGAGGGGTAGAAGGCGGCTGCGGATGCGGGATCGACCAGGGGCACCCAGTAGCGGGCGGTCATGGCGACATCCCAGAGGGGACGGCCCGGAGCTGCCAGATCGAAATCGATCAGGGCAGCGGCACGGCCGTCGCGGAAGACGACGTTGTCCGGGCACACGTCGTTGTGGCACAGCATCGTTCCTCCCTCCGGGTCGGCCAGGTCCCCTGGCCACCCAGCACGGGTGTCGACCTCGACGGCCGCGCTGGTCTCATGCAGGCGCCGCAGCAGACTCCCCACCGATTCCAGGGCGGTCTTCGTCATCGCCCAGTCCGCGAACGGCGGCAGAGCCACATCTCCAGGGATGAAGGTGAGCTGTTCACGGCCATCCTCGGCAAGATTGACAGGGGCTGGCGCTGCGTCGAAGCCGTGCTCCTTCAGGGCAAGGAGGTACGCATGCAGGGCCCGCGCGTTGCGCGGCGCCGGGCGCTCCACCAGCGCACCACGGCGGAAGACCGCTCCTGCGTTCACCATGCCGCCGACCAGCGCCTCGCCCTCAGCCGTCATGACGATCACGCTACCGCCACATCGACTCCACGCGAGCCAGGCCCCGAAATCCGTCGAAAACACCGGCTCTCATACACGCGCCACGCGACGAACTGCCCACATATAAGCGGGACATTCTCAGCGAGCGTGTCCCAGACAAGACGAAGCACCCCAGGTCACGGCCTCGCACTACCCACACTTAACCGGGACCGGACAGATGGGGGCGTGTGAGGGTTGAGGGATGGGCCGTTGCGCCGGGGATGTCAGAGGTGGCTGCGATGCTGCCGGCGTGATTCCTTGGAGCCTGCTCAACCTCGACAAAGCCCTGAGAGCCAGTTGGGCTGCCGACACCTGCTCACCGAGCGATCTGAGTGGGATTGCCTGGACGGCCGACAACCCTGCCTGGGGCCACTGCGACATCACCGCGTTGATCGTCCATGACATTTTCGGCGGTGATCTCATGGTCGGCGAAGTCCATCTTGATCGGGACCAGCACGGCTTCCACTGGTGGAACCGGCTGCCCAGCGGTGTCGAACTCGACTTGACACACGACGGCGCTTGACTCGATCAGCCAGGCCGGCCAAAGGGCGAGGGAGGCTGCCTCAGCGTCGTTGGCGGGCTTCGGTTTCAGCTGGCGCGGGCAGCCTTCCCTCTGCTCTCAGCGTCCGGGTTGCTTGGCCATGACGACCAGACCCGGCCCGCTGTACTCCTCCGGGGGGAGCCGGAGTTCGGCGACCGGGTGCAGACCGGCCTGCTCGATAAGGTCCACGAGTTGTTCCGGCTGCCATTTGTGTGTCGTCCAACGAACGGGTACACCTCCGTAGGCCTCGGTGCGCACTGCGTCTTCGTCGCCGACGTGTGTTGCGGTGATGAAGTGTCCGCCTGGCTTCAGGGCGCGCGCGAACAGGGCGAGAACCTGGGGAAGGACGTCACGGGGGAGGTTGAACAGTGACCACCACCCGAGCACGCCGCCAAGGGACGCTTCACCAAGGTCGCGGTCGGTGGCAGAGGCGACGCTGAAGCGGCATTGCGGATGAAGACGGCGCGCGTTCTCGATCATGCGGGGGGGGAGAGATCGACCCCGGACACATCGAGTCCGCGTTCGGAGAGGTAGGCAGTCACCGTTCCGGGTCCGCAGCCGACGTCGAGGACAGGCCCAAGCTCGCTCACGGTGTCGGCGAAGGCGTCGATTGATGCCTTGAGCCATGGATGGCTACGGATGTCGCCGATTCCCGTCGTCACCACCATGTGGGCGTAGTTGTCGGCCACCCGGTCGTAGGACTCACGTACCACGTCGAGATCGGCTGGGCGGTCAATATGGTGTGCGCACATCAGCCAACGATAGTGCGCGACGGCCCACCTGTGGGCTCTCGCATTCAACTGTCACGTCCTACCAGTTGCGCAGGCAGGTGGTGGTCTCGTTGTGGTAGCCGAGAGCGTCCGCGACGACGGGGCGGGCATCTCCAGGGAGCGAGCTCGCCAGAATCAGACCCCGTTTCTCCGTCTCAAAGAAGATGCCTCGTTCGGGTGGTTATCTCACTGAACCTGTCTCGCTACTGCTTTCGCGGTGCACGTCAGATTGGATCTTCGGCACTTTCCGTGATACCCGACCCGGTGCCGGGCGGGCCAGTGGGATGCACTGGTAGCAAGACGTCGAAGCCAGCCGACGGTGATGGCGGTTGTGAGTGGAAGCCGGGCCCGCGCCCCGGACCACCTTGGCTCAGCCCAGCGCGTCCATCAGGGAAGTGACATAGGCATCCAGCCGCTCCTCCACGGCTCGCGTCGTCAGCTCTGCCCTCCCTGCCTCCCGCCATGCCTGCACCACCGACTGCACTTCTTCAGAGAACGCCAGTCCGTCCCGCACCCGCCAGTACAGCCGCTCGCTCGCGGCCGCGGCCAGCACCCCGCCGGCCTCCTCATATGCCTCGGCGAACCGCTGACCCCACGCCGGGCCGTGCAGCAGCGCGAGATTGGTGGAGCAGTGCGCCACATCGAGATCCGCCGGGCCCCAGGAGGTAACCGCCCAGTCGACGACGCCGGTGATCCGCGCACCCGCTGACCTTGGGGGCAGCACGTCGAACAGCACATTGCCGGGTTGGAAGTCCCGGTGCAGGAATCGCCCTTCATAGGGCGGCGCGGGCCTGCGGATCACGTCGATCGCCGCGGCCCATGCCGCTGCGTCAGCGCCCTTCGGAACGGCGACGGTGTCGGCGGTCGTCAACGCCTCATACACCTGGGGCCGCTCGGCGGGTCGCAATGCGTGGATCGCCACAAGTTGACGGGCCAGCAGAGGGACGCGCGTCTCTAATCCCTCATCGTCGAGGACCGTCCGGCCCGCCAGATGTGTCATAAGGAGCGACGGATACTCGCAATGCGCGGCGGTCGGATCAACCGCGACCAGTCCAGGAGCCGGCACGTCGGTCCCCGTGAGCAGTGTCAGGGCGCTGGCCTCCCGGTTCAGCCAGTCCTCGGCGCGCTCCACGTAGAACGGGTCGACGAAGGTCCGCAGCACCAGGTCACGGGTGCCTCCGTCCCGCGTGCTGATGGTCAGCCTCCGCATTTCGGCAGTGATGCCGCCGTGCAGTGCCTCGGTTCTGACGATCCGTTCGCCGACCTCCAGATGCTGACGCACCCAAGCCAGTATCAACGGCCGGACGGCCGCCGCCTCATCGTGGTGGATCACCGTGCCGCCTCATCATCCGGACGGCAGCACGCGCAAAAGCTTTCAGCGGCATGACCAGCACCTTTCCCCTGGACCATCGTGATGTTGGCCGGTCAAGCACTCAGGTGCTGTCAAAACTCGCGAACATCGGCGTCTGGCGGACATCCTCGGGCCTGGGTGTTGCTAGGAGGCCTTGCTCAGGGCAGGGTCGGCGCGCCAGACGATGGCGAGCTCGGACAGTGGTACGCCAAGTACCTCGCTGAGCCGGACGATGGTGCCGAACGCGGGCGTCGGCAGCCGACCGGTCTCGATCTTGCGGAGGGTCTCCGGCGAGATCTCTGCCGCCAAGGCCACTTCGACGGGGCTGCGTCCGGCCCGGGCGGAGCGCAACGCGGCCCCGAGGCGTCGGCCCGCCTCGATCTGTTCGGGGGCGAGCGGATGGCGAACCATGCGCACATGCTACGGCCGCAGGTATCCGGCGGCAACCACTCCACCCTCTGGTATTAATATACCTGTCAGTGCCCTGGGGAATCGAGGATCGCAGTGATCGAGCACAAATCACCCAAAGACATCGAGCGTATGCATGTCACTGGAAAGTTCGTCGGCCAGGTGCTGGCCGAGCTCGGTGACCTCGCCGCAGTAGGGGTCAACCTGCTGGACCTGGAGCATCACGCTCGCCGCCGGATCAAGGAGCGCGGTGCGGAGTCCTGCTACTGGGACTACGCGCCCTCGTTCGGCAAGGGCCCGTTCCGCAACGTGGTGTGCCTCTCGGTCAATGATGCCGTGCTGCACGGATTGCCGCACAGCTACAAGCTGCGCGACGGGGACCTGCTGACCATGGATATGGCGGTGAGCATCGATGGCTGGGCCGCGGACTCGGCCCACTCCGTCATCGTCGGCACCCCGGCCGAGGAGGACCTGCGGCTGATCGAGGCCACCGAGGTCGCCCTGGAAGCCGCGATCAAGGTCGCCCAGCCGGGCAACAGGCTCGGGGACATCTCGGCGGCCATCGGCGCGGTCGCCGCCGAGTACGGCTACCCGGTCAACCTGGAGTTCGGCGGTCACGGCATCGGCCGCACGATGCACGAGGACCTCCACATCCCCAACGATGGTCGCCCTGGCCGCGGTTGGAAGCTGCGCCCCGGCCTGACGATCGCGATCGAGCCGTGGTTCGCCGCCGGCACCAACAAGATCATCTTTGACCCGGACGGCTGGACGATCCGCTCGGCCGACGGCTCGCGCACCGCTCATTCCGAGCACACGGTCGCCATCACCGAGACCGGCCCTCTCGTGCTCACCCGGCGCCCTCAGAGCAATAAGGGGCTGGAAGACCAGCGGGAATCATCGGCGACAGGACGCTGACGAGGGCTTCATCGAGGATGATGAAGCCCAGGTGGCCGACGACATGGCGACCGCGGTGATCAGCTGCGAGCGGGGCCGAGTTCAGCCGCCGGGTGGTCGGCTGGTCGATCGCCGACCACATGCGCACCGGGCATGTCGACGGTGCCCGCCAGGACCCCGCGGTAACCCGCGGCACCCTGGCGGGCACCGTCTTCCACAGAGATCACGGCGCACAGCTCGGACTCAATCGGCCGTCGCAATAGCGCTGATCGACGCCGTGCTCATGCACGTACGTCTGCTGGGGCACGACTTCGAGGTACTCGACCCTCCGGAGCTCGGGAGGCGCCGTCGCGCGCTGGCGGAGAGACTGCTGTCGGCCGGTGCAGACGGCCCCGGCGTGGTCCCTGTCTGCCGCGGGACACGGGACTGCCGCTTCATTGAGCGGAAACGTCCGTGCCTGAGCGCCACCGCCGGGTGCGCCGAGGGCCGCCGCCCGTCCGCGCGGCCCGGACGCCGCTGTCGTGCGTTACTCCTCCCCGAGCCCCGCCCGCAACTGCGCGAAAGCGAGTTCGGCGTTCTCGACCGCACTGCCGTACGCCTGGTCCGCGCTCTCCCCCGCGTCGATCCGCCGCCAGTTCTCCAGGGCCAGGATGCGCTGTACGGCGATGATCTGGCCCGCGGCCAGCCTGTCCCGCATCCGGTCGCCCAGCGCACGGGCGAGCGCCGCCTCCGAACGGCCCTGGTAGGCGTACATGCGGGCCACCAGGGACGGCGTCCCGTACAGCAGCCGCAGGAACGCCAGCACCTCCGGAGCATCGCAGAGCCCGGTCACCGGGTCGCGTCGCTCCAGGCCGTCCAGGAAGTGGCGGCGCAGGGCGGCCAGGGGGGACTCGGTCTCCGCGCGGCCGGCGACGACGCGGGCCGCTTCGTCCTCGTGGTCCGCGAACCGGTGCAGGACCAGGTCCTCCTTGGTCGGGAAGTACCGGAACAGCGTCGGCTTGGAGATGTCCGCGGCGGCCGCCACCTCCGCCACCGAGACCTTGTCGAAGCCCCGCTCCAGGAACATCGCGATCGCGGCATCGGAGACCGCCTGGTACGTCAGCCGCTTCTTCCGCTCTCGCAGGCTCATCGGCGCAGGGGCCGCAGGGGCTCCAGGGGCTCCAGGGGCTCCAGGGGCTCCAGCGTCTGCCGGGGCTGCGGCGGCCCCCGCAGATGCGTGCACCGCCGTCCCGGGCCCGGGTTTCTCTCCGCTCATGACCACGAAGCGTACGCCCTGACCTCAACCGGACTTGACGTCCGAGAGTGGCCGCACGGGCGCCGGACGAGCCCGTCGCCACCGCCACCACGGCGTCCACGTAAGGATGTTGGCGTGAGCAACTCTCAGAACACGTCCGGGCACCAAGCCCGCCGCGCCGCCCGGAACATCCTCTCCGCCAGTGCCACCGCACCCGGCGTGAGTTCCTCGATGCGGCCCAGGGCTGCCAGTCGGGCCGGGGACTCGTCGCCCAGGTAGAGCGTCCCCAACTCCCTTACGTCCAGGGCGAGATCAGGGGTGGCCGTGGTGGGGGTGCAGGTCGCGCCGGACGGGGAGGCGTCGAGGTGGTAGCGGCCGGGGGTCAGGCCTGTGGTGTCGTGGATGTCCAGGGTCAGTGCGCCGGGTACCGCGTAGGTGCGGGCCTCCAGGGCGCGTACGACGTCCAGGACGCGCACCCACAGCCAGTCCGCCTGGGTCACGACGCGGGCCGCGCGCGGGTCCGGAAGGAGGAGGGGCAGCAGGTCGTCGGGGGCGCGGTAGCCGGTGCGGACCGTGGTGATCCAGTCGATCGAGCAGACGAAGTGCCACAGCGCGCGTTCCGCGGCGGGGGTGACAGCGATGTGATCGACCACCGTGGCCCGGTTCAGCGGCTGCTTGGCGTCGCCCCAGTGGCCGTCGGCGCGGTAGACGACCAGGCCGTCGGCCTCACCGTCCGCGTTGCAGTAGACCGCGTAGAAGGGTTCCGTCCAGGTGTCGATGCCGGGCCGGTTCTCGCCGGTGGTCATGTCCCACCAGCGCGCGGCGCGGTCGATCGCCCCGTGCTGCCGGGCGCGCAGCCGGTCATGGAGGGCCGGGCCCAGCTTGCGTACGTCCGCGCCGGACACCAGGTCGATCCGGCCGCCGTCCTCCGCACCGGGGCCCGACCACCGCGGGTCAAGACCCGACCTCGGTACGTCGATCTCCCATTCGGTGGTCCACGCCGCCGGGCCGAAGCCGTACCGGCCGTAGATCGGGTACTCGGAGGCGATCAGCGTGGCGACCACATCGCCGCGCTCCTTCGCCGCCGCCAGGTCCGTGGCCATCATCCGGCTCAGCAGTCCGCGGCGGCGGTGCGTGGGCGACACAGTGACGTTGGAGATCGCGTCAGCCGGCACCGTGGCACCGCCGACGACCGTGAGCTCCTGTGCGAACGAACGGTACGTGGCCACGCACCGCCCGCCGTCGAACGCGCCCTGTGTACGGGCCAGGTCGGTGTGTGGTCGCCGGCTGGCGACCTCCTGTTCCGTCACCACCGGCGGGCGCAGAAAACCGGTGTGCACGGCCCGCAGCCAGTCGGGGTAATCGGACTCGTTGATCGCACGGACATCGAGGCGCATGGACCTCACGCTAGGCACGCGCTTGAGGAATGTCGCGCGGTTTTTCGGCCCCGGCCGGCGTCGCATCCCCTTTGCGGTCTGAATCCGGTTTGCGGTCTGAATCCGGTCAGAACGCTGCCCGGATCTCGCCGACTTCACCGCCGCCGCCCAGCAGAGGCGCCCGTCCGATCCGGGAGACCACCGGGGCGTCGATGCCGAGCAGGCGCAGCGACTGTGCCAGCACCGGGCCGAGTGCCCGCGTCGCACCGTCGTCGATCTTGAAGGCCAGTGCCCGGCCGTCCGCCAGCGCCACCGCCTGCACTGCCTCAGCGCCCATCTTGGACAGCGTTCCCGGCACTTCCTGCATCAGCCAGGTGTCGGGGCGGCGCGTTCCGGCCACGTACTCGGGGTGTGCCCGCATCGCGTCCCCGACCCGGCGCTCCGCCGACCCCGGCTCCGCCAGCACGAACGAACGGAAGGCTCGAGCCAGACCCACCAGGCTGACCGCCATCAGCGGCGCCCCGCACCCGTCCGTACCGACCGCCGTGACCGGCTCGCCCGCCGCGTCCTCGACCACTTGGTGGACGAGCTGCTGGAGCGGGTGCGAAGGGGCAAGGTAGGACGCCCGGTCCCAGCCGTTCACCGCGCACACCGCGAGCATCGCCGCGTGCTTGCCGGAGCAGTTCATCGTGATCCGCTCCCGGACATGGCCCGCGGCGAGATATGCCTCCGCCTCCACCGGGTCCAGCGGCAGGTCGGGCGGGGTCTGCAGATCGCCGGGCGTCAGCCCGTGCTCGGCAAGCATGGTGCGCACGAGTTCGAGGTGGAAGCCCTCCCCCGAGTGGCTCGCGGCGGCCAGTGCCAGCCGTTCCCCGGACAGATCGAGCCCGGCCCGCAGCACCGCAGCGGCCTGCATCGGCTTGTTGGACGAGCGCGGGAAGACCGGCGCCGCCGGGTCGCCCAGAACCCGCTCCACGCTGCCGTCGGCGGCCAGGACGACCAGCGAGCCCCGGTGCCGGCCCTCCACGAAGCCGGAGCGTACGACCTCGGCCAGGACCGGGTGGGCGGGGGATATGGCGGAGGGAGCAGCGGGGGCGGCGCTGGAGGTCATGGTGGCCTTCCGGGGACGGGCGGACCCGCCCCCGGAAGGATCGCTTCAGGCGAGCAGGTCGTCTACTTGTGCTTCGCCGTCACGGTACCTGCGGGCGATCTCCGCACTGCAATCGTCGGTGGTCCGTTGCAGCTGGTGACGGCGCAGGGAGACCTGCTGTTCATAGCGGACCAGGCGCCCCATCGCGGTGTGCAGTTCTTCGTCGGTACGGGCGTCGAGGTCGGAGAGTTCGACCTCGGCCAGCGTCTCGGCCGCCAGCCGGCGGTACTCGTCGCTGCGTGGTGTGGTGAGCGTGACGTGCCTGGCGGAGGAGCGGTGCTGGGACGGGGTGTCGGCGAGGATCTCCGAGAGCCGGTCCACCACCGGTGTCTCCGGATCCGTCCTTCGGGCCAGCTCGGCCCGGAGGATGTCGATCCGCCCCTGGACCAGCCGTCGCACATAGCTGAGGTCGGCCTCGTCGCGCTGCGACTCGCGGCGCAGGGTGCGCAGCTCCGGCAGCCGCAGGCCGCCCAGCCCGGGCTGCGGTCCCGCGGACGGACCGTCCACAAGGCCGTGGCCGGTTCGCTGCACGGGTGGGCGCATGATGCTGGTACTGGTGCACCCGCCCGGCACGGCGCCGGCGGACTGCCCGGTTCCATAGGTACTCATGCTTGTGTCCATCCCCTCGACCGGTGCGTCGGCACACCGCCTGCCGAGCATCGTGCCACTCCCTTGGGGATGTGTGGATGCTCTGTACCCGTTCAGCCCAAGATAGGTTGGTCTGTATGCGTGCAGTGGTACAGAGGGTGGATGGTGCGAGCGTCACGGTGGCCGATGGCGCGGGCGCGTCGGGCGGGCCGGAGGTAGTCGGCGAAATCGTCGGCGAGGGGCTGTGTGTGCTGGTGGGAGTCACCCACGGGGACACCGCGGAGAAGGCTGCTCAGCTCGCCCGCAAGCTTTGGTCAGTCCGCATTCTGGAGGGCGAGAAGTCCTGCTCCGATGTGAATGCACCACTTCTGGTGATTTCGCAGTTCACCCTCTACGGGGACGCCCGGAAGGGGCGCAGGCCCACCTGGAACGCCGCGGCGCCCGGCGAGATCGCCGAACCGCTGGTCGACGAGGTGGTGGCACAGCTGCGGGCGCTGGGGGCGCAGGTGGAGACGGGCCGGTTCGGGGCCCAGATGCGGGTCTCGCTCACGAACCACGGCCCGTTCACCGTCATCATCGAGGTCTGAGGCCGGGTCGGCGTCGCGGCACTGACCCCGCGCGTCTGCCGCGCCCCGCCCCCCTGTGCCGGCGAGCGGCTACGGCTCCACGACCGTCTCCTGGGCGGCGGCCGTGTCCCCCGCGAGCAGCTCGGCGTCCACCGCGACGTTCCGCTTGACCAGGGCCAGTGCGATCGGCCCCAGCTCGTGGTGGCGGGCGGACGTGGTGATGAAGCCCAGCTGACGGCTCTCGGCGCCGTCCGCGGCGAGCCGTACCGGTGTGCCGTGTCCGGGCAGGACGACCTCGCTGCCGTCGAGGTGCAGGAAGACCAGCCGCCGCGGCGGCTTGCCGAGGTTCTGCACCCGGGCCACGGTCTCCTGACCGCGGTAGCAGCCCTTCTGGAGGTGGACGGCGGTGCCGATCCAGCCCAGCTCGTGCGGAATGGTGCGGTGGTCGGTCTCGAAGCCGAGGCGGGGGCGGTGCGCCTCGACGCGCAGCGCCTCGTACGCCAGGATGCCGGCCACGGGGCCGTGCCCGGCCGCGAACTTCTCCAGGTCGGCGCGGGGCAGGAACAGATCCCGGCCGTACGCCGTCTCCCGTACCGTCACACCGTCCGGGACCTCCGCGATGGAGCCGGCCGGCAGGTACACCACGGCGAAGTCCTCGGTACGGTCGGCGACTTCGACCCGGTAGAAGAACTTCATGGACTCCAGATAGGCGATGAGCTCGCCCTGCGTGCCCGGTTCGGCATGCATCCACACGGTCTCGCCGTCATCGACGAGATAGAGGGCGTGCTCGATGTGCCCGTGCGCGGTGAGGATCAGGGCTTCGGTGGCCTGTCCCGGAGCGAGGTCGCTGACATGCTGGGTGAGCAGGAGATGCAGCCAGGCCAGCCGGTCGCTGCCGGTGACGGTGACGACGGCGCGGTGCGAGAGGTCGACGAGGCCGGAGCCGTCGGCGAGGGCGCGCTGCTCGCGGAACAGGTCACCGTAGTGCGCGGCGACGCCTTCGTCGCGGCCTTCGGCGGGGACGGCGCCGGGCAGAGACAGCAAGGGACTCTTCATGTGACCAGCGTACGACGCGATTTACGGCTGGGGATCGGCCGCATCGGCTGTCCGGGCCGCACCCTTGGACGCCGCCTTCGCCGTGCAGTCGGCGCAGCGGCCGAAGATCGCGAAGTGCTTCATGTCCGTCTCGAAACCGAAGCTGCCCCGCAGCTTCGCGGTGAACTCGGTGACGACATCGACATCGGCCTCGATCACGGTCGTACAGTCGCGGCAGACCAGATGGATGTGGTGGTGGCGGTCGGCCAGATGGTACGTGGGTGCCCCGTGCCCCAGATGGGCGTGGCTGACCAGCCCCAGCTCCTCCAGGAGCTCCAGCGTCCGGTAGACGGTGGAGATGTTCACGCCGGACGCGGTCTTGCGCACCTCGGAGAGGATGTCGTCGGGCGTCGCGTGCTCCAGCGTGTCGACGGCTTCCAGGACAAGCTGCCGCTGCGGCGTCAGCCGATAGCCGCGCTGCCGGAGATCGGTCTTCCAGTCGGTGCTCACCACAGGCCCAGTGTAGGACCGGGCAAGAACCGGTCCGCAGCTTTGTATCCGAGGAAACCGTGGACGGACCGGACTACTTGAAGAAGGCGATGCCGTCGTCCGGCAGGTCGCCGAGGCTCTTCGCCATCGCCTCGACCTCTTCCGGGGTGACGACCTTCTTCAGATGCGCCGACATGTACGGGCGAAGCTCCACCTCGGGGGTGGCTTTCTCACCGACCCACATCAGGTCGCTCTTCACATAACCGTAGAGACGCTTGCCACCGCTGTACGGGCCGGAGGCCGCGGTCCGGGCCACCGCGTCGGTGGCCAGGTCGATCTGCGGCTTCTGGTCGGCCAGCTCGCCGTACCAGATCTCGACGACGCCCTGGTCGCGGACCATGACGACCTCGACCTTGCGGTCCTTGTCGATGCGCCAGTAGCCGGACTCGGACTCCAGCGGCTTGACCTTCTTGCCCTCGGAGTCGAGCACCCAGGTGTGCGAGACGTACTCCAGGAAGTCCCGGCCGTCGTGGCTGAAGGAGACTTCCTGGCCGAAGTTGCACTGTTCGGCACCGGGGAAGTCGGAGACACCCGCGCCCGCCCAGTTGCCGAGGAGGAAGGCCAGAGGGACGAGGTCCGGGTGGAGGTCGGACGGGATCTCGATCATGAGCGGCTCAGACGATCTGTGAGGTGGGAGCGGGTGACTGCGAACGTGACACATCGGGCACGAGTGTCACGTTCGTGACGGGGGTACCCGCGCGAACGGAGGCGAGGGCAGCGCGGGTCAGCGCTGACCCTGGTAAAGCTTCTTCACGGTCACGCCGGCGAAGGCGAGAACGCCGACGCAGACCAGGACCAGCAGGGCGGAGAAGAATGCCTCAAGCACGGGAACTCCTTGGAACGAGCGGTATGGCAGCAGTACGGGGCCGGGCCCCAGCCTAATGGGTTGGGGCCCGGCCCGCCGGTTCGGGGTTTGCCCGGGGGACCGCCGAGGGGCAGGTCAGCCCAGCATCTGGTTCTGCACGATCAGCGTCTGGTGGAACGGAACGCTCTTGGTGCCCTCCCTGCCCTCGCGGGACTGGACGACGAGAGCGAGCGTGTCGCCGGCGACCAGGTACCCGTGGCGGACCTGCGCCGCGCCGTACGGCTTCGCCTCCTCGTACGCGTACGACGAGGTGCCCTCCACCTTGCCGCCGCCGCTCCAGCGTTCGTCGAGAACCGCCTCGGGCGCACCGACGAGCGGCACCCCGGATCCACTGTCGTTGATCGAGTCCATGAAGTACTGGGCGAAGGCCGTCGAGTTGAACTGGACGAGATAGATCCGGGTCGACGTGCCGTCCGGCATGGTCCAGCCGCGGGCTGCGACGTGCCGCGGAGCGGAGTCCTTCAGTATCAGCGTGATGTCGGAGCGCTCGCCCTTCGCATACTCGGAGAGGTACTGCTCCGTGCTCACCCAGCCGCCGTCGAGCTTCTTGTCCACGGTCGCTCCGGCCGGGGCGGGCAGCAGCAGGCGCCGCAGGTCGGCGTGGTGGACCTCGCCGACATTGCCGTCGCTGTACGGGCGGGGCGAGCCGGCCGGGAGCACGGGCAGGCTGAGCTCGGGATAGTCCCAGCGGCCGTCGCTCTCGGTGGCCAGACCGGGCACGTCGGTGCGCTCCATCGAGGTGATGCCGGCGGCCGCACCGGCACCGAGGCCCCCGCACACCAGCACGGCCGCCGTCCACCGGGCGACGGCCCGCAGGACACGCCGCGGCGGCTTGGGCGGCAGCGGCAAGGGCGGGGACAGGGGCAGCGGAGGCGCGGGTATCAGCGGTGCGGGGGCCGCTTCGGCGGGCGCGGTGTCGGTGGGCGGTGCCTCCGGCGCGGTCGCGGGCACGGTTTCGGTGAGCGGCGCCTCCGGTGCGGTCGCGGGCGCGGTTTCGGTGAGCGGCGCGGTGTCGGTGGGCCGCGCGCCGGGTGCGTCGGGTGTTTCCGTCGTCTGCTCGGTCATACGTACTCCCCCGGAGACGTGATGTGGTTGAGCTGGTCCTTCAGGAGTTCGGCGACGGCCGTCCGGTCGAACGGCTTGGTGCCGGACGCCGAGACGCTGATGCTCAGCTCGCCGTCGTACGCCAGGCAGTTCATCGACTCGATGGCGTCCTTACTGCTCTTACGCAGGACGTAGCACTTGGCGTTCCTCGTGTGCCCCTCGATCTTCGGCGCCTCGCGGAAGATGCCGAGGGACTCCCCGAGGCCCGTCCTGAAGGTGTAGAGGCCCCGGACGGCCTTCTTGTCCTTCATCCGCACGATCTCGGTGTTGATCACCAGGCTGTTGCCGCTGTCGACATAGGAGCGGACGGCGATGCCCTCGATGCGGAGCTTGTCGATCCGCTTCTCGTAGGCCCGGCGCTCCTTGCCCGCGAGGCCATGGGCGATCTCTTTCATGGCGGCGGTCGCCTTCTTGCCGCTCTGCTCGCCGTCGTTGCCCAGCTCCCCGTTGTCGGGGCCGAGCCGGTAGCCGCTCGGGACCGGTAGCAGCAGCTTGCTGAGCTCGGTGGAGGCCCTGCCCCGGGCCACGTCACCGGCCGGGTCCTTGCCCGGCTTGTGCGCGGGCTCCTCCCACAGACCGGTCCTGGCGGTGCGGTCGGCATCGTCCACCGTGTTCTTGGTGTACGCGGCCGCGCCCGCGACCGCGGCGGCCACCAGCAGGACGGGGAGCGCCGTGAGGATCACCTGGCGCGCCGGGCCGGAGGGGGCCGGGGGGAGCGGGGTGACGGCCCCGGACGCGTCGGCGTTCTCGTCCGGTGTGGTCTGCGTCGTGGTCACGTCGTTCACAGGCGCTCCAGCTGTCGCTCGGCCAGCGTCCGGATGTCCTTCTTGCTGATCGGTACGGTGTCGTAGATGTGGATGTCGGCCGCGATGTCGCCGCGGTACACGGTGGCCCTGGCGTGGTAGGACGGCAGATAGCCCGGCTTCTGTTCGACCTCGTAGAGGTAGTAGCGGCCGTTGCCGCTGCCCTTGATCGCATCGCCGTCGTTGCCCGCACCGATCTCGGTTCCGGACATGTACGAAAGCTGACCCTCGGCGAAGTCCTGGGCCCCCTGGACGGTTCCCGAGCCGAACTGCACGAGATATGTCTCGGCGGTGCGGTACTGCCCGCGCTTCCAGGCAGCGCCCGCGATCCGGCGTATGTCGTACTCCAGGAAGTACTCGTACATGGGGCCCTCCTCCTCGAAGGAGCGGGCGTACTCGTCCACGGCCAGCCAGCCGTCGCCGAAGCTCAGCGCCGACTCCTCGTCGTCGCTCCAGCCCGCGGGCCTGTCGGCGAGCAGCTTGCGCAGGTCGCCGTCCGTCCTGACTCGACGGTCCTGGGAAGCGGGCAGCGGGTCGGCGGCCTTGCCCGCGGGCAGTGCCTTCGCCGGGTACGCCAGATCGGGCTGCGACAAGGCGGGCAGCGGGGTCGGGGCGCGTCCGGCCTGAATGTCGTAGCCCACGGCGGTGCCGCCTGCGATGCCGAGCACCGCGGCAGCGGCGATCAGCAGCGCCGTACGCCCGCGCGGGCGCGTCGAGGCGGGCGCGGCGACCAGTGCGGTTTCGGGCTCAGCCACGGGCGCCGGCTCGGGCACGGGCTGGGGCTGGGGCTCGGGCTGGGGCTCGGGTCCGGCCTCAAGCGCCGGCACCGGTTCCTGCTCAAGTACGGGCGCGGACTCGGGCGTTGGCGCGGCCACCGGCACGGATGGCTCTGCGGCGCCGGTCAGCGCCGCTTCCCCGACGAACGGCTCGGCCTGCCGGTCAGGAATGGTGTCTTTCGGTTCCAAAAGGGGGCCCCCACGAGACCTGAGGCGCGGATTCCGTTATCCGCGCACACACCTGACTTCCGTCAAGGCCATGAGGTTGCCCACCCGACGATTACAGTTCGGCATATGCCGAAGAAGCTCGTGATCAAGGTGACTGCCGGTGCCGACTCAGCCGAGCGCTGCTCGCAGGCGTTCACGGTGGCCGCGGTCGCCGTCGCCAGCGGCGTGGAGGTCTCGCTCTGGCTGACCGGTGAATCCTCATGGTTTGCTCTGCCGGGGCGCGCCGCGGAGTTCGAACTGCCGCATGCCGCGCCACTGCCGGATCTGATCGAGTCGATCCAGGCAGGCGGGCAGATCACCCTCTGCACGCAGTGCGCGGCCCGTCGCGACATCACCGAGCAGGATGTCCTGGAGGGCGTACGGATCGCGGGCGCCCAGATCTTCGTCAGCGAGATCATGGCCGACGGCGTCCAGGCGCTCGTCTACTGACGGGTCGCCGTACCGAGGCTGATCCGCGAGAACCAAGCGGTCGCCGTGGAGGACCTGGCGGTGAAGGGGCTCGCCCGCACGCGCCTGGCCAAGTCCGTCCACGACGCCGGATGGTCGGCGTTCGTGAGCATGCTGGAATACAAGGCCGCCCGGTACGGGCGGATCTTCATCCGGATCGGCCGGTTCGAGCCCACCAGCCAGGTGTGCTCGCAGTGCGGCATGAAGGACGGCCCCAAGCCCCTGCACGTCCGCACCTGGACGTGCGCGGCGTGCGGGGCCGTCCTGGACCGGGACATCAACGCGGCGGCCAACGTCGCCAGGGCGGCCGGACTGGCCGTGTCAGCCCGTGGAGCGCTGGTAAGACCGGGACTCGTCCCGGCACCGCGCAGCGAAGCGGGAACCCACCCGACACCACAGCCTTCAACGGCACGGTAGACGGGAATCGCCGTCCCTCAGGGCGGCGAGGATGTCAACGCCGCTTCTTGCCGTCGAGCTCGTCCCACCACTCGTCGGACTGTGGGTCGCCGGACGGATCGTCCCACCAGCGGTCCTCCGGGCCCCGCCGGTTGGCGATCATGGCTGCGATCGGCGGGATGACCATGGCCACGAGAACCATCGCTATCGCGGCGGGCATCGACCACAGCCTGACAAAGGCCCAGGCGGATACGAAGAGGACGATGCAGCCGCCCATCATCAGGAAATAGCCGCGACGGCGCCGCGCGTACATATATCAAGCGTAGGCCCGTTCCCGCCCACGTGAACGGCGCGAAGGGCCGTACCGAAGGCGTCCAAACCCCCGGGGTACGGCCCTTCGGGCGGTAACGGCCTGGTGCACGATAGAGAGTGGATCAGGCCGTAAAGGCTAGACGGCGATCGCGACCTCAAAGATGCCACCGGTCTGCGCCACGACCGTGCGGTCGGCGCTGCCGCCCGGGACGAGGGCGCGCAGCGTCCACGTGCCCTCGGCCGCGTAGAAGCGGAACTGTCCGGTCGCCGAGGTCGGGACCTCCGCGGTGAATTCGCCGGTCGAGTCCAGCAGGCGCACGTAACCGGCGACGGGCTCGCCGTCGCGGGTCACGCTGCCCTGGATAGTGGTCTCACCGGGCTTGATGGTCGAGGCGTCGGGGCCGCCGGCCTTTGCTCCACACATGGTGTTCTGTCCTTCTGGGTCGAGGGTCGTGCTGGTCCGGGTCGTGCGGAGTTACTTGTTGGCGCCGAGCTCGATCGGCACACCCACGAGGGAGCCGTACTCGGTCCACGAACCGTCGTAGTTCTTGACGTTCTCCTGGCCGAGCAGCTCATGCAGCACGAACCAGGTGAGCGCGGAACGCTCGCCGATACGGCAGTACGCGATGGTGTCCTTCGCCAGGTCGACCTGCTCGTCCTCGTAGAGGGCCTTGAGCTCGTCGTCCGACTTGAAGGTGCCGTCGTCGTTGGCGTTCTTCGACCACGGGATGTTGCGGGCGGTCGGCACGTGGCCGGGGCGCTGGGACTGCTCCTGCGGGAGGTGCGCCGGTGCGAGCAGCTTGCCGCTGAACTCGTCGGGCGAACGCACGTCGATCAGGTTCTGGCCGCCGATCGCCTTCACGACGTCGTCGCGGTAGGCGCGGATCGACTCGTCCTGCGGCTGGGCCTTGTACTCGGTGGCCGGGCGGGACGGGACCTGGTCGCCGTCGACCAGGTCGCGGGAGTCGAGCTCCCACTTCTTGCGGCCGCCGTCGAGCAGGCGGACGTCCTGGTGACCGTAGAGCTTGAAGTACCAGAACGCGTAGGACGCGAACCAGTTGTTGTTGCCGCCGTAGAGAACGACGGTGGTGTCGTTGCCGATGCCCTTCTCGGACAGCAGCTTCTCGAAGGCGGCCTGGTCGATGACGTCGCGGCGGACCGGGTCCTGGAAGTCCTTGGTCCAGTCGATCCGGATCGCGTTCTTGATGTGGTTCTTCTCGTACGCCGAGGTGTCCTCGTCGACCTCGACGAGAGCGATCTTCGGGTCGTCGATGCGGGCCTCGACCCAGTCGGCGTCTACCAGGACGTCACTGCGGCTCATTCTGTTCTCCTCCGGGGCAGTTTGCGGCGAGATGGTGCGAGACGGTGCGTGATGCGGATGTACGGCGGCGCAGTGTGCGGCACACCTGCACAGGCCATGGGGACAGGCCCTGACATCGGTCGAAGGGCCGGGGGGAATGCGGGGTGCCGAAGGCTCCCGCTCAGACAGTGCGACAGAGCATGGCGGCGACGCGGCACAGGTCCACTGCCCGCCGCTTCGTGAGATCCGCCCGTCCCCGCTGCGGGAGACCGCCATTACAGCACTGCATGGGACCGATCGTAGGGAGGTACGGACGGGCATGTCACCGCTGTGTCGTATTGCGAGACGCAGTCGTCCGTAATATGGGACAGGAGTAGCGGTACGGCGTCCCGCGCGTCGCCCTCTCGCCGTCGACACCCGTTGACTATCCGCAGATCGGATGCAGCCGTCTCAATATGTGGTGCGCAGGGGCATTGGCGCCCCTGCATGGTCTCGGCAGGACTCGGACCGACCGGCAAAGGCAAGTAGGGGGAAGGCCGTTATCCGGCGAGCTGTACGTCCGTACCCGTCACCGAGATGACCAGGCCGTCGGCGGTCGCCTGGATCTTCTGCAGCTTCAGACCGCTGGGCAGGCCGCCGATCTCCCGCTCGAAGTCGGTCTTCCCGCGCACCAGACCCTCAATCCCGGGGATGTCCTCGCCCGGCACCTCGTCCGCGTGCAGCTTGATCGTGTGGCCGTCGACCAGGGAGACGGTGGAGAGCACACTGCGCGAGAGCGGTTTGCCGAGGACGTCGACCGTGCCGGTCACCTTCACCTTGCCGTTGCCGCCGTACTCGACGACGGCGCCGTCGCTGGCGGCCTGGGTCAGGTCCTCGTACGAGATGACGGCGGTGCCGGTGGCCCGGGTGGCGGTGGCGCTGGAGTAGCCGTCGGCGAGCTTCACCTCGTGCAGCGCGGCGTTCATTCGGCTGATCCGGACCCTTTGGCCGTCGGCGTCGGCCTCGATGCCATTGATCTTGACGTCGACCTTGTCGAGCTGCTTTCCGGCGACCTGAGTCAGGAACGGAAATCCCTTGATGGAAACGTCCGTCGAGCCGGTCGTGGCGCCGGTGACCTGGACCCGCCCCTCGACCTCCGACTCGGCGAAGTACACCGCCGCCCGGTCGACGGCGACGAAGATCCCGCCCAGAACCACCACTATGACCAGCAGTATTCGCAGTGCACGCATGCCCGTTCCTCCCCCACCCTGCATCAATCCGGCCGGACCCCCGGCGCCCATGCGGTCCACTACGGATCCACAGCGCCCGGGGTGATCGACGTGCGGGCGCCCCCCTTCGGTTCCCGGGGGTGGCACCGGTCCACGCTACGAGATCGCGCCGCCGATCAGATAGACGGCGGGCGCCGCGGCAGTGAGCGGCAGTGCCACACCAGCCGTCATGTGGACGAACCGTGACGGGTAGTCGTAGCTCGCCACCCGCAGCCCGATCAGTGCGCAACCGCCCGCGGCAAGGCCGAGCAGCGCGCCCTTCGTACCGAAGTCGGTGAACGCCCCCGCCACCGCACCGGCGCCCGCGGCGGCGAGCAGCGCCACCACTACCGACGCGGCTCCGGGCAGCGGCAGCGCGCGGACGAGGACGGCGGCCGCGACGGCCACCCCGCCCACCGTCACCGCGTCCGGGACCGCCGCGAGATGTCCGGCGGCCAGGACGGCGAGGGCGGCCGACGCGACGGTGGCCATCAGCCCTTGCATCCGCTCGTCGGCGCTCGCGTGGCTGCGCAACTGGAGGACCACGGTGAGCAGCACCCAGATGCCGAGGGTGCCGAGGATGGCGGCCGGTCCGTTCTCGCGACCCGCGGCGAGCAGCGCGATGTCGGCGACGAAGCCACCGGCGAACGCGAGCACGATGCCCTGCCGGGCCGGCCACATGCCGTTGAGCCGGAACCAGCCGGCCGCGGTCACGGCCTGGAGCAGCACCAAGGGCACGACCAGGGCGTACGGCCCGATCGCGGCGCCGAGGGCGAGCAGCAGCCCTAGTCCCGCGGTGATCCCGGCGGGCTGGATACCCGGCGCGATGATCGGCGAGCGGCCCTCGGCGCGGGCGCGCTGGGCGTCGGTGATGCGAGTGTTGCCCAGGGTGGTGGGCGCGCTGTATCCGGCGGCGTCGTGCGCGGACGGTGCGGCGGCCGGGGCGGCCGCCCGGGCCGGCTCGGCGGCGACGGGCGCGACCGGGACCTCGGGAGGCAGCGGGTAGGAGCGGGAGGCGCCCTGCGGCTGCGGATGAGGCGGCGGACAACTGGTCTCGGCGGCGGCCGGAACGGGCTGCTGGGCGGGCTGGATGGGCGGCTGCGCAGGCTGGGCGGGCTGGGCAGGCTGCTGCGCGGGCTGGATGGGCTGGATGGGCGGCTGGTACTGGGTGTCCCAGGTCTGGCCCTCCCAGGTCTGCGTGACACCGGGATCCTGCGGGCCGTGGGCGGCAGGTGAGACGGGCTCCTGCATGTGGGCGTCCGGCCACGCGGGCCCAGGGTTCGCCTGCGGCGCCTGATTCGGGCCGTACGGGCCGTGTGCCTGGTACTGGGCTCCGTGCTGGGCCTGGTACTGGGCTCCGTGCTGGGCCTGCTGACCGTACGACTGCGCGCCGTACGCCTGCGCGCCATAGGGCTCGCCCCCGTACGACTGCTGACCGTGGGACCGGTCCCCGTACGACTGCGGGCCATGGGACTGCTCGCCGTACACCTGCCCCCCGTACGGCTGCGAGGGCTGCCGCTGTCCGTAAGGCTGCGCGGGCTGCGGCTCCTGGCTGTCCAGCGGGTCGTGCCCCGGCCCGTACCCGTAGCCCGGGTCCTGTCCGTACGGCTGCTGCTGATCGTTACTGCTCATGTCTGCGGTTCACCCTCCTGCGAACGGCGGGAGCACCTCGACCGTGCCGCCCTCAGCAAGGCGTACGGTCTCATGACTGCGGGTCCCCACGGGGGCGCCGTCGATGAGGAACGAGCACCTTTGCAGCACTCGGGTGAGCTCACCGCTGTGCCGCTCACGCACCGCGTCGAGCGCCTCGGCGAGGGTCGCGGCTGTGTACGGCTCCTCCGCGGTCCCAGCGGCGGCCTTGGCGGCGGCCCAGTAGCGGATCGTTCCCGCAGGCATGGTGGCGCTCCTCTCGTCTCGCGTCAGCTGTCCATAATGAATCACCCCGCCACCGCCCAGTCGCCGATGCGGCGGGCATCTGCCGTGCACGGTTCGTACACCGCCTCGATACGGACCGTCATCGGTCCGCAATGTGCCGCGCAGACGCCCCGGCGTGATCAAGGGAACAAAGGGAATCCGAAATCGCCCCTCGGACGCTGAACTGGGCTATTCTGCTGAGAAGGATCCGGGCAAAGCAGCCCCCGGGTCCTTTTGTGCTTTCCAAGCATTGTTACGACGACGTTTCACAAGCTCAGCGGACCCAGGGCACGGGCCCGCACCCGTAAAACCCGTATGACAGACGTCGTACGGCAACCAGTGCGAAAGCCAGCACGAAACGTACGAAGAAGTGCCGCATACTCCCCCGGGCCCGAGCCCGGGAGTGCCCCTCTCGCAGGGAACGAGGAGGATCGACGTAATGGGCGAGCGAACCGTGCACCGACATCGACCGACGACCCAGGCAGGTGGGCGGAGATGAGTTCACTGCTGCTCCTGACGAATGCCCTTCAACCGTCGACGGAGGTGCTTCCGGCCCTCGGTCTCCTGCTGCACAACGTGCGGGTGGCGCCGGCCGAAGGCCCCGCTCTCGTCGACACCCCCGGTGCCGATGTCATCCTGATCGACGGCCGTCGCGATCTGCCGCAGGTGCGGTCGCTGTGCCAGCTGCTGCGGTCCACCGGACCGGGCTGTCCACTGATCCTCGTCGTGACGGAGGGCGGTCTCGCGGCCGTCACCGCCGACTGGGGCATCGACGACGTACTGCTGGACACAGCGGGGCCGGCCGAGGTCGAGGCCCGGCTGCGGCTGGCCACCGGCCGGCAGCAGATCAGCTCCGACAACTCCCCGACGGAGATCCGCAACGGCGATCTGTCGGTCGACGAGGCGACGTACAGCGCGAAGCTGAAGGGCCAGGTCCTGGACCTGACCTTCAAGGAATTCGAATTGCTCAAATACCTGGCGCAGCACCCGGGCCGGGTCTTCACCCGCGCCCAGTTGCTCCAGGAGGTCTGGGGCTACGACTACTTCGGCGGTACGCGGACGGTCGACGTCCATGTGCGGCGGCTGCGCGCCAAGCTCGGACCCGAACACGAGTCACTGATCGGTACGGTCCGCAACGTCGGCTACCGCTTCGTCGCACCGGAGAAAGTGGAGCGAGCCGCCGAGGAGGCCAAGGCGCAGGCCGCGGCGGAGCCGGCCGCCGAACCCGTGCTCCGTCCGGAGCGGTCGGCGGTGGTCGAGGTCGCGGAAAGAGCCTCGGTCCGGCCTGCCAACCGGTAGCGGGTGACAGGCGGATAGGGCCGGACCCCGCTCCCTGATCCGGCCTGATCCACCTGTCACCCGCCTGGTCCATCCGCGTAGACTGCCGCGCGTGGCCAAGGTGACGCGGGACGATGTGGCGAGACTGGCGGGTACGTCGACCGCGGTCGTCAGCTATGTCATCAACAACGGACCCAGGCCGGTCGCCCCGGCCACGCGCGAGCGGGTACTCGCCGCGATCAAGGAGCTGGGCTACCGGCCGGACCGGGTTGCCCAGGCGATGGCGTCGCGACGGACCGACCTCATAGGGATGATCGTGCCGGACGCCCGGCAGCCGTTCTTCGCGGAGATGGCGCACGCGGTCGAACAGGCTGCCGCCGAGCGCGGAAAGATGGTGCTCGTCGGCAACTCCGACTACCGCGACGAGCGCGAGGTCCACTATCTGCGGGCCTTCCTCGGCATGCGGGTCTCCGGGCTGATCCTGGTCAGCCAGGGCCCCAGCGAGCGGGCCGCTGCCGAGATCGAGGCGTGGGACGCGCGGGTCGTGCTGCTGCACGAGCGGCCCGAGGCGATCGACGACGTCGCGGTCGTCACGGACGACATCGGCGGCGCCCAGCTCGCCACCCGGCATCTGCTGGAACACGGCAACGAGTACGTGGCGTGCCTCGGCGGCATGGAGTCGACCCCGTCGGTCGGCGACCCGGTCGCCGACCACGTCGAGGGCTGGCGCCGTGCGATGCACGAGTCGGGGCGCTCGACGGAGGGCCGGCTCTTCCAGGCCCCGTTCAACCGCTACGACGCCTATCAGGTGTCGCTGAAGCTGCTCGCGGGACCGGACAGGCCGCCGGCGATCTTCTGCTCGACGGACGACCAGGCCATCGGGGTGCTGCGGGCCGCGCGCGAGCTGCGGATCGATGTACCCGGGGATCTCGCGGTGGCGGGTTTCGACGACGTGAAGGAAGCCGGTCTGACCGATCCGCCGCTGACGACGGTCTTCTCGGACCGCCCGGCCATGGCACGGGCGGCCGTGGACCTGGTGCTCGACGACTCGTTGCGGGTGTCGGGGTCGCGGCGGGAGCGGCTGAAGCAGTTCCCGTCTGCGCTGGTGGTGCGGCGGTCGTGCGGCTGCGGGAAGCCTGTGCTCGGGGCGCGATAGGGGCCTGTCGGCCCTACGGCCTGGTGCACGATAGCGAGCGGGCTCCCTATCGTGCACCAGGCCGTTACCCCATACCCCCGGCACGCCAGCCTTTATATCGGACATACGGGGTTCTGTCGGGCTTCTCAGCGGGCGCTCAGGTTTCTCTCATCTTCGCGGAACACGCTCATAGACATGACAGAGAGCCAGCGCCCGAGCGGCGAGTACCCGAAGTACCCCTCGTACGGCAACGGCGACGCGTCCTACCCGCCGCCGTCCTACGAGCCCACCCAGCCGATCTCGACGGGCCCCGGAACCACCATGTGGCCCGGCCAGGGTGGCGGGGACGGCAGCTACGGCTCCGGCTTCCCGCAGTCCGCACCCGAGTCGGCCGAGCCCCGCCGGGCCCGGCGGCCGGTGGCCCTCCTGGTGGCCGTGGCGATCGCTGCGGCGGCAGTCGGCGGCGGCACCGCCACCGTCATCAATCAGATCGCCGCGAACAACACGGGCAGCGGTGTCATACCCGGCAGCCCCGTCTCGCAGAGCAGCAAGGGCAGCGTCGCCGGCGTCGCCGAGGCCGTCTCACCGATGATCGTCGAGGTCAACGCGACCTCGCCCGCAGGTAAGTCCACCGGCTCCGGCGTGGTCATCACGTCCGACGGCGAGGTCATCACCAACAACCACGTCATCTCCGGCGCCTCGTCGATCGAGGTGACGCTCAGCACGGGCAAGACGTACAGCGCGGAGGTCGTCGGCACCGACCCCGACAAGGACCTCGCACTCATCAAGCTCCAGGGTGCGAGCGGGCTGAAAACGGCCACGCTGGGCGACTCCTCGAAGGTCTCGGTCGGCGACGAGGTCGTCGCGATCGGCTCACCCGAGGGCCTGACCGGCACCGTCACCAGCGGCATCGTCTCCGCCGTCGACCGGGATGTCACGGTCGCCAAGGACGACAGCAACGGCCAGGGACAGAGCTGGCAGGGCGGCGGCGAGCAGTGGCCGTTCGAGTTCGGCGGTCAGCAGTTCAACGGCGACACCGGCGACTCCACCACCACGTACAAGGCCATCCAGACCGACGCCTCCCTCAACCCCGGCAACTCCGGTGGCGCGCTCATCAACATGGACGGCGAGGTCATCGGCATCAACTCCGCGATGTACTCGGCGAGTTCGTCCGGCCGATCCAGCAGTTCCGCGGCGGGCAGCGTCGGCCTCGGCTTCGCGATCCCGGTGAACACAGTCAAGACCGACCTCGACACCCTGCGGGCCGGCAACACCTCCTGAGGAGACAGCCATGCACCACCCCACGCACACCCCCACCGGCCCGGCCGACCTGGCCCTGCCCCTCGCCCTCGCGACGGAACTGGCCACGCACGGGAATGCCGAGAGGCTCCGCGCCCCGGAGGTCCGTACCGCCGCGGGCCGCAAGCGCCGGGCCGCGCGACGACGTGCCGCGGCCGTGCGAGGCTGATAGCAGGGGAGGCCCGAAGGCCCGCCCCGGCAGCCCGCAACGAGAAGAGGACATGGAGCGATGAGCCCCGCCGAAGACGATCCGCAGCGCATCCTGATCGTCGACGACGAGCCCGCCGTGCGTGAGGCCCTGCAGCGCAGCCTCGCGTTCGAGGGGTACGAAACCGAGGTCGCCGTCGACGGTCTCGACGCCCTCGCCAGAACCGAGTCGTACACCCCCGACCTCATCGTCCTCGACATCCAGATGCCGCGGATGGACGGGCTGACGGCGGCCCGCCGACTCCGCTCCGCAGGCACCACCACACCCATCCTGATGCTCACCGCCCGTGACACCGTCGGCGACCGTGTCACCGGTCTCGACGCGGGCGCCGACGACTACCTGGTCAAGCCGTTCGAGCTGGACGAGCTCCTCGCCCGCATCCGGGCCCTGCTGCGCCGCAGCTCGTACGCGGCCGCGGCAGGCAGCGTCCCCGACGACAATGTGCTGGCCTTCGCCGATCTGCGGATGAACCTGGCCACCCGCGAGGTCACCCGGGGCACGCGCCGGGTGGAGCTGACCCGTACCGAATTCACCCTGCTGGAGATGTTCCTGGCACACCCGCGACAGGTGCTGACCCGCGAGCAGATCCTCAAGGCGGTGTGGGGCTTCGACTTCGAACCCAGCTCCAACTCCCTGGACGTGTACGTGATGTACCTGCGCCGCAAGACTGAGGCGGGCGGCGAACCACGGCTCGTGCACACGGTTCGCGGGGTCGGTTACGCGCTCCGCTCCGGCGGCGGTGACGGATGACCGGGCCTCTGCGCCGACTCCGTGCCCTGCCGCTGCGCTCCCGGCTCGCGCTGCTGGTGGCGACGGCGGTGGCGGTCGCGGTGGCGGCGGTAGCAGCGTCCTGCTGGGTCGTGACGAGGGCGCAGCTGAACCAGCAGATGGACAACTCGCTGCGCCATTCCAAGGTCGACACGAAGTACCTGACGAACCTGTACGCCTACTGCCGCGGCACCGCGGTGCCGCCCTCGTCGTTCACCGGGTACACCGTTCAGCTCGTCGACTCCCAGGGCACGGTATGCATCGCCCCCGACGCGCCGCCGCTCTCCGTGAGCACCGCCGACATCGCGGTGGCCGCAGGAGATCGGCCCGACGCCCTGCACTCGGCGAAGACCGAGGCCGGGACGAGGATGCGTGTCTACACCTACCCGCTGTTGCGGACCGGTTCCGCTCCCGGTGGGACGTCGGGCAACATCGCCGTCTCCATCGCCCGCCCGTCGAGCGAGGTCAACAAGCCGCTCTCCACCCTCGCCTGGGTCCTCATGGTCGTCTCCGGCGTCGGCGTCGTCGGGGCGGGCGCGGCCGGTCTCTGGGTCGCCCGTACCGGCCTGCGCCCCGTCGACGAGCTCACCGAGGCGGTCGAGCACGTCGCCCGGACCGAGGACCTCACCGTCCGCATCCCGGTCGAGGGCGAGGACGAGATCGCCCGGCTGTCCCGCTCCTTCAACTCGATGACCGCTTCCCTCGCCAGCTCCCGCGACCGCCAGGCCCAGCTGATCGCGGACGCGGGCCACGAGCTGCGGACACCGCTGACGTCCCTCCGTACCAACATCGAACTCCTCGCCCGCAGCGACGACACCGGCCGGGCCATCCCGCCGGACGACCGCAAGGCGCTGATGAAGTCGGTGAAGGCGCAGATGACCGAGCTGGCCTCGCTCATCGGCGACCTCCAGGAACTGGCCCGCCCCGACGCGGCGAACCCCGGCCCGCTCCAGGTCGTGGGCCTGCACGACATCGCGAACACGGCCCTGGAACGGGCCCGGCTGCGTGGCCCGGAGCTGACGATCAGGGCGGACCTGACCTCCTGGTACGTACGGGCCGAGCCGGCCGCGCTGGAGCGGGCGGTGGTCAACGTCCTGGACAACGCGGTCAAGTTCAGCCCGCCCCACGGCACGATCGAGGTCGCACTGCGCAACGGCGAACTGACGGTACGGGACCACGGCCCCGGCATCCCCGCCGAGGAACTCCCCCACGTCTTCGAACGCTTCTGGCGCTCCCCGTCCGCCCGCCAGCTCCCCGGCTCGGGCCTGGGCCTGTCGATCGTCGCGCGCACGATCCAGCAGTCGGGCGGCACCATCACCCTGCGCCCGGCGGAGGGCGACGGCACGGTGGCGTCGATCAGGCTGCCGGGTGCGCCGCAGCCGCCGCCGGATCTCTGAGCCGGCTCGCAACCGGGTTCGGTCTCCGATCCGGCGTCCACGGACGTCTGGGCCCCGGCCGCGGCGGCCGGCCAGAACATCGCTCCGTGCTCCTCAGAGCCCCGGGTTGTGCCGGATCAGTGACTCCACGAGGCCTGGCCGGGTGGCGGGGAAGTCCAGTGGGACGATGCCGAGGCCGGTCCACCCGGCCGCCTCGGAGCCGTCGAGGAACGACTGCACCTGCGGGTTGAGCCGGTCCGCGTTCCAGCGCGGCGGCATCAGCGCGGCGGTGCTGACGTAGTTCATGTACAGCTTCCCCGGCTGCTGGGCAGCCTTGCGGAACTGGGCCTCGATCTTGGGGTACTTGGCGAACGGCTCCGCCATGTATTCGTCCTGGATGTCAAAGACCGCAGGGTCGGCGTAGCGAACGCCGGGCAGTCCGCCGTTGTCCGCGAGCAGTACGACCTTGCCACGGGCCTGGCCCAGTGACGGGAGCGCCGGGTCGATGCGGAACAGCGGGCGCCAGCCCCGTACGTCGAGGTAGTCGTCGAAGATGACCCGAAAGGTCGCGTCGCTCTCCTCCGAGTACTCCTGCTTCACCCGCATCAGCACGGTCTCGGTGGGGTGTGCGGCCAAGAAGTCCCAGCAGGCACCGAGGACATCGCCGAACATCATGTTCTGGTACGAGGCCCCATGGTGGATCGCGAAGGAGCCGCCGGTGACCCGGCACCGCACGTCGAGGAAACGGATCCCACTGGCTAACTGGTCCGCGATCGTGGTGTTCTGACACTCCGCCCAGGGACCGCCATACCGGGCTCCGGAGTCGTGCGAACCGGGAATCGTGAGACGTTGCAGGGCGGTGGCGTCGGGGAGGGCACCCATCCAGTCCTGAGTGGTGAGGGCCTGCCGGGCGTCGGCCTCGGCGGAGCCCGTGCCCAGGAGGACAGTGGCGGTTGCGGCGAGTGCGCCTGCCAGGAACGTGCGACGCGAACCGGCGTACGGGCTGCTCATGCGGGGCGCCTCCGTCTGCGGTGGGGGAAGAGCCCTCGAATTATGACGAGCGCACGTCAAAATCGGAACAGGGCGGACCGCTGTTGCGGTCGCCGTCACCGGCCGCGTACGCGGGGCGCGGACGTGCGGTCCACTCGATCCAGCAGCCCCGGTGGCTCAGCGCGAAGCCGCACGATTCACCCCGGTGGAGCGCGGCGAGCGCGCCGTGCAGCCGCCGCCGTCCACCCAACTCAGCTCGCGGTGCCGCTCGATGGGCGGCAACGCCGATGCCAGGTCGCGTGCCTCTACGCGGATGCGACGGATCGCCTCGGCGCAATCGTCGACCGTACCGACGGACATCTCGGCGACCTCGCCGGCCTCCATCGACCGGTATACGACTCGTTCGCACCCGGAACTCCCATGCCACGGAAGTGATGGCATGTTCCGAGTCATCCATGTCATCCACGGCCGGCCTTCCGGTGCGGTGTCGCGGCCGCCCCTTGCCCGTCACCGGCGTGACGAGCGCGGGCAAGGAGCAGCCCCTGCGGGCTCCTCAACGGGCTCAGTACGTCGAGGAGTTATGCCGACGGAACCGGCCTCACCCCGAGCGATACCGGTGGACGGCACACGGCAAGCTAGCCCGTTGAGCGACCCGTATCAAGCGTTGCATATCTAACGAGTGATGCGTAGATACCTTGTGAATGCTACGTCTCGATCGATTCAAACCGTGACCAAACGCAACGAGCGGCCCCCACCTGCACCGATGGGAGCCGCCTGGAGCGAGAGAGCTAGAGATCAGGCCAGATCGTCGAACTCTCCTTCCTTCGCACCGCCGAGAAAGGCACGCAGCTTGGCCCGGGTCGTACGGATGACCACGTCGGGGTTGTCACTCTCACGCATGAGGATCTCCCCTCCGTACTCGGCGAGTTCCAGACAGTTGTCGCCGTCGGCATCTGCCGACTTGGACGACTTTCGCCACTGAATTTCCATGGTTCTCACGCCTTCATACTTGCTCTGCGACTTCTTTGATGAAGTCTTTCGAACTCTGCGGATCGAGCGACCGCCCTTCCGTACGGTCGAGCACCGCCCGAAAGACCCGGAGCCGAGCCTCGGCGTCGACGAATCCAGAACCCAACAGGGCATCCGTCTGTACGGTGTCGAGCTGCGGAACCGGACCATAGACATAGTGAGTCGAACTACCGGCGTTCGGGAAGCCGCCCGCCGCGAACGGGATCACTCGCACGGTGACATTGTCGCGCTCCGACTCCTTCAGAAGGTGTTCGAGCTGCCCGGCCGCCACCTTGCGCCCGCCGTACTGCATCCGCAGAGCCGCTTCGTGGATCAGGAACGTACAAGTGGGCGGATTCGGTCGGTCAAGGACGTCTCTGCGCCTCAACCGGTGCGAGAGCCTACGTCGAAGGCTCGCAGGAGTCGGCGCGGGCAAGGCTTCGGCGTAGACGGCGCGCGCGTAGTCCTCTGTCTGAAGCAAGCCGGGCATATGCATGATCTGAACCGACCGGAACCCGACCGCGTGATGCTCCAGTTCCGCCAAATCGAGTGCACTCCCCGAAAGTTCGCCCCGATATTCCTCCCACCACCCCCTTATCCGCTCCTCTGCCATTTCGGTCAGCGCATCGACATACGCCGTGTCGTGGCACGCGTAGTGGTCGGACCAGGCGCGCACCCGCGCGCCACTCACCCCGAACCGACCCGATTCGGTGTTGCTGATGGTGGTGCGATCCGTGCCCAACAGAGCCGCTGCCTCGGTCGGTGTCAGACCGGCGTGCTCCCGCATCTTGCGCAGCTCCGCACCCAGTCGACGCTGCCGCGCGGTAGGGGGCTTCCTCGGTGGCATCAACCTCTCCTCTTGTCGAATCCCAGTGTGGCCACATCCCCCGAAAGGGTCCACTTACAGCACTAGTTATTGGATCCCAAACAACAGTTGATACATCCACGCTAGCGTGGCCACAACACCCGCGCCGCACACCGGTACATCCGAAGTGCAGCTGTGTGGAGGCATATTGAACCGCGCCTTCCTCGCGGCCATCGCCACGGACAACGAGCGACGCACCCGTTCAGACCGCACCGCGTTGGGAGTACGACATGAGCACCGCCACCGCAACTCCTCTGCCACCGGGCCCACTCGACAACGAGACCTATCGGCTCGCCCTGCCCAGCACCGCATGCGCCGCGAAGCTCGCACGGGACTTCATCGCATCGCTGCTCAGCCTCAGCAGTCCGCACGATCTCGTCGACGACGCACGCCTGTGCGTCACCGAAGTGGTCACCAACGCGCACCGTCATACGCGTACGTCAGTGATCGGCGTTGAGGCGATGGTCCTACGCTCGCGGGTCACGGTCGCGGTCACGGACGACGCCCATTGGGCGCTGCCAAAGCCGACGGACTTCCGCGTTGAACCAGAACGGGTCGGTGGCCAGGGGCTGTTGCTCGTGGAACGGCTGGCCCTGGCCTGGGGTGCGACCATCCTTGGCGGCGGCGTTCCGAGCCGGAAGGCGGTCTGGTTCACGCTCGGGACAGCTTCCTGAGACCCAGGAAGGGTCCGCCAGCACGCTGACGGACCCACATTCAGGAACAAGGCTGGAGATCAGGGTGGGCGGCAGCGGCAGCGGCAGCGGCAGCGGCAGCGGCAGCGGCAGCTACGGGAACATTTCCGCGAACCATCGCGTTCCCTCTGGGCCCGTCCGCGTCGCTATCCCAGGGAGCATCGTGCCAGAAGCCACGCCTGTCATCCCCACCCTTCCCTCCTCGCTCCCCGCCTTGAGCACCCAGGCCGAGCGGCTGATCGAGCTGGGAGTGCACGAGATCGCCGGACTGCCCGCCGCCGAGCTTCGGGGCTTCGCCGAAGCCGCCAAGGACGCTGCGGACTGCGACGGCGGCCTGCTCGCCGTTCACCCGGACCGGGCCCCGGCCTCCGTTCTCGCGCCGCTGCTGCGCCGCGAGGGCAAGCCGGGGTTTGTCGTTGTCGACATGCCCGATGTCGACCTCTTCGCTCCGCTCGACACGGTCGAGCTGCCCGACGCCCCGCTCTACCTCCTCACCGGCGTCGATCGCGGCGACCGGATGGCCAACTGGAGCCCGAACGAGGCACTGCCCGCCCTGACGGCCGAGGCCCGTACGCCGTTCCTGCTCACCGAGGGCATCCACTGGGTGCTGCAGCAGCCCGCCGTCCTGGAGCGCAACCACTGCTTCATGACCATCGGCTCCCGGCTGCGCAAAGCCAACGGCACCCTGGACGCCCGCACCCCGGCGATCTGGATCAGCAACGGCACCGGGCGGGACGGCCGCGAGCGCCGCAACGCCCCCAAGATCGGCTGGTGCTGGGCGGGCAACCGGCACACCTGGCTGGGCTTCGCCTCCGCAACGGGCCGCCGGCTCCAGGGCTCCTAAAGACGCGCCACCAGGCGTTGGGGAAGCCGCGGAGCCGGACAGGGCGGCTCATTCGTCGCCGCGTGAACACATCGTGGACCTCTATCGCCGGGCATGGACACACGCGGACGCGACCATCGACGCGCTTCCGCTGGACAGGGTCGGCAGGGTGCCGTGGTGGCCCGACGGGCGGGACGAGGTGACGTTGCACCATGCCGCGGTGCGCGTGATCGCGGACACCCACCGGCACGCCGGGTATGCCGACATCCTCCGCGAACTAACGGACGGTGCCGTCGGTATGAACAAGGGCAACGACAACATGCCGCCGGGCGACGCCCAGTGGTGGGAGAACCACCGGAACCGGCTGGAACGCGTGGCCCGGGACGCCTGACCGGGACGCCTGACCGGGCAACCAAAAGGGGCGGTGGGCCCGACCGGCCCACCGCCCCGAACCACGCGTACGTGAGCTACTGGATGATCGTGATCCGGTCCGTCGCCGGCGGGGCCAGCGGCGCGGCGGCCGAGGAGTGGGCCGCCAGGTAAGCGTTGAACAGGTCCAGGTCCGACGCGCCGACCAGCTTGTTGGTGCCCTGACCGAGGGCCGCGAAGCCGTCGCCGCCGCCCGCCAGGAACTCGTTCATCGCCACTCGGTACGTCTTCGCCGGGTCGATCGCCTCGCCGTTCAGCTTGATGGTGTCGGTGACCACGCGGGCCGCGCCCGTCTTCGTCATGTCCAGGGTGTACGTGAGGCCCTTCGAGACCTGGAGGATCTTCGGGCCGGCCTCGTTGGAGCCGCTGACCTGCTGCTGGAGCGCGGTGATCAGCTGGGCGCCGGTCAGGTCGACGACGTTCATCATGTTGGTGAACGGCTGCACGGTGAAGGCCTCCCCGTACGTCACCACTCCGTCGGACTTGCCGTCGGCCGACGCGTACACCAGGTCCGCCCGGATACCGCCCGGGTTCATGAGGGCGACGACCGCCCCGCCCTTGTCCGCCGGGGCCAGGCCCTCCAGCTGGGCGTCCGCGATCAGGTTGCCGAGCGGCTTCTCCAGGGCCTTGGAGCCGCGGCCGTCGATGTCGGCGCTGATGTGGCCCTGCGGCTTGTTCGCGATAGGTGCCGCGAGGGCGTTCCAGCGGGCGATCAAGGCCTTCATGTCGGAGGCCCTGCGCTGGTCCCGGCTGACGATGTGGTTCGCCGACTTCGGGTTCGAGGCACCGGCCGACTTCACCGACGTACGGATGATGTCCTTGGTGCGGCGGTCGTAGGTGAGGGTCGTGTCCGTGTAGACCTTGCCGAACGACGACGCAGAGGTGACCAGGCGCGGGTTGCCGGCCGGGTCCGGGATCGTGCACACGTACGCCTGGTGGGTGTGGCCCGTGACCAGCGCGTCGACCTTCGGCGTGATGCCCTTGGCGATGTCGACGATCGGCCCGGAGATGCCGTCGCCTGCGCCGGAGCTGTCGCAGTCGTAGTTGTACGAGGCGGAGGCGGGTGCCCCGCCCTCGTGGATCAGCGTGACGATGGACTTGACGCCCTGGCGGTCCAGCTCCTTGGCGTACTTGTTGATCGTCTCGATCTCGTCGTGGAACTTCAGGCCCTTGACACCGGCCGCAGTGACGACGTTCGGCGTGCCCTCCAGGGTCACCCCGATGAAGCCGATCTTGACGCCGTTCTTCTTCCACACCGTGTACGGCTTGAGGATCGGCTTGCTGGTCTTCTCGTTCGTCACATTGGCGGCGAGGTAGGGGAAGTCGGCGCCCTCGAACTTCTTGTCCTTCTCGTAGCACCCTTCGACCGGGTGGCAGCCGCCGTTCTGGAGGCGGGCCAGCTCGGTGGCGCCCTCGTCGAACTCGTGGTTGCCGACGCTGGTCACGTCGAGGTCGAGCTTGTTGAGCGCCTCGACGGTCGGCTCGTCGTGGAAGAGGCCGGACAGCAGCGGGCTCGCGCCCACCATGTCACCACCGGCCGCGGTGATCGAGTACGGGTGACCCTTGCGCGCGGTGCGCAGCGAGGACGCGAGGTACTCGACGCCACCGGCCCGAACCTCCTTGGCCGCGCCGTCGGGCTGCGTCTCGATGACCATGCCGGCCGATCCGGCCGGCGGCTCCAGATTCCCGTGCAGGTCGTTGAAGGACAGCAGCTGTACGTCGACGGTACGGGCCGGCTTGTGGTGGCCGTGACCGCGGTCCTGGGCGTCGGCCGGCATCGCGGCGACGAGTGCGCCGACGGTGGCGAGTCCGGCCGCGGCGGCGAGCATCCGCCGGGACGCGCGGTTCTTCTGCGGTGTCGCTGACATCTGTCCCCTTGTGAGTTCAGCAGAGGGTCAAAGAGTGTTGAGGAGTCTGGAGACTTCGTGCGCAGCCTAGGGTCAACGCGCGTAGCGCGACAGATGCGCATGGTTACGAACTGGTTGCCATCGCCCGGCAGGCGCTCCGGCACCGAGGACCCACGCCGGGACCGCCCCGGCCTCGTGACACCCGCCAACCGCCGCCTCGCCCCCGTACGCTCGTACACATGACGACTGACGTACCTCTGCCCGCCCCCGGGCGGGAGATCCAGACGCTCGACGCACTCTCCGCCGAACAGGCCCAGGCGGTGTCCGATCTGCTCGCCGAGGCGGCCCGCTCCGACGGCAGGCAGGCCGTGTCCGAGCAGGGGCGGCTGCAGCTGCGGGGCGGGCGGCGCGAGGGGGTGCGGCATCTGCTGCTCACCAGCGGGTCGGTCCTGGTTGGCTATGCGCAGCTGGAGGACACCGACCCCGTCGAGGCACCGGCCGCCGAGCTGGTGGTGCATCCGGCGTACCGCGGGCAGGGGCACGGGCGGGCGCTGGGTGCGGCGCTGCTCGCCGCGACGGGGAAGCGGCTGCGGGTGTGGGCACATGGCGGGAAGTCCGCGGCCCGGCATCTCTCGCAGGTCCTCGGCCTCTCCCTCTTCCGCGAGCTGCGTCAACTGCGCCGCCCGTTGAGCCCGATGGACATCGCGGAGCCGGTGCTGCCGCCCGGCGTCACCATCCGCACCTTTGTGCCCGGCGAGGACGACGCCGCCTGGCTCGCGGTGAACCGTGCCGCCTTCGCCCATCACCCCGAACAGGGTTCGCTGACCCAGCGGGACCTGGATGACCGCAAGGCGGAGCCCTGGTTCGACCCGAAGGGGTTCTTCCTGGCCGAGCGTGAGGGCGAGCTCATCGGCTTTCACTGGACGAAGGTGCACGCCGATGAGCAACTCGGCGAGGTGTACGTCGTCGGTATCCGGCCCGACGCGCAGGGCGGCGGGCTCGGCAAGGCGCTTACCGCGATCGGACTGCGCCACCTGGCCGCCGAGGGGCTGCCGACCGCGATGCTCTACGTCGATGCGGACAACAAGGCGGCACTGACCCTCTACGAGCGGCTGGGCTTCGCGACGCACGAGATGGACCTGATGTACCGCACGGAGTCCTGAACAATTACAACTCCCCCGGGGGCGGTGTCGCTTGACGCCGCCCCTTCTCTAAGCCATGCTTCCACTACTTAATTAGTGAAAGGGGGTTGAACATGGCGGAGTCCGCGGCAGTCGAGTACCGGATCGACCGGCGCAGCGGTGTCGCCACGTACCTCCAGATCGTCCAGCAGACCAAACAGGCCCTCCGCCTCGGCCTGCTGGAGCCCGGCGACCGGCTGCCCACCGCACGCGAGGTCGTCGAGGCCACCGCCATCAACCCGAACACCGTGCTCAAGGCCTACCGGGAGCTGGAGCGCGAGGGCCTCGTCGAGGCCCGGCGCGGGCTCGGCACCTTCGTCACGCGGACCCTCGGCGGCGCTGCGGCCGCCGACGACGCGCCGTTGCGCGCCGAGCTCGCCGACTGGGCCCGCCGGGCCCGCGCGGCGGGACTGGAGAAGGACGACGTGAGCGCGCTCTTCACCGCCGTACTGGACAAGACTTTCGAGGGGGAGCAGACCGGATGACAGGCGCTGCGATCGAGGCCATCGGCCTCGGCATGAAGTACCGGAGCAGGGGCGGGGGCTGGGCGCTGCGCGACTGTTCGTTCCGGCTGCCCGCCGGGCGCGTGTGCGCTCTTGTCGGCCCCAACGGTGCGGGCAAGTCCACGCTGCTCGCCCTCGCGGCAGGCTTCCTGCAGCCGGCGGAGGGCACGATACGGGTGCTGGGCGGGACGCCCGGAAAGACACGGGCCCGGATGGCCTTCGTGGGCCAGGACAAGCCGCTGTACCCGCAATTGACCGTCGCCGAGACCCTCTGGGTGGGCAGCGAGCTGAACCCCGCCACCTGGGACCAGGACACCGCCGAGCGCATCGCCGGGGAGCTCCCGCGCGACGCTGCGGTCCGGGCCCTCTCCGGCGGCCAGCGCACCCGGCTCGCGCTGGCTCTCGCCCTCGGCAAGCGGCCCGAGCTGCTCCTGCTGGACGAGCCGATGGCCGACCTCGACCCGCTTGCCCGCCACCAGCTGATGGGCGCGCTGATGGCCGAGGCCGCCGAGCACTCCACCACCATTGTGATGTCCTCGCACATCCTCACCGAGCTGGAGGGCGCCTGCGACTACCTCCTGCTCGTCGACGGCGGCCGGGTCCGCCTCGGCGGCGAGACTGACGACCTGCTCACCGCACACGCCCTGCTCACCGGTCCGGTACGGGACACCGCGCCGCACACCGTCGTCGAGTCCCGCACGACAGGGCGTCTGCAGACGACGCTGGTGCGGAGGGAGGGCCCCGTGGACGCCACCGTATGGGAGGCCTCGGAGCTCTCGCTGGAGGAACTGCTGCTGGCGCATCTGCGGTCCCCACAGGCGCCTGCTCTGCTGACACCGAGCGCCGAGGCCGGCCGGGAGGTGGCTGCCGTATGAGCACGATCGCTCTGCGCGGACCGGCCCGCGTCGTCGTAACCCAGCACCGGCGGGCCCTGCAGGTCATGGCCGCACTCCCCGTCCTGGTCATCGCCGTCCTGGTCGGTGCCTGGCTGTGGACCGACCATGTCGCGGACGCCTTCGCCGCGACGGGCTGCTCGGTCGAGCACACCGTGGCCGGCTGCGGCGACACGGTGCGCGATTTCCTCGACCGCGAGCTGTGGATGGGGAAGGTCCTCAGCTGGTCCGGCCTGCTGATGCTGCTCCTCCCCGCGTTCACCGGGATCTTCGTGGCAGGCCCGGTGATCGCCCGTGAGCTGGAGAGCGGCACCTACCAGGTGGCGTGGTCCCAGTCCGTGACACCCGCCCGCTGGCTCGCCGCCAAGCTCGCCGTGCCTGCCGTCGTGACGCTGGTCTCCGTCTCCGTGCTTTCGGCCGCCTGCGCCTGGGCACGGGCCCGGGGAAACACGACGCACTACCCGCGCGAGTGGTACGACCGTCTGGTCTACGGCTCGATCGGCACCGTCCCCGTCGGCTACGCCCTGTGCATGCTGGCCCTCGGCGCACTCGCCGGGCTGCTGCTGCGGCGCACCGTCACCGCGATGGTCGTGACCGTGATCGGATACGGCGCGTTGGTGATGGCCCTGAACGCCGTGCGCAACGATCTGTGGCCCACGCTGACGGACACGTTCAAGGCTTTGGGGAACGACTACCGGTTCCCCAAAGGGGCCGTCGATATCAGACACGGCTGGGTGACCAGCAGCGGCGAACGGCTGCCCGAAAATGCATGCCTGAGCGGGCTCACCGACCTCAAGCAGTGCCTGACCGACAAGGACATCACCCACCGATACGTCGACTACCACCCCGCCTCGCACTTCTGGCCGCTCCAGCTCGTCGAGACCGGCATCCTGCTCGCCCTGGGCGCGCTGGCCGTCGCCCTGGCCTTCCGGGTGCTGCGCCGCCGCCACGGCTGAGAGGCTCTCCACGCCCCGTGACCGGGCCCTTCGAAAGCGCCCGGACACGGTTCATATGACCAATCCGCCCACGGCACACCGCTTCCTGCACGTCATGTCGCCGTTACCAGCCATTCAGACGGGCTTGCGACCCTCTCAGGATGCAGCCAGCTGTGCCGACCGCCCGCAACGGGAGAAATCCCGGTGGAAACCGCGCGAACCACACGAACCGTGAGTTTCCCGCGGTCTCCGCACCAGTCGGCGCGCCCTCGGGGCCCCCGGCGCGGAACAATAGGGCCATGAGCCAGCAGCCCAGCTCCGAGATCCCGGTCCAGCCCACGGTGCAGCCGTCGGTCGGCTCGCTCGCCGCGCACCGGCCGCACGCCGTCGCCTCGTCCGCGGCCAACAGCGCCGTGCTGTCGACCAGGGCCGACCTCGATCCCGACATCGACGGCGACGTCGACGCGTACGAACCCGATGTCGACGGCAGCGAACTCCCCCACGACCGGTTCCTGGACCGGGAACGCAGCTGGCTCGCGTTCAACGAACGGGTACTGGAACTGGCCGAGGACCCCTCGACGCCTCTCCTCGAACGAGCTAATTTCCTCGCCATCTTCGCCTCCAACCTGGACGAGTTCTTCATGGTCCGGGTGGCCGGACTGAAGCGACGTATCGCCACCGGAGTCGCCACCCGCTCCGCCTCCGGACTCCAGCCCCGCGAGGTCCTCGACCTGATCTGGACCCGCTCGCGCGAGCTCATGGCCCGGCACGCCGCCTGCTACCAGCAGGACGTCGCCCCCGCCCTGTCCGACGAGGGCATCCAGCTGATCCGCTGGCCCGAGCTGACCGAGAAGGAACAGGCCCGTCTGTTCACCTTCTTCCGGCAGCGCGTCTTCCCCGTGCTGACCCCGCTCGCCGTCGACCCGGCGCACCCCTTCCCGTACATCTCGGGTCTCTCGCTCAACCTCGCCGTCGTCGTACGCAACCCGGTCAGCGGCCACCGCCACTTCGCCCGGGTCAAGGTGCCGCAACTGCTGACCCGCTTCCTGGAGGCGTCGCCGCAGCGGTACGTGCCCATAGAGGATGTCATCGCCGCCCACCTCGAAGAGCTCTTCCCGGGTATGGAGGTCCTCGCCCACCACATGTTCCGGGTCACCAGGAACGAGGACCTGGAGGTTGAGGAGGACGACGCCGAGAACCTCCTCAAGGCTCTTGAGAAGGAGCTCATGCGGCGCCGCTTCGGCCCGCCGGTCCGCCTGGAGGTCGAGGAGTCCATCGACCCGTACGTGCTGGACCTGCTGGTACGCGAGCTGAAGGTGTCCGACGCCGAGGTCTACCCGCTGCCCGGCCCGCTCGACCTGACCGGGCTCTTCGGCATAGCGTCCCTGGACCGGCCGGAGCTGAAGTACTCCAAATTCATCGCGGGCACCCACCGCGATCTCGCCGAGGTCGAATCCGCCTCCGCGCCCGACATCTTCGCCGCCCTGCGCGAACGCGACGTGCTCCTGCACCACCCGTACGACTCGTTCTCCACCTCCGTCCAGGCGTTCTTGGAGCAGGCCGCCACCGACCCCGAAGTCCTGGCCATCAAGCAGACCCTGTACCGGACTTCGGGCGAATCCCCGATCGTGGAAGCCCTCATAGACGCTGCCGAATCCGGCAAGCAGGTCCTCGTACTCGTCGAGATCAAGGCCCGCTTCGACGAGCAGGCCAACATCAAGTGGGCCCGCAAGCTGGAGGAGTCCGGCTGCCATGTGGTCTACGGGCTCGTCGGCCTCAAGACGCACTGCAAGCTCTCGCTCGTCGTCCGCCAGGAGGGCGACACCCTGCGCCGCTACTCGCACGTCGGCACCGGCAACTACCACCCCAAGACCGCCCGGCTGTACGAGGATCTCGGCCTGCTGACCGCCGACCCGCAGGTCGGCGCGGACCTCTCCGACCTCTTCAACCGGCTCTCCGGCTACTCCCGCCGCGAGACCTACCGCCGCCTCCTGGTCGCTCCGAGGTCCCTGCGCGACGGGCTGATCTCCCGTATCGACAAGGAGATCACGCACCAGCGGGCCGGGCGGAGCGCCTACGTCCGCATCAAGGTCAACTCCATGGTCGACGAGGCGGTCATCGACGCCTGCTACCGGGCCGCGATGGCGGGCGTTCCGGTGGACATCTGGGTACGCGGCATCTGCGCGATCCGCCCCGGCGTCGCCGGCCTCTCCGAGAACATCCGGGTCCGCTCGATACTGGGCCGCTTCCTCGAACACTCCCGGATCTTCGTGTTCGGCAACGGCGGCGAACCCGAAGTATGGTTCGGCAGCGCCGACATGATGCACCGCAACCTCGACCGCCGGATCGAAGCACTGGTCCGGGTCACCGACCCCGCCCACCGCGCCGCGCTCAGCCGGCTCCTGGAGACCGGCATGGCCGACACCACCTCCTCCTGGCACCTCGGTTCCGACGGGAACTGGACCAGACACGCCACGGACGGGGATGGCCAACCGCTGCGGCACGTACAGGAAATGCTCATTGACGCCCGGAGGCGCCGGCGTGCGACGCCATGACCACCAGACGACGCAGGCGGACCTTACGGCAGGGGCGGTGCTCGCGCCCTACCTGCAGGAACAGGCCGCCGAATTCCTGCGCAGCCTGCGCCTGCACCGCGAGCACAGCACCCCCACGGACGCCGGAACCCACCACGCCGAGGAAGCCGCCAGTGCGCTGCGCCGCTCGTGCCGCCGGATCAGCGGCACGCTGCACACCTTCCGGGCGGCGCTGGACACGGCCTGGGCCGAGCAGCTCCGCACCGAACTGGCCTGGCTGTCGGGCACCCTGGCCCGGGAGCACGCCTACGCGACCCGGCTGTACCGGCTTCTCGAAGCGCTGCACGCCCTGTCCGGCACCTCGCTGCCCGCCGCTCGTACAAGATCCGGCTCCAATGCCGCCGGCGACAAGGAGCGCGCCGCCCTCGGCGTCGGCGCGGCCCGGGCCGGGGCGCTGCTCGAACGGCAGCTGACCCTCGCCCGGACCCGTGCCCATTCCGCGGCGCTCCAGGCGCTCGGCTCCTCCCGCTTCCACGCGGTGGCCGACGCCATCGCGCTGCTCGCCTCCGAGGTGCCGCTCGCCACGGCGGCCACGGCTCCGGCCGAGGAGATGCTGCACGGGCCCGCCGACCGGGCCGAACAGCAGCTGCTCGGTGCGGTGGCCGCGCTCCGCTCGGACGGAGCGGTCGAGCCGTACAACGAGGCAAAGGACGCCCCCTGGCACCGGACCCGGCTGCTGCTGCGCCTGCACCGGTACGCCCATGAGGTGGTACGGGGCGCCCCCGACCCGGTCCTGGCCGCGCCGGGGCACGCACTCGATCTGCACCGGGATGCGGCGGAGGCCGCCGCGGCAGCGGCATCGGCGGCCCGCACGCCCCGGATCGCACCCGCGACCGCGTACGCCCTGGGGGTGCTCCACGCCGATCAGCGGCACGAGGTGGAGGCGGCGCGCAGTGCGTTCCGGGAGAACTGGCCGTACGCGACCGCAGCGGTGATCGCACCGTGAGCGGGCCTGTGCTCGCCGCGGGGTGCGTGCTGTGGCGCCGGTCGGAGCGCTCCGGCGAGCTGGAGATCTGCCTGGTCCACAGGCCCCGCTACGACGACTGGTCCCATCCGAAGGGCAAGCTGAAGCGCGGCGAGCCCGCACTGGACGGCGCCCGGCGCGAGGTCCTGGAGGAGACGGGCCACCACTGCACGCCGGGTGCCGTGCTGCCCACGATCCGGTACGTCGCGAACGGGCGTCCCAAGGAAGTCGCCTACTGGGCGGCCGAGGCGACCGGCGGCGCCTTCGTACCGAACGCAGAGGTCGACCGGGTGAGCTGGCTCTCCCCGACGGCGGCCCGGACCCGCCTCACCCAGCCCCACGACCGGGATGTGCTGGACGCCCTGCTCGCCGACCTGCCGAGCACCTGACCATGCTCCAGTACCGCGCCGTTCGACACGGTTCACCTCCCGTTCACTCTCCCCCGTAAACCACTTCACCTGTTCTGCCTAACTTCGGCAGCACACAGTGCGCGGCGTAACGCCGCAGCACCCACCACATCGCACGCCGTCATAGAACGAACACAGCCTCGGCGGCTCCTGGAAGGAACACCCGAAAGTGAAGCTTCAGCGCAAGAACCGGCTTCGTGCCACCGCGCTCGGTGCCCTCGCCGTCTCCGGCGCCCTGGTCCTCACGGCGTGCGGTTCGGACAACAACAGCGGCGACCAGGCCTCCGGCGGCAACGGCGGCAAGACGAGCGCCTCGTCGAACATCAAGTGCGACGACGCCAAGGGCCAGCTGCTCGCCTCCGGCTCCAGCGCGCAGAAGAACGCCATGGACCTCTGGGTCAAGGACTACATGGCCGCCTGTTCGGGCGTCGAGGTCAACTACAAGTCCTCCTCCTCCGGCGAAGGCATCACCGCGTTCAACCAGGGCACGGTCGGCTTCGCCGGTTCCGACTCGGCGCTGAAGCCCGAAGAGGTCGCCGAGTCGAAGAAGATCTGCAAGGGCGGCCAGGGCATCAACCTCCCGATGGTCGGCGGCCCGATCGCCATCGGCTACCACCTGGAAGGTGTCGACAACCTCACGCTCGACGCCCCCACCCTCGCCAAGATCTTCAACGGCAAGATCAAGAAGTGGAACGACCCGGCGATCGCCGAGCTCAACAGCGGCACGAAGCTCCCGGACAAGGCCATCCAGGCCTTCCACCGCTCCGAGGACTCCGGCACCACCCAGAACCTCGGCAAGTACCTGGGCGCCGCGGCCCCGAACGACTGGAAGTACGAGGCCGAGAAGAAGTGGCCGGCCCCCGGTGGCCAGGCCGCGTCCGGCTCCGCCGGTGTCGCCTCCCAGGTGAAGCAGGTCGACGGCTCGATCGGCTACTTCGAGCTCAGCTACGCCTCCTCGCAGTCGATCTCCACCGTCGACATCGACACCGGTGGCTCCGCCCCGGTCGAGGCCACCCCGGAAAACGCCTCCAAGGCCATCGCGGCCGCCAAGATCAAGGGCACCGGCAAGGACCTGGCGCTCGACCTCGACTACACCACCAAGGCCGAAGGCGCCTACCCGATCGTCCTGGTGACGTACGAGGTCGTCTGCGACAAGGGCAACAAGGCCGAGACCCTGCCCACGGTCAAGTCGTTCCTGAACTACACCGCCAGTGACGAGGGCCAGAAGCTCCTCACCGAAGCCGGTTACGCGCCGATCCCGACCGAGATCAACGCCAAGGTCCGCGAGACCATCGACTCCCTGTCGTAACCGAGGCAAGCGAGCCGAGGCACGCAGCCGAGGCACGCTAGCGCCTCCAGTAGCACGGTCAGCGACATCAGCGACACCCGGCGGGCCGGTCCGGTGCACCCCTCCGGACCGGCCCGCCACCACCCATCCGGTGCACCGCCGCCAGGGGAGCCCACCGCTCCCCCACACAGACCGGAAAGACCATGGCTTCCACCACACCAATAGACCCGCCGCCGGCATCGCCGATGGCGCGCAAGCGCACCAGGCCCAAGACCGGGCGCCTGGGCGACAAGATCTTCCTGGGCCTCTCAAGGGGCTCGGGCATTCTGCTGCTCGTGATCATGGCGTCGATCGCCGTGTTCCTCACCTACCGCTCGGTGCTCGCCGTATCCGAGAACGAAGGCAACTTCTTCACCACCTTCGACTGGAACCCGGCCGGCGACCCGCCGGTCTTCGGCATCGCGGTCCTCCTCTACGGCACGATCGTCAGCTCGGTCATCGCGATGGTCCTGGCCGTCCCGGTCGCTGTCGGCATCGCCCTGTTCATCTCGCACTACGCGCCGCGCAAGCTGGCCACGCCCCTCGCGTACGTCGTCGATCTGCTCGCCGCCGTACCGAGCATCGTGTACGGCCTCTGGGGCGCTCTCTTCCTGGTCCCGTACCTGGAGGGCCTGAACCTCTGGCTCGACCAGTTCTTCAGCTGGACGTACATCTTCGACAAGACCGAGGTCGGCGTCGCCCGCTCGCTCTTCACCGTCGGCATCCTGCTCGCGATCATGATCCTGCCGATCGTGACCAGTGTCAGCCGCGAAGTCTTCCTCCAGGTCCCGAAGATGAACGAGGAAGCCGCCCTCGCCCTCGGCGCCACCCGCTGGGAAGTCATCCGTCTCTCGGTGCTCCCCTTCGGCCGCTCCGGTGTGATCTCCGCCTCGATGCTGGGCCTGGGCCGTGCGCTCGGCGAGACGATGGCCGTCGCCACGGTCCTGTCGCCGAGCTTCGTCATCTCCGGGCATCTGCTCGATCCGGGTGGCGGAACGTTCGCCCAGAACATCGCCGCGAAGTTCGACGAAGCCGACGAGTTCGGGCGCGACGCCCTGATCGCCTCCGGCCTCGTGCTCTTCGTCCTCACCCTGCTGGTCAATGGCGCGGCCAGGCTGATCATCGCCCGCCGCAAGGAATACTCGGGGGCCAACGCATGAGCCAGGCAGCCAACACCGGCATAGAGAAACGCCCCACCCCGACGGCGTCCAAGATCAGCCTCAACAGCCGGGCCCTGCCCCGCTGGGCCCCCCTCGCCTTCGCGGCCGTCGCGATCGCGCTGGGCGTGGGTATCGGCGTGGCGGCGGGCTGGCGCAGCCACACCCAGTGGGGACTCTTCTCCGCCCTGCTCTTCGTCGTCATCTCGTACGTCACGACGACGGTCGTCGAGAACCAGCGTCAGGCCAAGGACCGCCTCGTCACCAGCATCGTCTGGGTGTGCTTCCTCCTCGCCGTCGTCCCGCTGTTCTCGCTGATGTGGACCACGGTCAGCCAGGGCATCAAGGTCCTCGACGGTTACTTCCTGACCCACTCCATGGCCGGTGTCCCCGGCATCGAGCCGGGCGGCGGCGTCTACCACGCGCTGATCGGCACCCTGGAGCAGGTCGGCCTCGCCACCCTGATATCCGTCCCGATCGGCCTGCTGACCGCCGTCTATCTGGTGGAGTACGGCAAGGGCGCACTTGCCAAGGCCGTCACTTTCTTCGTCGATGTGATGACGGGTATCCCGTCCATCGTCGCCGGTCTCTTCATCCTGTCGATCATGCTGATGATGAATCTCCAGCCGTCCGGGCTGATGGGTTCGCTGGCCCTGTCGATCCTGATGATGCCGGTCGTGGTCCGCTCCACCGAGGAGATGCTCAAGCTCGTCCCGAACGAGCTCCGCGAGGCATCGCTCGCCCTCGGCATCCCGAAGTGGCGCACCATCCTGAAGGTGGTCATCCCCACCGCGATCGGCGGCATCACCACCGGTGTGATGCTCGCGATCGCCCGGATCGCCGGTGAGACCGCGCCGGTCATGCTGCTGGTCTTCGGCAGCCAGCTGATCAACCCCAACCCCTTCCAAGGTGCACAGTCCTCGCTCCCGTTCTACATCTGGGAGCAGTACAAGATCGGCAGCGAGGCGTCGTACGACCGTGCCTGGGCCGCCGCTCTGGTCCTGATCGCCTTCGTCATGATCCTCAACCTGGTGGCCCGCGGCATCGCCCGCTGGAAGGCCCCGAAGACCGGCCGCTGACCGCGGCACGAAAGAAGCGGTGATTCAGATGGCCAAGCGCATCGACGTCAGCGGCCTGTCCGCCTACTACGGCTCCCACCTCGCCATCGAGGACATCTCGATGACCGTGGAGCCCCGCTCCGTGACCGCCTTCATCGGCCCGTCCGGTTGCGGCAAGTCCACTTTCCTGCGCACCCTGAACAGGATGCACGAGGTCACTCCCGGCGGCCGCGTCGAGGGCAAGGTGCTGCTGGACGACGAGGATCTGTACGGGGCGAACGTCGACCCGGTCACCGTGCGCCGCACGGTCGGCATGGTCTTCCAGCGTCCGAACCCCTTCCCGACCATGTCGATCTTCGACAATGTCGCGGCGGGCCTCAAGCTGAACGGCTCGTACAAGAAGAATCAGCTGTCGGACATCGTCGAGAAGTCCCTCCGCGGCGCCAACCTCTGGAACGAGGTGAAGGACCGGCTGAACAAGCCCGGCTCCGGGCTCTCCGGCGGCCAGCAGCAGCGCCTGTGCATAGCCCGCGCGATCGCGGTCGAGCCGGATGTGCTGCTGATGGACGAGCCCTGCTCCGCCCTGGACCCGATCTCCACCCTCGCCATCGAGGACCTGATCGGCGAGCTGAAGGAGCGCTTCACGATCGTCATCGTGACGCACAACATGCAGCAGGCGGCCCGTGTCTCGGACCGCACGGCGTTCTTCAACCTCGCGGCGGTCGGCAAGCCCGGCAAGCTCGTGGAGATCGACGAGACGGAACGCATCTTCTCCAACCCGTCCGTCCAGGCAACCGAGGACTACATCTCGGGCCGCTTCGGATAGTCACCCGGCAACGGGGCCGACGTGGGCCGGGGGCGTGGGTGGTTACGCCCGGTGGTGGGTTTCCACCGGCGAACCGCCTCGCCCCCGATGAACCGGCCTCGTCCCCAGACGGCCTTGAGGTGCTGCATGGCGGTGCCACCACAAGGCGAAGGGGCCGCCCCCGCTCCCCGCAGAGGGAGTGGGGGCGGCCCCATTTCCGTACAACCCACACGCCGGGCGAAAGGACAAGCGGCCACCGGACGACCCCGGCAACCCCCGCGCCCCGTCACCCGAACAGCAGAGCCACAACCCCGTAACTCGCGGCAGCTACCAGCCCCGCCGCCGGCATCGTGATGAACCACCCCAGGATGATGTTCTTGGCAACACCCCACCGCACCGCGTTCACCCGCTTCGTGGCGCCCGCACCCATGATCGCCGAGGTGATCACATGTGTCGTGGAGATCGGCGCGTGAAACAGGAACGCCGAGCCGAACATGATCGCCGCGCCCGTCGTCTCCGCCGCGAACCCCTGCGGCGGGTCCAGCTCGATGATCTTCCGGCCGAGCGTCCGCATGATGCGCCAGCCACCCGCGTACGTACCCAGCGAGAGCATCAGCGCGCAGACGACCTTCACCCAGACTGGAATCGGCTCGCTCGGGCTCTCGACATCGGCGATGACCAGGGCCATCACGACGACACCCATCGTCTTCTGCGCGTCCTGCAGACCATGGCCGAGCGCCATTCCCGCGGCCGAGACCGTCTGGGCGATCCGGAAGCCGCGCTTGGCCTTGTGCGGGTTGGTCTTCCGGAATATCCACATGATCGTGACCATGACCAGATAGCCGACGACCAGACCGATGATCGGCGAGAGGAACATCGGGATGACGACCTTGTCGAGCACCCCGTCCCAGTGCACCAGCGTGCCGCCGGCGAGCGCCGCACCGACCATGCCGCCGAACAGCGCGTGCGAGGACGACGACGGCAGCCCGAAGTACCAGGTGACAAGGTTCCAGATGATCGCACCGACGAGCGCGGCGAAGAGGATTCCCATCCCCTTGTTCCCCTCGGGGGTCGCGATCAGACCCTCACTGACGGTCTTGGCCACACCGCTGCCGAGGAATGCACCGGCAAGGTTCATCACCGCGGCCATCGCCAGTGCCGCACGTGGCGTGAGTGCCCGGGTGGAGACGGACGTGGCGATGGCATTCGCCGAGTCGTGGAAGCCGTTCGTATACGTGAAGCCAAGCGCGACACCGATGGTCACGATCAGCGCAAAGGTGTCCACGTTGGTTCAGGACTCCTTGACCGCGATGGTCTCCACCGTGTTGGCGACATGCTCGAACGCGTCGGCCGCCTCTTCCAGTACGTCCACGATCTGCTTGAGCTTCAGCACCTCTATGGCGTCGTACTTGCCATTGAAGAGATGAGCGAGCAGTTTGCGGTGGATCTGGTCGGCCTGGTTCTCCAGACGGTTGACCTCGATCCAGTACTCGGTGAGGTTGTCCATCGTCCGCAGACCCGGCATCGCCTCGGCGGTCAGCTCGGCCGCCCGGGCCAGCACCTCGATCTGCTGCGCCACCCCCTTGGGGAGTTCCTCGACCTGATACAGCACGACCAGGTCGACGGCCTCCTCCATGAAGTCCATGATGTCGTCGAGCGACGAAGCGAGGTTGTAAATGTCCTCGCGGTCGAACGGCGTAATGAAAGAGGAGTTCAGCTGGTGGAAGATCGCATGGGTGGCATCGTCCCCCGCGTGCTCCGCTGCCCGCATGCGCTCCGCGATCTCGACTCGGGAGGCAGAGTCCGCCCCGAGCAGTTCCATCAGGAGTTTCGAGCCCGTGACGATGTTGTCCGCGGAGGCGGAAAACATGTCATAGAAGCTCGTCTCCCTGGGGGTCAGACGAAAGCGCACGTGGGGTCCTCGGGTGCTTTGGATTCGGTCAGGCTGATGCTAGGCGCATCATCCGGCCACGCAAACCGGCATTCTTCAGTGTCGCGCATCGCGCAGAGTGACGAGCACGGGCCCCCGGTCACGGTTCGGCAGAATTCGTTAGAATATACCCGCCGGGGGTATGCAACGGCGGGAAAGAGAGAAAACGGGAGGCAGCAATGACCACCACCGAGGCCGCCGGGACCACCGCCGCCACGGAGACGGAACCGGTCGTCACCGACCACGACCGGGGTATACACGGCTATCACCACCAGAAGGCCGAGCACCTCAAGCGGCTGCGCCGGATCGAGGGCCAGATCCGCGGTCTGCAGCGTATGGTCGACGAGGACGTCTACTGCATCGACATACTCACCCAGGTCTCGGCGTCCACGAAGGCTCTCCAGTCCTTCGCGCTCCAGCTGCTGGAGGAACACCTGCGGCACTGCGTCGCCGACGCGGCGGTCAAGGGAGGCGAGGAGATCGACGCGAAGGTCGAGGAGGCCACGAAGGCCATCGCCCGCCTGCTCCGTACCTGATACGGAAGGTGCCTGGTGCGGCCGGGATGCCTGGTGCGGGGCGGGATGCCTGGTGCGGCCGGGATGCCTGGTGCGGCCGGGATGCCTGGTGCGGGGCGGGGCCCCGCCTCACCCTCGGTGGTCGGTCTGCCGGGGGACGGTGGTTCGTTCGGCGATCACCCGGACGTTCAGCACCTCGTCGATACGGTCCGCACTGAGCCGTTCCCCGATCGCGGCCGACGCTGCGATCATCAGCTCACCGCAGAGCTCGATCTCGGCGAGGGCCACATGGTCGGATACGGTTCGCGTGCCGAGCGTCACCACGTCACTCACCTTTCACTGCCGTCGCCGACTTCCTAGCGTAGGGAGCGGACCACACGCCGCGCATGGCACGGACGGACCATCTCGCGCCCGTCGGCATGCCTACGCCCCCACCTTCTTCCGTACCCCCGCCCGTGCGGCGCCCGGCTGTCCCTGTTGGATCTTCCCGGTGTAGATATCGCGATCGTCCGGCAGCCGTACGGAGACCGGCACCCCGAATCCGCACAGCAGCGTCGTCGACACCACCTCCACCGCCAGCCCCTCATTGGCGAAGCTGAACCGGTGGCGCACCTTGCGCAGCCGCCCCTGTTCGTCCAGATACGCGTCGAACGGCACCGTGTCCGTGCGGAACCCTTTCGCCGCCGCGGCCAGCGCCCCGCGCGATTTCGGCGAGGCCTCGCGCGCCGCCCGACCGATGTCCGAGGTCCCCCGGTAGTGCCGCACGGTCACCCCGGCGAGCTCGGCCCTTCCTACGTACGTCACCTGCCGTGCCCCGCGCAGCAGTTCGGCGGCGGCCATCGGATCGGTCACTCCGCCGGTGACCAGATTGCCGTCCTCCAGGGCCGTCGTGTCGATCCTGACCCACTTGTCCGCGGGCACTCCGGCGCCGCGGTTCATCATGTAGAGCGCGCCGGGGGTCAGCAGTTCGGTGATGGGACGGTGCCCGTCCTCGCCGGCGGCGTCCTTGGGCAGCACGACCTCGAGCCGGCCCACCTGGCTGCGGAAGTCGTACGTTCCCCGGCCCCTGATCGTCACCCGTGTCCCGCCCGCCGCGGTCTCCATCGAGGTACGCACCTCGGCGCTTCCGGCAACGGACCGGTCTCCGGCACCGGGGGTGGCCGCCCCGGTCACCGTCCACGCCCCGGTCCCGCTCGTCGTCCCCGCGAGCACCGCGGCCGCGCGGTGGACCACGTCGAGGGAGTCGGCCCCGCCCCGTTCATCGGCCATGGCTCGGCCGCCGCCACCGCCGCCCGAGCATCCGGCGGTCGCCGCCATCGCGCCCACCACGGCAAGTGCGCAGACAGCGCGCACCCCGACTCCGGACCTGTGCTGCTGCACCACCATCGCCTGCCATCCCCCAACGACGTACCGCCGGCCCGAGCCCCCCATCCGTTCCGCATAACGACAGCCCGTGTCCCCCGTAACGACCTCGCCCACGATTGGCAGTGGGAGAAGGAGGCGGAGGCACCAGGCGCTGCGAGGCCGCTGCCAATCGTGGGTGAGGTCGTAACGCCGCTCGCGGTACGCCACACCGTCGAGTGGCCCTGCCCAGTACCGTGGCCGGGTGTACGTGCAACGCACCGAAGAGGTCCCGCAGACTCCTGCCACCCCCGTGTCCTCCGGGCACGAGGCCATGACCGTGGAACGCGGCTCGTTCTGCACCGCCCGCTGCAGCTGCGGCTGGTCCGGGCCGGCCCGCCGCTCCCGGGACCGGGCCCGCACGGACGCCGAGGAACACAGCGCGGCGCCCTGATCCAGATCACAACCCCGGACAGGCCCTTACGACCTCGGGGGAAATAGTGAGCCGCTCCTTGATCCACTCCCTATTTCCCCGAGGTCGTCAGGCGGCCAGGTCCTTCTCTCCGTCCCTGCCGTCCGTCCCCGGCCGCGGCTCGGGAATCCCGCACGCTCCGGACCGCCCGTCGTCCGTTGCCGACGGCACCGGCCGGCGCGACCGTACGAGCCACCCGAGCCGGTTCGAACGGGAGACGGCCGCCACCAACGGCGTCAGCAGCATCATCGCAAGCGGGGCGAGCAGCAGAGCGACCGCTGTGCCGAGCGCGAATCCGCCGACGACGTCGGTCGGGTAGTGCACACCCATATAGATACGGCAGAAGCCTTCCAGCAGGGCGAGCGCGATCGCGGCGATGCCGAACTTCCGGTTGACCATGAAGAGCCCGACGGCCAGAGCCATCGCCATCGTGGCGTGGTCGCTCACGAAGGAGAAGTCGTCCTTGCCGTCCACCAGGACATCCAGCCCCTGGTGGTCCCGGAACGGGCGTGGCCGCTCCACGAAGCCGCGGATCGGGATGTTGATGAGCAAAGCGATGCCGGCGGCGAGCGGCGCCCAGACGATCCCGGCAACCGCCGTCACCGAATCTTCGGCCGTGCCGCGCCGACGCATGCTCCACCAGCACCACAGGACCACCAGGACCATGCCGAGCATGATCCCGTACTCGCCGACGAACTCCATGACCCGGTCGAACCAGGTGGGAGCGGACTTCGCGAGTCCATTGATGTCGTAGAGCAGGCTGACGTCGGGGTTCGACCCATCCAGTGCGAGTCCAGCCATCTGCTGCGGCCCCTTGCCCTTGTCTGCTGCCGCGGTCCACACCCATGTGCACCGCTTTGACGAACCCCCGTGTCGGTTCGATCACTGCATGGATCGGTACTGCATGGCTGTTCTGCCCCTGAGGGGCTTACGGCCTCACCCACGGCCTTGGATCCGAAGGCCCCAGACACCGCGCCTTCTCCCACTGCCAATCGTGGGTGAGGTCGTCGCCGCACGGTCAGTGCGCCACCGTCCAGCCCACCCAGGGAACGACGTGCCCTGGGTGTACGTTCCACTCTCCACCGAATGATCACCATGACGTTATCGAAGAGTGACTCATCGTCGCAGCTCAGGGCCCAGGCTTCACGGAGAGTTCTGGACACCGCCACCCCTGCACGTCACGCCGCCGGACGGTCGCCCGGAAGGTCGGTCGGAAGAGCCGCGGCCCCGTCCTTGGTCACGCGCGTCGCGCCGAAGTAATCGGGTGTGTCGATCTTGTCGAACCGGATCACGGCCCCGGTGTACGGGGCGTTGATCATGTACCCGCCCCCGACGTACAGCCCCACATGGTGAATGGCCCGCGAGTTGCTCAGATCATCCGAAAAGAACACCAGGTCACCGGGGAGCAACTCGTCACGCGAGGGGTGCGGCCCGGCATTGTACTGGTCGTTCGCAACCCGGGGCAGTTCGATGTCCACGGTGCGGTACGCGGCCTGGGTCAGCCCCGAACAGTCGAACCGCCCGCCCTGCTCGGGCGTGCCGTTGCCGCCCCACAGGTACTTCGTACCGAGCTTCTTCTGCGCGAAGTAGATGGCCCCGGCTGCCTGCTGCGAGGGCTGCACCCGGCCGACCGGCCGGGCGAAGCTCTTCTCCAGGGACCGGATGATTTTGACGTAATTCTGCGTCTCGGCGATGTCCGGAACCCCACCCGAGCGGATCACCCGGTACGCACCGGCGTTGTACGCGGCCAGCATGTTGTCCGTCTGGTCCCCCGGCACCTTCTTCACGTACCCGGCCAGTTCGCAGTCGTACGACGCGGCGGACGGAATCGCGTCGGCCGGATCCCATACGTCCCGGTCCCCGTCGTTGTCTCCGTCGATCCCGTGTCCGGCCCAGGTGCCCGGGATGAACTGGGCGATGCCCTGAGCGGCGGCAGGACTCTCGGCCCGCGGGTTCCACCCGCTCTCCTGGTACAGCTGGGCGGCCAGGAGAGCCGGGTTGATGGCAGGGCAGAGGTTGCCCCACTTCTGCACCAGCGACTGATACTTCGCGGGCACGGCCCCCTTCGCCAGCCCGACGGCTCCGCCGCTGCCGGAACCGACGAGTCCGGCCGCGGCGGAATACGTACCGACGACGAGCAACGCCACGAAGCCCATGGCCATGCCGACACCGATGCCACCAACCACCCAGAATTTCCGCACCCCTCAACCATCCCCCATCGGAGCCGAGTTCATGAGCGGTTTCGCGGGTGTGTACGAATCATCCGATTCATCAGGGTCGTTGACCAGCCACTTTGGCGCATTGACCAACCATCAGGATGCTCCGGCCGACCAGTAGTCGGAGTGTACGTTGGGGCGCGGGAGGGGGTAGACCCCTTCGTAGGCCGGGCCGTTCGGCTTGGAGGTGGGGTCGGCGACCTTCGACTCCTTCACGCAGGGGCTGTCCGCCTCGAAGAACGCCTGCCCCTTGCCGCGGAAGCTCACGCTGATGCCGAAGCCGGCCTTCGTCTGTGCGTAGACCGCCGGGAACTCCTTGTCGTTGTTCTTCGCCTTGATGCGGTAATCGCTCTTGCGCCAGAACGTCTCGACCTGGTCCAGGAAGCTCTGCCGGCGCTCCGGCGACACGATGGTCATCACGGTGCGCCTGCGCGTCACATCGCAACTGCCCGTCGTCGTCGGGCCGTGCGCCCACTGCACCTCGGGGTCGATCTCCTTCAGTACGGCGTCGAGCATGCCGTCGGACCGTTCGGCGGCCTCCTGCATGTTCATGCCGCTCTCCTCGGTGCTCTTGCTGCTCTCGCTGCTCTTGGTGGTCCTGACGCTCTCGCTGCCGCTCGATTGCCCGCTGTCGTTGCCGCAGCCGGACAGTGCGAAGCCGAAAGCCAGGGCCACCGCAACGATCTGGAACCTTCGCTTCATCGCTGTGCCTCCATCTTGAGCCTGTCGGCGTGTCCCGACACGATCAGAGCGATGCTGTCCGCCGACATAGCGTCTCGTACCGGATCGAAGTAGTTGGAGTGCGCGTCGAAGCTCACACCGCCGGTGCTGATCACGGGCTGGCCAGGAGCCACCGGGAACCGTCTGGCCCCGAAGGCCTTGCTTGCCGGGTCCTTGCCGAACCAGAGGTCGTCGTCGCCCGGGTCGGCCAGGTCCCCGGCGAAGTATGCACCGGCGGGGCCTCCCAGGATCATCCCCACCATGCCCACGGCGGCCTGTGTCTTGGACGGAAGCTTGGTCACCGCGTCATTGTCCGCGGCACCGACGAAGACATGCCCGCTGCCGACACCGAGGTCCACGGCACGGTCCACGCCCACCCCGGGACTACCGACCAGGATGATGTCGTCCACTCCCGGAATACCACCCACGCGCTGCGTGGCAGAGCCCACGGTGCGTGAACCATAGGAGTGCCCGATGGCCGTGATGTGCGGGTCCTTGTTCTGGTTGGTGGCCGCGATGCCGCCCATGAAGTCGCTGTAGGCCGCGCCGCCCTTGTCCGCCCGGCTGGTACCCGCGACCGCGAGGCTGTGCAGCCCGTCCGGCGTCTGCGGTGCGTCGTATCCGAGCCAGACGATCGACGCGGTGGACGGGTCGTAGCCCTGGGCGCCGATGGCCGTGTCACGGGCCCGCTTGAGGTCGTTCTTCGCGAATTGCTCGTCGAGGGACGTGTTCAGCCCCGGCACATAGGCCGACACGTTCTTCGAGGTGTCGGGGTTGCCGTAGGAGACGATGGCCCGCCCGTTGCCCTCGTCGCTGATGCCGATCAGGTACATCGGCGGCTTGCTCCCCTCCTTCAGCTGCCGGTCGATCTCCTTCAGCCCCGCCAGCTGGTCCTTCGATTTGGAGTCGGTCTTCCTCTCCAGCTTCGAGATCAGCTTGGGGAGGTTCTTCCGGTTGGCCGCGTCCCTGTCCGCCACGGGAATGCCGTCCAGATTGCCGATCTGGTCCGGCAAGAGCTCCAGGTACTGATCGCGCTGCTGCTGCGTCAGCCCCTTCCACCAGTCCCTGCGTTGGGCCGCGGTCGCATTGCGCGGGATCCGGTCGTTGAGATAGCGGCGCTCCGCGTCCCGTACCGCTGCCTCTACCCGCGAACCGGAGCCGGGCAGCCCGGCGACCGCGCCGCCGCCCCCGCCGGAGGCCTTGGTCATGTCCCAGGCGGCGGCTACGTAGTGGCCCTTGTTCCACTTGTCGCCGGCGCCGCGTGCGGCCTGGGCGTACTGGTCGGCGATGCCCTTGGCGGTGTCGACGGGGTGGGAGATCGTGTCAACGACACCGCTGACGTCGCCCCACAGGCCGTCGTCGCCGACGACGCCGGTGAGGAAATTGCCGTCCGAGGGGCGGGAGGAGTTCGGGTTCGAGTTTTGTCTACCCGCGTCGACCTGCGTAGAAGAACCGCCGTTGGCCGAGCCATCGGAACCGCCGGAAGTGCCGGAGGTGCCGGAGCCGCCGGAGGAGTTGGAGCCGCTGGTGCCGTCTGTGCCACCGGACCCGCCGGAGCCGCCGGAGCCGCCGGACGAGGCGGAGCCACCGGAATCCGAGCCGCCGGATGCGGTGGACCCTCCGGATGTGTCCGAGCCGCCGGATGTGTCCGAGCCACCCGACCCCGTGCCCCCGGTCACGGTCGAGCCCTCGGATCCCGCACCGCCGGCGGATTCGGATCCGCCCCCGGTCGAGGTACCGCCGCCGTTGCCATTGCCGGCGACCACGTCGACATCGGGTGGCGGGCAGGCGCTTCCGGTCAGTTGGCAGATCGCGTTCCGGATCTCCCCGGTCAACTGCCCGCCGATTCCCGTCGCTACGAGCCCGCCGATGAGAGCCACGACCACAAGGATCATGCCCAGGTACTCCATCGCGGTCTGACCGGCGTCCCGACGCCACTTGATCATCCGCGCGATGCTGAACGGCCGGTACTCTGCGCGCTGTTCGGGGCTGAGCCCGAACCACTCGCGAGAGCTGTGCCGGAACAGCAGAACGACGACGACAACCGGCATCACCAGTTGCGCCACACCCTGTCCGCCGGTGCTCTCCCCCAGGGTCGCCAGGGCGCCGAAGGTGAGCCAGACATGTACGGCGAGAAGCCCGCGCCAGATCCAGACGCCGCCCGTCCGCATGTACAGCGACAGTACGAATCCGGTGACACCGGGCAGTGCGGCGTACAGCACCATGCCCAGAAGGTGCCCATCCACCGCATCGACGGACGAGGCCACGACCAGCGCGTCGATCACGCCCAAGACAGTGACCGCGAAGAGCAACCGGACGAGAATCAGCACCGCTTGCAGAGGGCGAGACAACGACTGTCCAACTGGACGGGCCTCGGCAGCGTTTATGTCGGCGCCACCCGAAACCGCTAATTCTCGTATGCCAGACACGACGAGTCTCCCAGCTTTGTGAGTGGGCGCAGCGACAGTTCCCCCGGTCTCTGTATGCGACCACACCAACACTGGGCGCGGCATGGGCCCCAGGGCCCAATGCAGGGCTCAAAGTCCCAGGTGGCCAGCCTGCCCCCTACGCCACCGACTGGCCTGATATGGACTTGTTGGGCGGCTATGACGTGGCGTCAGGTAGCTCCAGCGGACCAGAAGTCGGAGTGGACGTTGGGGCGGGGGAGCGGGTAGACACCTTCGTAGGCGGGGCTGTTCGGTGGGGTGGTGGATTCGGCGATTTCTGACTCGCTTTTACGCAGGGGCTATCGACTTCGAAGAATGCTTGGCCCTTGTAGCCGATGATGAGGCTGACGCCGAAACCGTCCTTGGTCTGCGCGTAGATCGCCGGAAAATCCACCGGCACCTGCGAACACGTCAACAGCCCTTAGGGTGTCCCGGGCATCTCGGCCGTCGGACGTGCCTGCGACCGGCGCACTCACCTCGGCCCGTGCCACGGCCCGCTTCCGGCCACCGGCGGACGGAAGCGTGCCGGGTGCGGAACGAGAGCACACGGGCTGGCGGGTCCTGAGTACTACTGGTCGGCGTCCTGCCAGGGGAACGGGGCGAGGTCGGGCTCGACCCATCCGTTCTTCGCCTGCGGGCCGGCCAGCGTTGCCGGACGGTAGAAGCGGGTCAGCAGGCGCTTGTCGAGCAGCGCCGGGTGGCGGTCGGCGAACGTTGCGAAGTCGCCCTCGTCCGGTTTGGTGGCGTGGTGCCCAACCAGTTCCACCCAGGCGCGGCTGATGGTCGCGTGGTACTTCTGGGGCGCGCCCGCGTAACGGGCGGTGCGCTGGATGCCGTCGCCGACCAGGCCGACTGCTGCGGGCACGCCGCACCGTCGCACGGCCAGCCACGTCAGGTGGACATGCTCCCGGTGACCGAACCGCTCGGCGGTCGCCATCACCTCGGCCATCAACGTCTCGAAGGTGGGCGCACTTGGGGTCAGTGTCCCGGGCTGCTGCGTGGTCATGAGGACACCGATGTCAGGGCCTGCAGGGCGGTGCGCAGGCCGGCGATCGCGTCGGCGGGCAGGTCGCCGAGCGTGCGGTGCTCCAGGTCGGTGACGGTCTGGCGGATCGTGGCGGCTGCCAGGCGTCCGGAGGATGTGAGCTCGATGAGCACCGCCCGGCGGTCTCCCGGGCGGGTGCCCCGGGTGATGTGGCCGCGCCGTTCCAGGCGGTCCAGAACGCTGGTCAGGGTGGTGGGGCGAGTGCCCACGGCCGCGCCCAGCTCTGACACGGTTCGCCCGCGACCGTCGGCGAGGTTGGCCAGCGCATTGATCTCGGAGGCGGTCAGGTCCAGGTCGACCAGCTCTGCGGCGAGCACCTGGAGGGTGGCGTGGGTGGCCCGCTGGAGCGCCAGCAGGGCCGACCACTCAGATGGCACGCTTTCGGATTTCACGGTGTCGGACTATACGATTTCGTATGACTTGCCGCAAAACCGAACCCGCCCCCGTCCACAGCCAGGTCCCAATCGCAGCAAGCAGTCTCCTTGCGCACAGTTACAAATCACCTCACTGGCACCCCGGTTTCCATGCGCACTCCACCCAGAGCAGCTTCCCGCCCTGCCCCGGCAGCCCGCCCCGCATGGGGTACGCACCCCAGCTCTCCGCATAGAGGGTGACGAGGTACAGCCCCCGCCCGCGTTCGGCCAGTTCCGCAGGGGCCTCGGCACTCCATCGGAACGGGGCGGGGATATGCGGGTTGGTGTCCCAGACGCTCAGCCGGACGCGGCTGCGTCCGGCGTCGCGCAGGCGCAGGGAGTACGCCCCCGAGGAGTGCAGATAGGCGTTGGTGACCAGCTCGCTCGCCAGCAGTTCGGCGGTCTCGGTGAGTTCGCGCATGCCGTGGACGCGCAGGATGGTGCGGAGGGTGGCACGGGCCACGCCGGGGGCGCGGGGATCCTGCGGGAGTTGGAGGGTGTACGTCCAGGGCGGGGTTACCGTGGCACTGGCCATAGAAGTCTCCGTTCACAGAAGGACGTTGAATCATGGGTTTCCGGTTGCCCGGTGACGAGGCCGCTCCGTCGAGCGGGGTACTTCCGGGCGGGTGGCCTGGCATCCAAGGTAGCGACCGGCAGCTAACGTGTTAACCGATTCTTGGTGAATCAATAGACTGACACCCTTGTGAGTGACCAGCCGCTCAAGGAGGCGAATGAACCCGTGAGAAGTCAGCCAACGGCTCGTCAACTTCGGTTCGGCAGCGAGCTGCGCAAACTCCGTGAGCGCGCAGGACTCACTGCGACCCAGGCCGGACAACTCCTGGGCGTGAAGCAAAACCAGATCAGCAACATGGAGGCCGGACGAATCGGCGTGAGCCTGGCACGCCTACGCGCTCTGGCCGGCCAATACGACTGCGCCGACAAGGACGTGGTCGCCGCGCTGGGGCACATGACCTCCGACCGCACACGCGGCTGGTGGGAGGAGTACCGAGAGATTCTGCCCGCACCGCTGCTCGACCTGGCGGAGATCGAGCACCACGCCCGCCGGTTGCGAACAGCCGTCACCGTTCACATCCCCGGCCTCTTCCAGACTGCGGAATACGCGCGCGAAGTCTTCCGCCAGGACGTGCCGGAACTGTCGCCTCCCGACATCGAGCACCGCATCTCGTTCCGCATCAAACGACAGGCCGTGCTCTTCAGGGAATCACCCACGCCACACCAGGCCGTTGTCCATGAGGCAGCGTTGCGCATGCAGTTCGGCGGTCCGGCGGTGACCCGCAAGCAACTTCAGCATCTTCTCGACATGAGCGAACGCGAGCACATCACTCTCCAGGTGATCCCATTCTCCGCGGGAACCTTTCCCGGGTCGGGTCAGTCGATCTACTACTTCCTCGGACCGGTTCCGCAGCTCGACACCGTCAACCTGGATCAGTCCCACGGCCCCGTTTTCCTCGACGCCGAGGCCCAGTTGGAGAAGTACCGCGTGCTGCTCGGCCGCATGGAAGCCACCGCGCTGGACCGCGACACATCCAGGAACTTCATCCGCAACATCGCCCGCGACCTGTGAAGGAACCCACCATGTCCGCTCCCGCCTGGCAGAAGTCCTCGTACTGCGCCCAGGGCAACTCCTGCGTACACATAGCCGCACCCGTCCCCGGCACGGTCTGCCTCACCGAGAGCGGCGACCTCACCGGAGCGATACTCCGCACCACGCCCGCCGCGTGGGCAGCCCTCGTACGCACTCTCAAGGAGAGCCGTCCCCATGACTGACATCCCCGCCGACCTCACCTGGATCCGCGCCGCCCCCGAAGGCGAGGAGGGCCCCGGCCCCTGGATCGAGATCGCCTTCGGCCCGGACGAACTCGTATACCTCCGCGAGACCGGCGACCCCACCAACATCGTCACAACCACCCAGGTGAAATGGGACGCCTTCACCAAGGGCGTCCTCGCCGGCGAGTTCGACCACTTCGCCGAACTCGACGGCGAAAACCCGGCCACCCAGACCTGACGGAGACCGGCCCGCCTCGGCGTGTCCAACCACATGCCCGAGCACGTGTCCGACCGCGCCACCGCGGGCATGATCAACGGCATGAACCACGAGCCGGGCCGGATACTCCGCTGGAACTTCTTCATCGGCGGCCATCTCAGCGCCTCGGTGCCCGTACGTCTCGTCGAGCGCACCGACAGGGGCCAACTGGTATGGATGGAAACCGGAACGCCCATGTGGCGTACAAAGCTTCCGCGCGGGGCGCATCTGCGGGACATCGCTCCGCACGAGCGCCCGGCCGGCGGATACCCGGTGGTCGCCGACCGGTGGCCGATGGGCAGCGCGCTCTTCTACCAGCCGACCGGTGCCGCGCACTCCGTGCTCTGGCTCTTCGGCCGCAGACGGAGGTTCCGTGGCTGGTACGTAAATCTGGAGCACCGGGTCCACCACGGCGACGACATCGACATCACCGACCACGAACTCGACATCAATGTGGCGCCGGACCGGAGCTGGCAGTGGAAGGACGAACAGTCCTTCGCCGAGAAGACCGGCCACCCGGCCTACTGGTCGGCCGACGAGGCGTCAGCCATCCGAAGCGAGGGCACCTCGGTCGCACGGCTCGCCGAGGCCGGAACGTTTCCCTTCGACGGCACCTGGTGTGATTTTCGGCCGCCTCCGACCTGGACGACACCACCCCGGCCACCCGTCCCACGCCACCCCCTGCTCTGACCAGCCACTGCGCTGACCAGCGCTGCGTAAAGGTCTCGGCCAGGGTGGCGGGATGACAGTCATTGCCCGGGGTCACCCTCCGTGATACACAGAGTAACCATACATATTCGGTCATACATCGATTCGATCCGCAGGTCAGGGCAGTCAGACCGGTCAAATGTGCGAGATTCGGGTAAAGAGACCTGCCAAGCCGTCATACGAGAGCCGTTTCATCAGCGAAGATAGAGAGCGACCCGTGTCGTGTGACAGGGGCATTGAACTACCCAACAGGGGCGGTGACTTACATGATCCTGGCAGCTGAAAAGGGCGACATCACCACCATCATCGGCGGAATCGCCCCAAATTGGGGACCGTTCGGGACCTTGGGCAACGAAGCCCGCGTAATGATCGAGGTCGTGATGGCCGTCGCCATCCTGCTCTGCCTCGGCATCGCGGTCTGGGGTGCGGCAAAGCAGCGCATCGGCGCGACGGCACTGCGCGACACGTTCAGCGCGGAACAGGGTAAGGGGCTGATCGTCGCCGGTCTGACAGGTGTGTTCATCATCGGATCGCTGGGAACTCTGTTCACCATCGTCTACGGGATGGCCGTCTGACCGGCTGTCATTCCACGCCAGGGGCAGTGCCGCCCACCGCCAACCAACACCATCCGCCCGTCGTGCCGCAGAGGTTGCGTCTCCCTGATGTCGAGTCACCACACCGCGCCCACGCGGAAACCCGCACGGCTACCGTCGTGCTGCTTGGTTCAGGAAACGGTTGAGGGGGCGTACGCGGCATGAGTCTCGGCGACGAGAAGGGCTACGGCAGCGGCGCGGGTCGTACGGACGATGGATACAGCACCATCGGCGGTACGCGCCAGACCCGTACCCGCTTCCCCGACGGCGAGGGCGGCGACGGCTACAACACCCCCCGCCGCCCCGCCCGCAACTCCCGCTCCCTCGTCACGGTGGTCGGCGTGGTCGTCCTCCTGATCGCGGCTATCGCGTTCGCGAACATGGGTGGCGGTGGCGGAGCCAGTGGCGGCGGCTCGGGGAATGCGGGAAGCAAGCCGGATTCGTCGTCCACGGCGGCCACGGGGACGAAGCCGGTGACCGGGAAGAACGGTTCGATTCCGTCGGGGTTCGCCCATGACGAGCAGGGGGCGCAGAGCGCGGCGTCCAACTACGCGGTGGCGCTGGGATCTGTCGGGATGTTCAACGCGGACACACGCCGGAGCATTGTTCAGGCCACCCACGACCCAGCCGTCGTGGAAAGCCTGCTGGCCGCCATGACGAAGGCTTACTCACCGGGCTTCCTCAAGAACGTCGGCCTCAACGAGGACGGCACCGCTCCCAGTGGCCTGACCTTCGTTTCTCGGACCGTCCCAGTCGGCACGAAGGTGGTTGAACAGAGCGGCGATACAGCCACCGTTGAGGTCTGGTGCACGGGTCTCGTCGGAATGGCCGGACAGGGCTCCACCAAGCCTGTCACCGCTACATGGTTCACCATCTCGGAAAAGCTCAAATGGGTCGGGGGCGACTGGAAGGTCGAGTCGTCGAGCCAGACGGAAGGCCCCACACCGGTTAACGGCGACAACAGGGCATCAACTGCGGACGAGATCGCTGGTGCGGTCGAGGGATACGGAGGCTTCACCTATGCCCGATAGCCACCGCCCACGTGCGCGCTCCCTCGTAACGGTCGTAAGCAGCCTGCCAGCCATGGTGGTCCTGCTGACATCGCAAGCCGCCGCGGCCCCCTCACCGACACCCACGCCCGCTCCCAGCAAGAGTGACGACGCGTGCGACCTCATCGTCGGGCTTGCCAAGGAATACTGCGAAAACGGCGACGCAGGCGCCCCCAAAACCGCCCCCTCCTCCACCCTCGACAACTCCCTGGACCCCCTCTCCTCCCTCGCCCGCGGCTGCGCCGACGCCGCTGCATGGATCGTCGACAAGCTCAGCGAGGCCGTGGAGCAGACCGCGAGCGTCGACTTCACCAACGAGGCCTTCCGGCAGCAGTACGCGATCGTGTTCGCGGCCTCCGCCGTCCTCACGCTCGTCCTGTGGCTGTTCGCCGTCGCCAAGCGCGCCATCCGTGGTGTCCCGCTCACCACCGCGATCTCCGAAGCCGTCGGATTCCTCTGGCTGACTGTCATCGCCTCTGCCTTCACCCCGCTCGTCCTCCACGTGGTCGTATCCGCCACCGACGGCGTCAGTGACGTGATCGCCTCGGCTACGGGAAACAAGGCCGACGTCTTCTTCGGCTCGTTCTCCGAAGCGCTCAAGAAGGGCTCCGGCATCGGCGGCGGACCGATCATGCTGATCGTCGTCTCGCTCGTCTCGATCCTCGCCGCGGGCGTCCTCTACCTGGAGCTCGTCATCCGCGCCGCCCTGCTCTACGTGGGCGCCCTCCTCGGCACCGTCGTCTACGCGGGGCTCGTGGACAAGAACATGTGGGGCCACGTGCGCCGCTGGGCGGGCATCATGATCGCGGTGATCATGGTGAAGCCGATCATCGTCATCGTGCTCGGGCTGGCCGGCGCGCTCTCCGCGGACGACGGGCCGAACGCGTTCTCCGCCGTCGTCTCCGGCCTCGCCATCATCCTGCTCGCGATCTTCGCCTCCGCGATGATCTACCGTTTCGTCCCCGGCTTCGGCGACGAGATCCAGGGCGCCCGCACCAACCGTAAGCAGGCCACCGACGGCTCCCAGGCCGCAGCCTTGATCAGCTCCCCTGCCGCTCTCGTCTCCCAGGGCATCAAGACCCACAGCAGCCGCAGCGGCCAGAACGGCGGCGACAGCGGCAGCGGCGGGGGACGGCCCGCCAACCCGATCAGCGGCGGTGTCGCCGCGCACAGCTCCCGCAACTCCGGCGGAGGAAGCGGAGCCGGCGGCGGATCCGTCCCCGCCGCGCCTCCGCCCCGCAGCGGATCGGGACCGACCTCCGGCACTCCTCACGGCAGCCGCTCCCACCGAGGTGGCGGATCAGGCAGTTCAGGTAACAACAGCACGGGAGGTGGAGGGCGTTGACGACTCAGTCCCACACGATCGCGCCCCGCCGTACGTATCTCATCGGCCGGGCCAGGCCGAACGCGATCGTCGGCAAGAACCGCGAGACCGGCGAGATCGCGCTGATCATCGTCGGTGCGTTCTTCGGCATGATGAGCGGGCTGCTCGTCCCGTACCTGGCCCCGCGGATCGTGCTGCTCGCGGGCTTCCCCCTCCTCGCCCTCGCGATCGTCTACCTCCCGTACAAGCACCGCACCCTGTACAAGTGGTTCGAAATCAACCGCAGCTACAAGCGCACCCTGCGCCGCGGTGCGACCTACCGCTCGGCGGCCATGGAGGCGGGCGTCGGCGCCGACGGGCGCGAGGTCGAGATCGGACCACCCCCCGGCATCGGCCGGATCAACTGGCTCGCCGCCCCCTTCGGCCCGGACGAGATCGCCGTACTCCTGCATGCCGACCGCCGCACCGTAACCGCCGCGATCGAGATCGAGGGCCCCGGCGTCGGGCTGCGCGACAGCGAGGACCAGGAAGCGCTCGTCGACCGGTTCGGCACGCTGCTGAAACACGTTGCCAATGGCGACGGCTTCGTGACCCGCATTCAGATGCTGGCCCGCACCCTCCCCGCCGACCCGGACGCCCACGCCAAGGACGTCGCCCAGCGCGGCGACAAGAAGTCCCCGGGCTGGCTGCAGGAGTCCTACGACCAGCTCCAGTCCATGGTCTCCACCTCCAGCGAACAGCACCGCGCCTACCTCGTGGCCTGCATGCACTACACCCGTGAGCTGGCAGCCGAGGCCAACGCCATGGCCCGCGCCGCCCGCCCCACGGCCGGCCGCAAGCTGGACCGGGACGCGGGCCTCGCCGTCGTCATGGCGCGCGAGCTCACCGACATCTGCGCCCGCCTCGCCGAGGCCGACATCCGGGTACGCCAGCCGCTCGGCCAGAGCCGGCTCGCCTCCCTCGTGCACTCGATGTACGACCCCGACCACCCCATCGACCACATCCAGGCCATGACCAAGCGCAACGCCTGGCCGGCCGAACTGGACGCGGTCGAGCCGACGTTCCTCCAGGCCAAGACCCGCGAGTCGGTCACCCGCGCGCCCTGGTGCCACTCCACGGCCTGGGTGAAGGAATGGCCGATGACACCCGTCGGCGTCAACTTTCTGGCCCCGCTCCTCGTCCACACACCCGATGTGATCCGTACGGTCGCGGTCTGCATGGACCTCGAACCCACCGAGATCGCCATCGAGCGGATGCTCACCGAGAAGACCAACGACGAGGCGGAAGCCAGCCGTCAGGCCAAGATGAACCGCACCGTCGACCCGCGCGACATCGCCGCGCACGGCCGGCTCGACCAGCGGGGTGAAGATCTCGCGAGCGGCGCGGCCGGAGTGAACCTGGTGGGGTACATCACCGTGTCCTCGCGTTCGCCCGAGTCCCTCGCCCGCGACAAGCGGACGATCCGGGCCTCGGCCGGAAAGTCGTATCTCAAGCTGGAGTGGTGCGACCGCGAGCACCACCGCGCCTTCGTGAACACCCTGCCGTTCGCCACCGGCATCCGTCGCTAGCCGCAAACGACCGAGAGAAACGAGAGGGAGGTCGGTCACGCCATGCGAGATCCGCTGTCCGCACTGTCGGACGCCTTCACCGCCTTCCTCTTCGGGAAGGTGGAGACGACGAGGCTGCCCGTCCGTACGTCGACCGGACAGGCCCAGGCCGTCTATCTGCCCACCGCGGCCCCCGGCCTCGGCGACTCCGGCGTGATCATCGGCCGTGAGGTGTACTCCGGCAAGGGCTACATCTACGACCCCTTCCAGCTCTACGGACAGCAGCTGCCCGCCCCGCACTGGCTGGTGCTCGGCGAGTCCGGCAACGGCAAGTCCGCGCTGGAGAAGACGTACGTGCTCCGCCAGCTCCGCTTCCGCGACCGCCAAGTCGTCGTCCTGGACGCACAGGGCGAGGACGGCGTCGGCGAATGGAACCTCATCGCCCAGGAGCTCGGCCTCACCCCGATCCGACTCGACCCGACCGCCGCACTCAACGGCGGCATCCGGCTCAACCCGCTCGACCCCTCGATCACCACGACCGGCCAGCTCGCCCTGCTCCGTACGATCATCGAGGTCGCCATGGGGCATGGCCTGGACGAACGGTCCGGCTTCGCACTGAAGGTCGCCCACGCGTACGTCAACGAGACGATCACCGACCGGCAGCCGGTCCTGACCGACATCGTCGACCAGCTGCGCCACCCGGAGTCCGAGTCCGCCGAGGCGATGAACGTCGACATAGATGACGTACGGGCGTGGGGCCTCGATGTCGCCCTCGTCCTGGACCGCCTGGTCGACGGTGACCTGCGCGGCATGTTCGACGGACCGACAAGTGCGGGCATCGACCTCGACGCCCCACTGATCGTCTTCGACCTCTCGCACATCGACCGGAACTCGATCGCGATGCCGATCCTGATGGCGATCGTCGGCGTCTGGCTGGAACACACCTGGATCAGGCCCGACCGGAAGAAACGCATCTTCCTGGTCGAGGAGGCCTGGCACATCATCAACTCGCCCTTCGTGGCCCAACTCTTCCAGCGCCTGCTGAAGTTCGGGCGACGACTGGGCCTGTCCTTCGTGGCCGTCGTCCACCACCTGAGCGATGTCGTCGACGGAGCGGCGGCCCGCGAGGCCGCGGCGATCCTCAAGATGGCCTCGACCCGCACGATCTACGCCCAGAAGGCCGACGAGGCCAGAGCGACAGGACGGGTGCTCGGCCTGCCCCGATGGGCGGTCGAGATCATCCCGACCCTCACCCCCGGCATCGCGGTCTGGGACGTCAACGGCAACGTCCAGGTGGTCAAACACCTGATCACCGAGGCGGAACGCCCCCTGGTCTTCACCGACCGCGCGATGACCGAGTCCTCCGCGGCAGAACTCCTTCCGGAGGACGTACGCGCCGCCGACCTGGAGGCCGAGCAGCGCGCGGCACGCATCGAGCACCAGCAACGACTGAACGAGTCGTCCGAGTCAACGGTGGCATGACATGGCGGGGCGCGGCGAGGTTCGTACCGGCGGCAGCGGAGGCATCCCGGACGGTCTGCTGATCGGCCTGCTGGCCTTTCTGCTCGGGCTGACGCTGCTGGCATGGACGGCCACCGGCCTGGCCGGACTGTTCGCGCACGGCGCCTGGCCGGAGGGGGTCACCCTCGCCCAGACCCCCCTGGCGATGCGGCAACTCGTCACCACGCCGCACGACCTCCCGGCCGCCTGGCCCGACACCCCGGCGGGCGAGCTCTCCGGGTACGGGCTGTTCTGGGGCCTGTTCATAGGCGAACTGATGGCGCTGATGGTGCTGACGGTCTTCGTGATAGGGGTGGTGACCCGCTGGCGGATGGTACGGGCACGGCACAGAAGCGAACGGTACGGGGACGGCGACGGGCCCGTACGCTCCCAGTGGCAGGAACCCCGGCCCAAGGCCCAGAACCCATCGCGGACCGAGCCGAAGCCGGGGTCGAAGCCGGCTCCGACTCCGGGGCCGGATCCGGAGCCGCAACCTGCGGCCCATTCCCCGGAACCCGCACCCGTGCCCGCACCCGGACCCGTCGCCGTCCCCCTCCCCGTTCCCGCACCCGTCCCCCTGGAGCACACACCGCCCGAGGCCGTCCTCCCCACGATCCTCTCCCCCCACGTCCCCCTCGTCGTCTACGGACCGGCCGCCACCCGCCGCCCCACCGTCCTCCAGACGGTCCAGGAGGCCGACGGGCCCGCGCTCGTCGTCACCTCCGACCCCACCGTCTGGGCCGAGACGAAGGATGCCCGCGCCAAGCTCGGCCCGGTCCTCGTCTACGACCCGGGGCACCTCTGCGACACCCCGGCCCGCCTTCACTGGTCCCCCACAGCCGGCTGCGAACAGCCCGACACGGCCGCCGCCCGCTCCGCCGCACTACTCGCCCCGGTCCGGCCGCAGGCCCGTATCGACACGACGACGGCCGACACCGCGGAAACCCTCCTGAAGTGCTGGCTGCACGCCGCCGCCATCGACGGCCGCCCCTTCCGCCAGGTCCACCGCTGGGCCCTCGGCGGCAGCGCCCACGAACCGGTGCGCCTGCTCCGTACCCACCCCAAAGCGGCCTCCGGACTCGCCGGCGTGCTGGAATCCACACTCACCGCCCACCCCGAACGCCGGGAGATGGCACAGGAGTTGGTAGTACGGGCCTTCACCGCGCTGTCCTCGGTCCACATTCGCGAGGCATGCACACCGAACCGGGCCGATTCGCTCGCGCTGGAATCTTTTGCCAACGAGGGGGGCACCCTTTATGTGATGGGCGAACCGATCGAGGATCCCCGCTCGGGCCCCGGAGCAATGCCCCTGCTCACAGCGCTCGCCTCGCACGTGGTCGAGCACGGCCGCCGCTTGGCCGCACGGTCAACCGACGGTCGGCTCGACCCACCAATGACGCTCGTACTCGACGACGTCGCCGCGGTCGCCCCCCTCCCCGGTCTCCCGGAGCTGCTGTCGACCAGCCAGGCCCTGGGCCTGCCGACCCTGGCCCTCCTCCGCTCCGAGGAACAGGCCCGCGCCCGCTGGCCCCAAGACCTCACAAGCTCGCGGCACTAAGGGCTGTCCTTACGGGACAACCCTTAGCCGGGCAAACCCGGCGCCCCACACCTACACCGGCCGCCCCACCGCATACTCCAGCTCCCGCGCGGACGGGTCGCTCGGCACAGGCACCGACTCCCCGGTGGCCGCAAACCCGATCCGCCGATAGAGCGCCGCAGCCCGCGCGTTGTCCTCGTGCACATACAGCCGCACCCGCTCGATCCGCGGCTCCACCAGCGACCACGCCCAGTCCGTCCCGGCCCGGAACAGCTCCTCGGCCAGGCCCTCACCCCGCGCCTCAGGCCGTACGAACACACCGACCACATGCGCCTGATGAACGTCGGCCGCCTCCCCGAACCGCACGTCCGCGTCCGGCCGCTCGATCAGCACGGTGACGCTGCCGTCCCACCGCCCGCCGGGCGCAACGGCGACGAACTGCCGCACTTCACCACTCCCGGCCTCGGACGCGCCGAGCGCCCGGTCCTGCCAGAACGCATCGGGCTGTGCCGCGCTCTGCGCGTACGTCTCCAGAAAGGCCATCGGCGCGGCTGGGTCCTGCAGGGCAGCCAGCCGCAGCTCCTTGACCAGGGGCCATTCATCGGCGTGTACGGCTCGAATCACATGTTCCATCCGCCGATCCTGCCCCGCCCTCCCGACCTGCGCAAACAACATTCACGGCCCCCGACCGCCCCGCGCCCGCCTGAAAAGAGGGGTGAACGCAGGAAAGCCCCGTGCCACAAGGGCACGGGGCTTTCCCGTAAAAGGAGTCCGGCGGCGTCCTACTCTCCCACAGGGTCCCCCCTGCAGTACCATCGGCGCTGAAAGGCTTAGCTTCCGGGTTCGGAATGTAACCGGGCGTTTCCCTAACGCAATGACCACCGAAACACTATGAAATTAACCAACACCGGAACAAACACGGCCGTTCGTAATTTCAGAACAAACACAGTGGACGCGAGCAACTGAGGACAAGCCCTCGGCCTATTAGTACCAGTCAGCTCCACCCGTTACCGGGCTTCCACATCTGGCCTATCAAC